>NZ_SBJL01000003.1:300000-585979 GCF_004634425.1 Vitreimonas flagellata | reverse complement strand
ACACGATTATCGAAGGCTTCAGCCAGTTCGTTACCTCCCTGTCTGCTCCGATCGCTTCCGGCTGGAGCATCTGCCGGGTGGGGCTTGCACCCACTGGAAAGCGCCGCCTTTGCACGGCGCACGCCGACAACGGTCGTTACTGGTCATTCTTTTGAATTGATACTCCTACGTCATGCGCCTTCGTGATGCTTTTCGTTAGACATTGCGCATCATGGCTCGAGCACAATCTCAGCATGAAACAATTTTCCCACACGCAGCGTCGCGGCCCCGCCGTCATGCTCAACTGACACCTTATCGAGAGCTTCGGATACCAGAGGATGAACGTCTTGGATGAAACCAGGAGTGACGGGCTCGGCCGCTAGTTCCTCCAGCGCCTGCACGCTGACGCCCTGCCTGATGTAGGCCCTCCTCGCTTCAAGGCTCTTCGCATTGACGGCGGCTGACAGATCAAGCCGGACCGACCTTCCCCTGAATTGTTCACCGGCGTGCGCGAACGCTTCGCGCGCGCCTCGGTTACGCAATTCGTCCTCCGCAAATCTCGTCTTCCGATCGATTGTTTCAACGCGCACTCTCTCTACCCTCGCGTTCGACGTGTAAGTTGAAAACGGATCTTTGCCGGTGGGTGCGGAGACCGCGTTGGCGGTTGCTTCAAATCCGGACAATCTAAGGGCCCGAGCGGTCATGGCACGGGTGGCCGCGTCTTTCGCTGCAGAGAGATTCTCAACACGCAATATTCCTGCCTGATTTGGCTCTGGATCAATCACCTTCAGATCAGAAGACGCAACGCCCTCCACACCAATCGATAGCCCCGCCACGAGATTTTGACTGGCGGGCGTATTAGCAAATTGGATGGTTCGCTTTTGTTGAAGGCCGGTCTCGAACTGGGTCTCCCGATACTTGGGCCCGCTTTGAGTGCCCTTGCATTCGAGAACGTGCCAAATTCCGTTGAGGTCCTGAAAGACAAAGTCCGGCGACTTACTCAATCCACGCTTGCCGGCGACGTTTATTGTGGCGCCGGTCGACGCAGCGTGGCGCTCGATGAAGTATCGACCATCACAGATCGCGCTAAACGGAATGACATCTAGCAGCCAGTGCAGAGGCGCACCCATACCGAAGTCGTCGCTTAGGATCGTCTTCTGATGACTGTCCAAATCTGCAAACGATGTCGTTATGCGAAGGTCCGGGTCGTCGGAAATCGCATGCAGGTATCTCACCCATGCCCAATAAGAGCTCAGCGAAATTCCGAAAGCGTGTGCGGGCGTCGTAATATACCCGATGATCAAGAGCATCGCCGGGATATTGACGCTGTGCATCTGCGGCGAGGTCGGAAACGTGGCGGGGAACGGCGCACCTCCGGCCGGCCAGGTTGCAGCATCTACGTTGACACTCAAGTCCCGGTTCACCAGCCTTCAAGCCCCCAGCAGCGCCAGGAACGGAATACGCAATTTCGTACCTGTCGCCAAGGTTGTGTGCGGGGCTCTTGCGAAAGAATCGCTGCGAGCGCGCGAGACCGCTAAATCTTGTATCAAGATCGTCGTCGGAGGAGCGCCGTCACAAGTGGAACGCTGATCGGCGCGCACGGTCTGAAGAACGACGCGAACATCGCGGGGCTACACCATACATCCCATTTGCGACCTGCAGCGTTTGCTTCACGTCGGTAGGCATTCCGCCAACGGCAAGAGCGAGACGCCATCTCAGAAGTTGCACAAGCGCCGATGCGTCGATGAATCCCAGAAGCGGAAGTCCGCCCTCGACCTTCTCATAACGGACACCAAAAGACTTCGATATCCAGCGCAGCCGAGCCCACTGAATGGCGCGGCATCACTTCTCCGATGGGTGCCAAAAATATGAGCGGTGGCGGCGGTCAAGTTGAGCGACTGCAGCGCCCGCGTGCTCTCCAGCAGCTTAAGCCACGCCGCGATGAACCAGTCGCGACTACCCTAACCGGGCTTCGCCATTTCCCGCACCCTTTCGCCAACGATGACTGAACGCGCGCGCCGTGGCGTCGAGCGCCGGAAATATCCAATGAATCCGTGCTCTCGCGTGACAGGATTCGCTTCGTCCGATCCAGCGGTCGCCGTTGGAGGGGGCCGACGCCGGGCGCTTCCGCATCCTTGAAACCGCGCTAAGATGAACGCGCGAAAGGAGGCCGGAGTAATGGCCGACGACCAGTTCGACGCTGGCGAAGACCGGATGAAGGTCTTCATCTCCTATTCGCGCGCCGATCGCGGCTTTGCTGAAGACTTGTACCGCGCGCTCGAGGCCGCCGGCTTCCATCCGCTGATCGACCGTAGTGACATTGTCGCCGCCGAAGTGTGGAAAGAACGGCTGGGCGAACTTATCCTGCAATCGGACACGGTGGTTTTCGTGCTGACGGCGTCGTCAGCAGCGTCCGAAATGTGCCAGTGGGAAGTCGACGAAGCTAACAGCCGCGGCAAGCGCATCATTCCGGTGGTGCCGCAAGACCTCGAAGGTGCTGCACCGCCCGCCGGCCTCTCTGTGCTAAACTACATCTACTTCTACTCCAATCCGGCCATTTCGGAATCCGGCTGGTTTGACGGCAATGAGCGGCTGAAGAAGGCGCTTCGGGTCGACGAGTTCTGGCTACGCTTTCAAACCGGTCTAGCCGAACAGGTTCACGATTGGGTGCGCCGTGGTAAACCCGATTATCTCTTGCTTCGCGGCGGGCTGTTGGAAGACGCGCAAAGCTGGATGTCGCGAACGCCGCCGGGGGCCAGCGTACAGCCAGCCGAGCAAGAATTCATCGACGCCTCCGAGGCTGCCGCGCAGAAGATCGTGGAAGATGATCAGGCGCGGCTCGCGCTCTCCGATCGCCTACGACGGGCCGAAGCTAAGATCAGATATCAGAACAAGGAGCTGAGGGAGAAAGAGCGGCGCACCAGCCAACGCGGCGGCGCGACGACAACAGAACGGCCGCGCCCGCCGTCACGCCCGCCGACGCCTCCAGCACCCACACCACCACCACAAAAGGCGGCGCCGACGCCGGCAAGCGAAGCGCGCGCACCACCGCGGCACGAATTCCGCCGCCAAGACGCCTTGCCACGAGAGGAACCGCCTCCACCTCCACCTTCATCGCCGCCGACACCGCCGCCGCCACGGCGCGATGACGGATTTGAGCGCCGCGCCCGCGACTATCGGGAAAGCTTGGCGCGTGAAGCCCGCGCTAAAGGGGCGACAAGCTGGCGTCGGCTGTTGGGGCGTATCGCCATCTTTGCGACTCTCATTGTCCTAGTGATGCTCGCGTTCACGCCGCCGGTCAGAGGCTTCGCCGGTTCTCTTTGGGGCCGCGGCACTGCGTTCATCGAAAGGCTGCAAAGCGACCAAGCGAAGGAAGATTCCCGCGCAGGAGCGCAGGCAGCCGTCGTTGAACCGTACCGGCCGCCCCAGCCGTTGGCCGCGGGCAGTCAAGGCGCAAACGTCCGCGCAGCCGCGAGCCTACAAGCCGAGGCGCTGATCCGTCTCGCCCCGAACACCAGTTTGAACGTGACAGGACGCATAGAGGGTGAGGATCATATTTGGTATCGCGTCGTCATCGACGACGACCGCGTCGGCTTCGTGCGCGACGATGTGACCGTGTTGCGTCAGCAGCGCCCCGTTCAGCGCCGCACACCATCGCCTTCGGCCGACCGCGCAGCACAAAGCACCGCGCCGGACTACGAGGTTGAACCCTACGCAGCGAGCACACCGATCGTCGCCGGCCCGGGCGGCGCAATCGTGCACGGAGAGCCGGACGCACGCTCAGATGTGATAGGCCAGGCGCGCCCGGGGCAGACACTGATCGTTATTGGCCGCGTGACGCTGCCGGGCGCGACCTGGTTTCAGGTGTCGTCCACTGAGGGGCGCCAAGGCTTCGTCCGCGACGACGGTCTAGTCGTGCAGCAAACGGAGTCGCCGACGAGCGTGGAGCTGGTCATCGAAACCTATGCGCCCTCGCCGCAGCTGCTCACCGGCGACGACGGCGCGAATGTGCGCGCGACGCCTGCTCGCGCTGGACAGCCGCTGGTGTGGCTGCCACCGGGCGTACGGCTCAACGTCACTGGCCGCACCACATCGTTTGGGCGAATTTGGTATCGTGTGGTGCTCCCAGATGGCCGCATCGGCTTTGTCCGCGACGATGTCGCGACGCCAGAGACGCCCGTCCAGGCGGCTGTAATCCAAGGCGACGCGATCAGCTGGGCACGCCGGCCAAGCAGCCAATCGTTGGCGCGCTATTATCCTCCGCGCGCGCAGCGCAGCCAACAAGGCGGACGGGTGACTTTGCGCTGTTTGGTCGGGGCCGATGGACGCTTGAGCGCCTGCAGTGTAGTCACGCCCGATCCGCGGTCGATAGAGTTTTCCCAAGCCGCGCTCAATCTCGTCCGCGAGTTTCAAATGCGGCCGGTGCTCGAGGACGGCACACCCTCGGCTGGCCGATGGGTTGTATTCCCCGTCTCGTTCAGGCCAGGTGATGGCGGTCGCTAAATGCGGCGTCGCCAATTTGGGCTCATGCAAAGCTAGAGGCGACGCGACTGCACCGCAGAAAGAAGCGAGGTGAATGTTTCATCAAGGGGCACTTCAAGGCGGACCTTTGGCAAGCCCTTCAAATCAACGTCTATCCAGCGCCTTGAAGTATTTCGTCTGTCCGTCACTCGGGTCGGTCCACGTGAAGCAAGCCGCTAGGTCATCCACGCTCTGCAAAACACCAAGTAGCGCATAGGCATTGAACGGCGTTCCTGCGCCAGATTCATAGTGGCTCACGTAGTTGGACATGATTGCCGTGGCATGGCGATTTTGAAGATCCGAAATCTGTTGCGGCGTCAGTACGCAACGCCCCGCCGCCTGATATAGCGCGACGGTATTGGTGATTGCGTCCATATAGGTCGACAGCGTCCGCTTGTCGCCGCGCGTGGCGTAGTCCGGCGGCACCAAGACGCCCAGCCGCGTGATGACCTGCCCCAGCTTGTATTCAAGATACTGGCGGACAAACGGCTCACCGATCTCGACCTGTCCGGCGTTCAAGTATTGCTGGGCTTGCGCCTTTAAGCGGTCAGCCTGTTGCGCAGACACCATGACGCGCCCGCGCGGCGGCATCCCCTGCAGCTTTTGGTGATGCCACTCGGTCGTATTGCCCAGCCTGTCGAAATATTTCTCAAGGCTCGTGTCGTGACTAAGGATGATGAATTGCAGGCCATCCGGTACGCCACCTGTCGCCCCGTGCCGCAAGTGACTGCGTATCGTGTCCATCAAGCTGAACTGGTGCCCAGCGTCGAAGCTGGAAGTTACGTCATCTAGCACCATAAAGCGCGGAACGCCGCTGTGGCGCGTGGCTGAAGCCAGAAAGATCGACGCGGCGACGGCGTTGCGATAGCTTTCCGATAGAAGCGCTCGGGCGCTCTGATCCTGAAGGCCGAAGAAATCGGCGAGCTTCAGGTCCACATTCTCGCTGTTCGCCGCACGACTCAACGTAGGTCGGACATCCGGGCCGCCGCGCACAAGACGGCCAAAGAGGTCTTGGCAGCTTGTCTGAATATCGGTGATGCGCGCATTTGCGATCGCTGTTTCGGCGGTGGCGAAAGTTTGCGCGGCATTCGTAATAAAGGTCTTCCAACGATTGAGCTTGTCGAGCTTGACCTTCTTTGCGGCAAGCGTTGGTAAGTCCGCCTCATATTCGCGCATGGCGTCGCGGAACAACTTTGCCTGACCAAGAGTGCGGGTCACCTGCACGAGCGAAGGCGGAAGAGCCGCTTGGATTTTTGCGACCTCTTCACTGGCCGTATTGAGCGCCTCGGCACGTTTGATTTCGAGGGCGGCGAGCTGCGCCTTACCGCGGTCTAAATCAGCCGTTGTGACGCCGGATTGGCGCGTCGCCAGTGTGAGTGTGGGCGAAACACGGTCAGCGACGGCAATCCCCATCACCGCGAACTCTTCAAGCCGTTGTAGCTTGGCAAGGCAGGCTGATGCCGCGGTCTTTCGCGCCAGCTCGGCGTCCATTCGCTCGGCTTCGTCATAGAGGCCGATCTTTGCTTCCAACCGGCCCTGTAGCGGCGTTTCCGATGTGGCTTCACACACGGGACATTGGCACGGGTCATGCCAGTCGCCACCATTGACGACTGCCAGAGCGTCTTTGAGAAGCGCGTGGATGGCTGTTGCGCCGACCTTGCGCATGGCCTCATCCCGCGCTAGCGCAAGCTCCAGTAGCGTGTCGAACTCTTCCGTCTCCGTTTGGCTGACGGCAAGCGCCATCAAAGACGCAATGCTTGTGTTTAGCGCGTCCAGATTCTTCCGCGCTTCGCCGCCTTCTTCCCGGTCGATGACCTCTTCGGCTGCATCAAAGTCCAAATCCATCACGCTCGCAGTGGCGAGCGTCGGAGCGAGAAGCGGGATGGCCGCAAGCGCTCCGGTCACGTCCGCCTTGCAACGGGGAATGTCGTCAAGGTTTGCGAGTGACGCTCCCGTCACCTCCTCAAATGCCGTCTTGATGCGTCCCTCCACCGCGATGAGTGCGCGGATGCCATTGGTTACTTCCGTATCGAGGCTGGAAAGGCCCAAATCGGTGTTGATGTTGCGTGTGTTGCGCGCGCCATCCAACGCCTGACGCAAACGCGAATAGCGGCTCAGGCCAATCAGAGACGAAAATGTGCGACCGCGATCGAGCGCGGAGCTATCGACGAACGATGCAAAGCGCGGATAATCGACCAGCACGAAGTCTTCGCGCAGTGCGGCCAAAAATTCCTCGGGGTTTGGGTGGCCGGAGGGCGAGGACACGGTGCGGTTGCCCGCACCTTGGCGCGTGACCGTGATCGCAACATCGGGCGTACCGTCATCAGTGGAAAAAACGAGCGCGACGGTTGCGGTCTGTTGCGGGTGGAATTTGTTGACGACGTAGGTCTGGCCACGCTCGGCGTCCTGCAATGCCTGAAGTCTTGGCACGGTGCCATGAATGGCAAAGTGCAAAGCCTCAAAGATGGATGTCTTTCCTACACCGTTGGGTGCGTGAACCGAATTGACCCTGTCCTTGCTGAATCGCAGGATCAAGGGATCGCCATCGTTGTTGATGCCCCTGAAGCCTTCAATCGTCACGGAGGCGAGAAAATAGCGCGTCATGGCAAGGCCGAGAGCGCGGTCAGAACCGCCTGATTGAATTCCTGCACCGCTTGGCGTGTGCGATCCGTGTCGCCCTCTGGCATGAGGGTCGCCAGATTGTCGAACAAGATTTTTGCGCACTCGGGGTCAAGGGCTTCGCACTCCGCCCTGAACCGCGCGAGATTATCGTCAAACGAGACGGCGGGGTCGAATTCCATCAGAGCCCTCCCTTGAACGCCTTGTCGAGAATCGCTGGGAGCATAGCATCAAACTGGGTCGTGCTTTGGGACTGGAAGACGTGCTACCGCGGAGGAAGCCTGTGCTGACCGGAGTGACAGGACCGTCCGTGATCGTACGCTGTTCGGCGCTGGAATGCGGTTCGCTATCCCATCCTGCCGCTGTGAGTTTGGGCACGACGCCGGCCGCGCTGGCAGCTAAAGATTCAGGTTCGGTGTTAGTAGCGGGAGTGATCCGAACCGATAAGCCTCTAGACCTCGGGCTGCCGGCCCACTCCGACCGTCGAGCCGCGAGGGTCGGCTTTGAACACCTCACGCAACTTTCCCACCGTCTCTTCATGCCCCGGAAGAGAACATCGATTGTGCTCTAAATTCCCGCTGAACTAGCCGGAACGGGTCATAGACATCTCACGCCGCCTTGGTGTGATGAGCATCAAATGATCGTTGCGCTCCCGCTCATCCTATTCGTCGCCTTTGCGATGGGATACGTCGCGTACAAATACGCGGTCTACACTGTTCCTTGCCTCATCGGGATCGTGGCGGGTCAATTCGCATTCGAGACCAATGCTGGATGGCTTGGCTCGATCATCATAACGCTGACAATTGCCGTCGCTTCATTCTACGGACTGCGACGGCTCTATGAGAATTGCTCAACGCCAGCACGTTGGCTGCTGGGATCGCTCTACGCCGGCTGCTCAACGATCGTCACGTATCTCCTACTCGACGACCTGAGCGTCGGGGAAATTCCCTCAGAAATCTGGCGGCAAGCGCTGTGTCTCGGAGGTGCCGCCGTTGCCGGCACTCTTGCCTTCAGCAAGCTCCGCGACGATTGCTGAGTTTAACGACAAAAATTCTTACTGCGCCCTTTTCAGAAGAACCCAGGTCTCGACCCCCAAGGCATGGGCCAGCCGCTCAATGTTATCGATCGAGACGTTCCGCGCCTGGCGCTCAAGATCGCCAATATAGGTCCGATGAATTCCGGCCTCGTGAGCCAGCACTTCCTGCGTCCAACCTAATTTCCCCCTCAACCTTATAAGATTGAGGGCCAAAGTCTCACGCGCGCTGGTCGAAGGCTTCGGCACGCCATGTGCCTATTTCCTAAGATGACTATAGGTCGACCGACTATGAGTGACAATCCATATCTAGTCTTCGGAAAGCAATTGCGCGCAAGACACCTCGAACGCGGCCGCAATCCTCTCAAGCGTGTCTAGCGTAATGTTGGACTCTCCGCCTTCTACCTTTGAAACAGAGCCGCGAGCCATCTGCGCCGCGTCGGCCAACTCATCCTGCTTCCAACCGCGCTCATTTCTGAGCCGGATCACCTGCCGAGATAGCAAGCGCTTGGGGTGCGGGCGTCTCTTGACCACACACGTCAGAGATATGCATGATGACTATCAGTCGACCTGATATAAGTGACATTCGTAGTGACGAGTGCTAGACGCCATACATCAAACGGCCCCGGCTCCCTACTTTCACTGTATTCGTCCGAGGCGTCGCGACTAAGAAATTTCCTTAGAAATTTCACCACCACGCAAATGGCGGAGGATCTCACACAGGAGACGTTCTTTCGCGCGGTAGAATTCAGACACTTGCCATTGATGCATCGCGGATACCTTTTCCGCATCGCGCGCAATCTCGCCATCGACGAGGCCCGCCGCCGCAAGCGCGCACCCTTCGCAATGTCTGCCGACGCCTATCGCATCGAGGTCGCCCTCGACGCCCCCTCTCCAGAGGAAGCGTTGATCGCCAAGGAGAACGCCGCCCGCGCTGCAGCCGCGATCGCTTCTCTCCCTGAGCACAAGCGCCGCGCCCTGCTCCTCTTCAAGATCGAGGGGCTATCCTATAGGGAGATCGGCAAGCTGATGGGCAAATCCCATCGCACCGTGCAGGAATATGTCTCCGACGCCATTGCGCAATGTCACCGCATGGTGATGGCCGAAGAAGACGATGTCTGATCTCTTTTCTGGGCCTTCGACATGCCGCGCCGCACCGCCAAGGAGAAAGCCGAGCGGGAAGCGGCCCGGTGGATCGCGCTGCTTGAGGGCGAAGACGTTACGCTCAAAGACCATCAACGCTTCCGAATCTGGCTTGCCAAATCCGAACTCAATCGACGCGCCCATGAATCGGTCAGTCGGACCTGGGACACGCTCGATCTTGCGCGCGGTAGAGTTCCGATCCCGGCAAACGATATCCCGCCCTCGCCCGACCGGCGCCGTCTCCTCGTTGGCCTGAGCGTCGGCGGCGCGGTGCTCGCGGCGGGCATCGCCGTGCCGCTCCTTCTGCCTGATGGCGAGGTCTATGCCAGCACAATCGCGGAGCATCGCGTGGTTGATCTGCCCGATGGCGGCAAGGTCACGCTCAGCGCCGACACCCGCGTGCGCATCACGTATTCAGACGAGCTGCGATTGGCGCACCTTGAACGCGGCGAGGCGCTGTTCGAGATCGCCCCCGACCCCGCGCGCCCCTTCGTGATGAAGACCAAGTTCGGTGAAGTCCGCACCCTCGGAACGTCCTTCGTCACGCGCCTGAGCCCCGACAATGCGCGCACCACAGTGCTGAGTGGCGTGATCGAAGCGAGTAACCGCGGCTCCAGCACTCCTCAGCGCGTGATCGCCAATGAGGAGATCATTCTCGGCCGCAATCAGGTGGAGCGCGTTGTGTTGGACGCCGACGCCGCTGCGCGCCGCATAGCTTGGCGCGATGGCATGCTGTCCTTTGATGGCGAGACGCTGGTTGAGGCTGCACGCGAGATCGAGCGGCAGACCGGGCAATCCTTTGTCATCGTGGGCGATGAGCTTCGAGACCTGCGGGTCGGCGGCTACATTCGCGCCGATGCGGATGCGTTCGTGGAGATGCTCACTGAGACCTTCCAAGTAGAGGCGCGCCCTAGCCAGAACCAAACGATCGAGCTGCGTCGAAATTAGTCCAACCCAATCGTGGGTCCTCCCGCCTGCCGCGGAGATAAGGCGCGCCATCATGGACGCGTTAGGTGGGCGGCCAGTTTAGCTGGCTGGTGTTGAACGACATTCGCTGAGCGCCCGCTTGATAGAAGTTTGCTTCGATGATGACGCGAGAGGATCGCCTGAGGTTGGCGACAAAGCGGGCGTCGTTCACGATGAAGATGGTTTCCGTGGAATTGTCTGCGGGTTGCCGCGCCGAATAAGCCGCGGCCTCGCCATCGTCGAAGCGAACGCGCACCGTGCAATCCCGATAAGAGGTGCAGAGAAACTGTCCGCGGCTCTCCAGACGCACGATCACATCTTGGCCCCAACGCGGATGCTGACGCACACAGAGGCTGACCCGTTGGGTTTCGTACGGCCAACCAAGATTGACGACATTCGTGGATCGCGTGCAGGCGTGCGATGTCCGCCCGTCGCTCATCTCATCGACGTCTGTTTGGTAAGCCCAAGGACTTGGAGGAGGCGGAGGTGGCGGCGGCGCTTCACCCGGCGTTGCGATGAGAGATGCTGACGCCTGGCCGATCGGCGGGCAAAGGCTCGCTGCGGCCGCGCTCACCGCAGCTTGGCCCTGCCGCATCTGATCAACGGGTAAATCCGAATTCAATATCGGCGCGATCTCCGGATAGGCGCCTGAAGCGCCCTCACCCAGGGCAAACTCCCGACCATCTTCTGTGGTCGCCGTCACCACGAAAGCGCCAGGCGATGTCGACGCGCGGCAATTGAGCGTGAGCGAAGCGACGGCGTAGGGCCATGGATAAAAGCGGCGATGCCGCGGGGCCGGTGGGCGTGCGCTTGCTGTTTGCGGCTGGTCGGTTTGCGCCCGATCGGGCGGCGTGCTGGCCGCAGGCTCCGCCCGCGGCGCCCAAAAGACCAAGGCAAGGCAGAGCGCGCCTATGCCTGAATAGATGAGTGCGCCGGCGCGCACCGGCCCGATCGGCGCCCATGATTGCGGCTTGCTGAGGAGCCATACTCCACCGATAGCGGCGCAAAGCGCGAACACCACAACAGAGCGCTGCCACGGCGCGCCAAGCACGAGCGCGATAGCCACCGCCGCCGTCAGCAACAGCAATGGCGAGGCGACCCACAACAGAATTTCCAAGACGCGCCGTTCGCGCGGCGTCATTTCGCGCCGCTCGGGCTCAGGCGCCCCCTCTTCTTCTGTCATTCCCCACCCCGTCCTTTGTGGTTTTGTCGCTCTCCCCATAATTGCAGTCAACGGCGACCGACCGAGGCGGCTCGCATAAGTTCGTCAAAAAAAGACAACGGCGGCGCTTCGTGCTCGTCAGCGAGTAGCTTGAGGGCATGAGTGGGGACATCCGCGCCGACTAGATGCTCACCGACACCTTCCAAGCAGAGGCGCGCTGGCCAAAACCAAACGATCGAGCTGCGCCAGTCTTAGTTCAGCGCGCGCCGTGGATGCCGTTGGGTTTCCATTTGCGCCGTCATCCTACGTTTTGAGAGCGCTGCGTCTCGTGCCATGCTCAACGTCGCAGGGACTGGGCGCCACTCGGGCCTTCATGCGTGGCGGCCATGGGTGCGAATTAGGAGTTATCTTCGTGGCGCAAGATCGCGATCAAAAGTCGGAGCTTGTCCCGGTGGTGCGCAGCATCACGCGCAAGCTCGAAGGTTTTCTCAATGTCGACGAAGCGGTCGTTACATATCCCGACTTTGAGGGCTCGCTTCGCACCATCACACGCATGAGTCTTGAACGCGGCGACAGCGTCGCTGTGTTAGCGGTCGACCCCACGCGGAAAATCGTCTGGCTCGTAGAGCAATTTCGCTATCCAACGCTGGCTGGCGGATCAGGCGTGATGACCGAACTGCCCGCAGGCGTCATCGACGCCTTGGAGACGCCTCAAGACGCAGCCCGGCGCGAGACTGAAGAAGAGATCGGCGCACGCCCAGATGCGCTTGAACACATTGCGACTTTTTACGTTTCACCAGGCGCCAGCTCAGAGCGCATCTACCTCTATTACGCAGCCCTTGTTGGTGTGTCGCCTGACGAGGCGGTGTCAAAGCGATTGCGCGACGCAGAAGAAGACATCCGCCTTGTCGAGCGGAGCGTGGAGGACTTCATCGCCGATGCCCAGGGCGGGCGCCTCGCCGACGCGAAAACCCTGATCGGCGCGCTTTGGCTGGACAAACACCGCGTTCGGTTGCAACTATAAAGTGCAAGCAAGGTTGGGGGACCCGGCGTGGCGCGCAAAAAGGGCCTGTGCTTTGTGGTCATGCCATTCGGCGTCAAGCCGGTCGGACGCGCGCGCGTCAACTTCGACGTGGTGTTCAAGAAGCTGATTGAGCCCGCCGCGATTGGCGCCGACTTCGACGTCGAGCGCGCTGACACGCGCGAGGCGCCGGGCTCGATCACGGGTGATTTTCTCAATCAGATCTTCAAGGCCGATGTGGTCGTGGCCGACATCACCTATCCAAACGCAAATGTGTTTTATGAATTGGGCGTGCGACACGGCCTCAGCCAATTTGGAACCGTGTTGGTGCGACTTGTCGGCGGCGATCTTGCCGTTGAGCGCAACGGACTCTTAAGACCAACACTCACGCCGCTTGCCGCGCCTTTCGATGTCAAAGACATTCCAATCCTTGACGTCACGCTCGCGAAGAAGACGGTGACGGACGCCGTGGACACGCTGAAGGGGCGCATCCTCGACGCGGCCAATCAATCCACCATCGACAGCCCGGTTCACTACCACGTCAAGGGCTTGCGGGTGGAGCGCGTGGTGAGCCCCGCGGCGGGACGCCAGGATCGCACGTTCGAATTGGTGAATGCGCCAGGGCGCTTCATTGGCTTTCGCTCTGGAGACATCTGCAATCTGAAAGGCGGCGAAGCGATCGATTATTGGGTCAATTCCGAGAACACCCAAATGCTGATGGCGCGCACGGTGGAGCGTTCGGTGTCATCGACCGTGCGCTATCACGGCGCGGCCGACCCAGATCCGCTAAGCCCCACCTTTGAAGACACGATCGCGATCGCGCTCAAGGCTGAGATGGGCAATAGGCATCATATCGACGAAGGCGATGTCTTGGTGACGACGAGCGGCCGCCTTCAGTCCACCCATGGCGTGAAGGCGCTGCTGCATGCGGCCTCCGTCCGGGGCGTGCACGGGCGCGGTTTTGAAAGCATTTCCGACCCACGTTTGTCAGAGTGCGTCGCCAAGATATTGCTGAAGGCGCGCGATCTCACGATGAACGGCCAAACGCACCCGCCCGGGCGTTCGGTGGCGATCCCGCTCCTGGGTGCAGGGCAAGCGCGCCGAGAGCCAACCCAGATCGCGGGCTTGTTGGTCAGTTCGGCCATCGACGCACTTGAGGATTTCGGCCCGCTGGTCGCGCCGAACGACATCGATTTGGTTGTGTTCTGCGCCTATTCCCAATCGGACGTGGATCTCATGCGCCGTATCTTCGCCAGCCTGGAAAAGAGCGGACGCGTTCGAGCGACGCCGAAGAGTTCACTTCCTGGGCGCGCGCCATGACGCCCCTTCGCTTTCCTGAAGCGGGGTGGACCGCATGAGCCTTGACCCCGTGATCGCGCAACGCAACCTCGACCTGCTCAAGGCCGATCCCCACGGGAGCGTGTTGTTGCGCAATCTGCATTGGTCATTGGATTCGCATTTCGCCGCCTCGGCGCCTGGCCTGCGACAGAACATATTGGATGCGCTCGCCTCCGCGCTTGCGATCGACGAGCCGAGTTGGAGCAAGGCGCAATTGGCGCAAGCGGCTGCGGCTCGCATCGCTGCGTACGCGGGATCGTGCTGTGGTCCCGATTGCTATCAAGTGGGCGCGCGGGAGAACGACGGCTTCGCTCACGCCATGCACTTGTCGGGCGCGCTGCAACAGCCCGCCTCCCTCATCGATGATCTCGATGGCGCGATTCCCATGGACGAGGATGCCGACCTGCCCAGCCCGCGCCTGCGCGCGGGCGCCATCTTGGGCCATCATCACGGCATGTGGTGGTTTACCCATTACAGCGAGATCTTGGACGCAAGCCACACCAAGCGCACTGGCGAGGATCTATTGGCCTTGCTTGGTTTCCCCGCCGATCGGCGCAGCGGTCATTTCATTTTGGTGAGCACGCCTGCTCGATGCGCGCAATTGACCACAAGCGCGCGACGCCCCACCGCGCTCGACGGTCCAGAACATTCGCGCCTGAAGGTGGGTCATCTGGACGCGACACGGCCTCCGCACTTTGGCGCCACGGCCGATCTCACCAGCTTGCCGCCGGCGATCACGGACGGCGTCATGGAAGCGGTCGCACCTCCACTGGCGCTAGACGGCATCATCACCGACCTGGACGTCTTCTGCGCGCGCAGCGCGAGCGTTGTCCACGACGAGGATCTGCACTTTCAAAGCGCGCTTGAGAGCTTCCGCACGATCGACGTGGTCGTGGCCGATCTCAAGAGACACTTGGGGCTGCCATGAAGGATTGGAACGCCCAAGTTTGGGGCCAATGGCTCTTGATCGGCGCGTCACGAGCGAGTGACGAAGCCTCGGCGATCCGACGCACGGCGTTCTCGCCCATTCTACTTAGTCCGCGCGAATCGATCGCGCGTTCCGTGGCTAGGTATGTGAACGCCCAATTGGGCGTCGAGTTCGCCGCCCGCGACGCCGGCATCGTTCTCGCTCTCAACCATTGGACACCTGAGCGTGGCGGATTGCCCATCCTGCTTGAGCTAACCCGACGTTGGCGTCCGATCGGCGCGGCGGACGCGATCGTTCATGTCGTGCGCTCAGGCGCGTTGGACTTTTTATCAGCAGGCCAGCTCGACACGATCGTGGCCTCGGGATTTCACACCCTCGCCAAACTCAATGACGCCAGCGCGGTCGCGGCTTTCGAGGCCCAATTGCGTGTTCATGAGGTATGGGCGCGTGATCGTCATACGGCCGCCTGTCTGGTGGCCAGCGCCCAGACTTCTCCTGCGACATGGGCGTTTCACGTCAACCGCTTCGCCCGCGAACTCGCCCGCCTAAGCCCGTTGGCACGCGCCGAGATCGCGCGTGCACTCGCAGCGCTCATTGGCTTGGAGACGTTCATCGCAGCAATCGAGTATAGCGGGACGCTCTCGGACGATGTCCGCGCTCTTTTCTCGGATAGCTTGCGCCGCGAGTTCAACCATGCGCTTTATTTCAAAATAAGGTTAGACCCATCGCGCGCCACAAGGTCCGAACGCGCCAATCGCCACAGCAGCGATCTGCAGCAACTCATCCGCGTGAACTCGATTAATCGCTCCCACCCTTGGGTTCAGGTCCCTGTCGGAGGCCTGCTCCAGGACGTCTTCCAATTGTGGAATGAAGAGCAGCTCGCGGCGGGAGGCAACGGTGAGTGAAACATCCCGCGTGCTTGATACCTCAGTCTATGTGCGCCACACGGTGCTGATGCGCCGGTTGGTGCGCGCAAATGAATTCGACGGCCGCCGCAAGAAGAAGGCCGAAATATTCTATTTCTGCGACGCGAACGTGCTCATCGAACTCGGCACGATCATGAATCTGGCCCACGCTACGAATTTGTTCGGTGTTGCGCGCCCTGAGACACTGGACGATTTCTTCGACTACAAACTTGAAAACGAATTGGGTCCAGAGGCGACGGGCGTGATTGTCGGCGCCTTCGAGACGGCGAGCTACATTGCGAGCGGTCGTCTGCCGGGGCAAGCGCGCAATTTTCTCTTCGTTACGCAGGAACACTACGATGAATTCACCACTTTCCGCAATTATCTGCAGAGCCAAATCAAAGAGAGCACCCGCGAAACGCAGGTCGCTTATGGATCCGAGAACGCTGAGATAAACTTCTCTCCGAGCGGGAGCCCCATTCAGATCGTCAAGGAATTGCTGACGCAGATCGATGACAAGGCCCTCCTGGGGCTCATGCGCGACACGAGCGTGCTCCACCGTCTAACCAAGATCGTTCGCTCTGGTCGTATCATGACAGAGAATGTCGTGACCGGTGCAGCGCTCGACTACGACGAAGATCTCGCGACCACGTTATATCGAGCCATCGCCGAAACGCGCACAAAGAGCGACACCAACGCCAAACGCGATGGCGTCAGTTTGGCGAAATTGACGGCTCTCAACGAAAAATGGCGCGTGGAAGGATCGCAGAGACGATGCGTGCTGCTGACACGAGATGCGGCGATGCATAGCGTCTATCGCAGCCAGTATTTTTCCAGCCCGCTCGGACAGACCGGCGACGCCGACGATTGGTATTTGCTGCGCGAACCGGCGCAGTACGCTCCAGTGCTTAATATTCGCGACTTGCGCGGCGCCGAGCGCGCCGGCCCCTCCCCCGGGGCCACCGCGAGGCAAAGCTTCGAGAATCTGGGCGCCGCGGCGCTGGGTGTGCTGAGCGCCCTGCGGGTGTTGACGTATGACAGTGGCGCCAACAATCAGGTCGTGGAGGAATATCACGAGGAGGGCGCCTTCCTCGATAACGTGCGTAGCACCGAAATGCTGATGGTGTCGCGCACGCCGGAGAACCAAGCCAATATCGAAGCGCTGACATCTCAATGGCGCGAAGCCACCTTGGCCTCGGTGGCCATGAAAGCGAACATCGCAGACATTCCCGAGATCGTGCGGGACCTAACCTCTTGGCTGAAGCAGCCGAGGAATTTGCAGAACCTGCTCCGCGACGTCGAGTCCGTGACAGACCAGGCCGCGCACGATCACGCGGCCTTCGCGCTTCACACAGTGCGCGAGGCCAACAGTACGCGCCACGCTGTCCACCAAAGATCTTCGATCATACTGTTTCGCGAGGAAGAGCGGCAGATTGAGTTGGCCTGGGACTTCAAAGGCGCTTTCGAAGATTACAGGCGCGCCGCGATTGAGTGCCTGGAGCGCGATGCGTGGATGGCGGCCGTTTTTTTTGCGCGCCGCGGCCGACGCCTCTGCGTCGACGCGGAGGGCCGAACTTCCTTAGTCGACAAGCTTGAGTCAGAATACTTGGTCAGCGTTTCGTGCCGACTCGCGCTTCGGCGTATGGCCGATTTGGACGAGGCGCTGACAGCATGCAAGAAGGCGCTATCGGGCGCAACACGGCACGCCTTGGCTGATCACGCACTACGCGCGCGCTCCGAGATGATCTCGGTTCAAATGACCCAGTGGATCTACGCGCACACCTTTGGCGCGCCTTGGGCCATTTCGATCCGTCCTCCGCATTTGGACCGAGCCCGATTCTTTCTCGAGCATAAGAAAGAGAATGAGGTAGGCGACCTCAAAAAGCTTGTTGGCGTCCTTGAGCGCGAATTAGTGGGCGCAAGACAACACCCAAATGTCTTTCTCCGCACGCAAGTTGAGCGTCAGTTGAGCTTCAATCTCTTCATCGCGCGCTGGCTTTTGTGCGCAGTCGAGGCCGACGGGCGGCCCATCAGTCACGAGCAGATAGAGAATGCCTATGTCGCCCTGACGGCGCATCTTTCGCGCGTCGCCAATGGCAATCTGCCGCTTCTCATCTTGGCGCTTCGCGATCTGGCGCTCTTCCTGATCGAGGACGACGACGATCGCCTCATGCTCTTCAGGGGGCATCTCGCGGAGCTGCGTCGTCCCCCAGACAGCAAACTTCCTTCCGTAGCGACCGACCGTTTGGCGGTAGAATATTTGCTTCGCGCATCTGGGCTTGATCCTTGAAGCCCGCCACTCGACGCCGCACGGCGGGCCTGAACGACACATTCCCACAATTACGACGCCTTACCGGCATTGAAGCGCTTGCGCGCGGTGGGCAATGCTAGCGTCGGCATGGGGTCGCTTTGGGGAAGCGACCATTGGGCGTGAAGACTTGGACGCCAGAACCGGCGCCAAAGCGGTTTGGACAAATCCCGCCGATGCGCGGGATCGTCTTCATATGTGAGCATTGCACCCGCGCGACGGCGACAAGTCGAGACGCAGTGTTGCGCGCGTGGGGAGAGCGGGGCGTGATCGCCGAGGCGGCGCGCAGATTGCGCTGCAAATGGTGTGGCAAGCGCGGCATGCGCGCGGCCCTCACCCCACTCTGGGTCAAGGATTATGGCTCCAAATCCGCTCTGGAAAAATTCGTCGAAGATCTCCGCAAACTAAACCCAAGCGGATCGGTAGAATAGCATGGCCGATCAATGCTAAGTTGCGGCTCTGACGCCTTCTGCTTATGCTCGTTTTAATTGACGCTCGGATTAGCGCATTGGCGCCCAAATCAAATCCAAGCGGCGGTCGACCGGGGCGTTTGACGATTAGACATGCCAGATCGCCTGGTTTTTCTCTCCTATCACAAGCCCAACAGAGTGTTGGCTGCAGAACTCGCGCGTCGCTTCGCAGAGCGCCGGGCGCGATCTGGCCTAGATGTCGAATTCTGGTTCGACGAGCGACTGGAGGGCGGCGACCACTGGGACGAAGTGGTCCAGAACAAGCTGCACGAAGCCGACATCATATTGTTCTTAGTGACGACCGCGTCGCTCAATGCCCGTTACATGTGGGGCAGCGAACTCATGGTGGCGATCGATCGGGCTGCGGAGGGCGCCCGTCTCATCCCGTTGCGACACGCCAACGTGCATTCGCAAATCTACGAGAATATTAAAACGAAAACGCTGCATCGCCTGCCACACAAACCCGCCGATGAGCTTGGCGAGAACGCGTGGTTCGAGGCTGTGCTCGATGGTTTGTTCAAAACATTGGACGCTAGCCTGCAGCAGCGCCCGAGTGTTGCTCGCACTTTTTCTCTCGCCCTTACCGAAGCCAGGCGCCTCACTATCGCCCTGGCCGCCAAGCTCAAGGGCATGGAGAACGCCACATTTGGCCCCGTTGAGGGTCTTGAGATCATCTCGTGCCTCACCGGATGTCGTCTTGCGCTCGCGGGCGCAGATCCGCTTCAGATTGCAGTGGATCTTGAGGGGTGGCGTAGGCGGTTAGCGCCCGCGCGCGTGAAGATCCTCCCATCAATCCATGCACTAGGACACGAATTGGGCGAACTCGTCCAAGCGATCGAGGCTGTGCAAACGTGGGCGAGCGAGGAGCAGCCAGCGCCTGCCCTGGACTCGCTTGCGCCGCGGCAATTGCTCGATTCGAAAATCCACGCCGATATGGTGTCCAAGACACGCGCCAGCGTGGATGACGCGGGCGCCGCCTTGGATGAAGTCTATGCGAGCAACACCTCTCTAACGCGCCAGCTCTCCGATCAGGCCAAACCGTTGCTTGAACAAGCGCGCCTGCATTTGGATCTAGAGCATGTTGATGTAACAGCGCTGCAAGTGAATGTGGACGGCTTTCGCCGCGAGGAGCGCGCTTATAGCAATTCGGCCGCCGCTCAAGGCGTGCCCCCCTCCGACGCAGACCTTGCCTTGGCCTCCTCCGCCGATTTGCTCCGCCGCGACGCCATGGAGCTGGTGAAGCGCGCCAACAACGCCAACGACAATACGGTAATTGAGGCGCCGCCCCATGACCTCGGTGCAGAGGAAGCCCTTTTGGGCGCGCTTCTCTTCGACAACGAAATCCTCAATCGCATCACGTCACGGCTGCACGCACAGCACTTTTTCCTGCCATTACATGGACGCATTTTCGAGGAATGCGGGACCATGATCGCTTCTGGAATGCTCGCGGATGGGGTGACCTTGAAGGAGAGGTTTGCCGGCGACGAAGCTCTGCGCGCTGCCGGTGGCGCGGTATTTTTGATGCGCTTGATGGAACGTGCAGCCACAACCAGCGCGGACGCCGCATACTACGCTGAGTGGATCGTTGACCTTGCACTACGGCGACAGCTTCTCAACGCGGCGCGCGAGATGTTGGATCTCGCACAACAGCCGCCCGACTCGATGAACGCGACCGACATCATTGAGCAGACCGAAAGATCGCTCTTCGGCATAAGCGAACCCGTCTACTCCGATAGGGGTTTTTTTGGTTTTCGTCGGGCGCTCACATCATCGATAGAGACCGCCACGCTCGCACGTAACGACGTAGCGCCCGATCCTTGCTTGCGCACCCACTTTAGCCAAGTGGATGAAGTCTTGGGAGGACTGCACGCGTCGGATCTCTTGCTTCTGTGCAGCGAGAGCGAGACGGATTTAACCGCAATCGCGGCCCATCTTGCGCTCAATGTAGCCGGCGCTCGTATGGACGCCCAGACCCGCGACAATTGGCGCGATCTGGCCGACTCCGGCGGTGTGGTTGGCTATGTCTCCGTTCGCGCGTCAGCTGAACTCATCGCCACGCAAATCCTCTCCAGCGCGACCGGAATCAGCATCACTGATTTACGCGCGGGCCGCTTGAACGCTTCCACGTATGGGCGGATTACGGATAAAGCCCTCGAACTAGAGAATCTACCGCTTCACTTCGACGAAACGCCAACAATTACGCTGGCGCAAATTACTACACGGGCGCGGCGTCTCAAGCGCACGGCGGGCCTCGATCTTCTCATCGTCGACAACATCTCTGAAATTGTACCAATAGATCGCTTCGCCGACCGTGTTCGCGAGCTCGAGATCATCGCCCATACACTGAAGGTGCTCGCGAAAGATTTGGCGATTCCAGTCCTCGCCGCCTGGAACGGCGCGCAATCTAACGAGGGCGCCTTCGAGCGCGTCGCCCTATACGCGGATGTCATTTTGGATGTCGCGCGCAGTCAAGCGGGCGACACGGAATATAAGGCGACCATCGCTAAGAACCAGCACGGCGCCTTGGGCCAGACTTCCATTAAGCTCAACCAAGCTCGCCGCCTCAACTTCGCGCCCGATTGAGCGCAGGCGCGGGCGACCATGCAGGGCGGCCTATCACGCCCCCTAATCGCCAAGCTCCAGGAACTTTGGCCCTTTTGATGAAAACATCAATTGGATGCCGCCCGTTTTATGCTCGGGGTGCTTGACCGCGACCAACTCAGCTCGATTTGCGGCTTCCTCGAGTTTCTTCTGCCAGAAGTAGTGCTTTTCAGTCCCGGGTGCGGGTTCACGCCGCAGGTGATAATATTCTTCACGGTACAACATCAGGGCCATACCTGTGTGGCGCAAGATGCGCCCCGACAGGTCACGCAACACCGGTCTCTTGTCGCGGCGCCGTTCGACCGATGGCGACAAGGTTGCAATCGCAAGAACAGGCGTATCGAGTGCGCGCGCCATCTGCGCCAAAGCGGCCAAATTCTCGCTAACGTTTCCCTCGTTCAATCTGTCAACCGGGTCCACGACGATGAGATCAAGCCCTTCGGCTCCAGAGGCGATTGCTTGCGCGCGCTCCCACAACTGATCGAGCGACATGTCGGGGTCGGCCTCAAACTGCAACGGCAAGCCTTGGGAGGCTAGCGCCGCATCCCGCAAACCTGCGTATTCGTCTTCGCTGATCTCGCCACGGCGGATCCGATGGGGTTCAATTTCGACCTCCGCAGCGAGCGCTCTCGTCGCTATCTGCTCTGCATCTAGATCGAGCGTGACGTAGAGCACCGGGGCTTGCTTGGCGATCGCGCGCGCCCAGCCCAGAGCAAGCGACGTGGAGCCCATGGCGGGACGCGCCGCCAACAAGGTAACGGCCCCCCGCGGCAGTCCGCCGAAGCAAACGTCAAAGTCCGAACAGCCCGTCTCCACATAGCCCAGAGAGGCTTCACGCACATCCCCGCCAGGCGCCGCATTGCCGAGGACACGTGCGTAGAGTGCTGAAGCACTGCTTGCAGCGTCGCCTACGGCTTCGGCCAGATCACGCCTACGCTCGCGAGCGATATCGCTCGCATTCGCACCCAGCTCACTGACAACGGCGTCATAAGCCACGTGCTCGCGCGAGAGCGCGTCTACCTCCTCCAACACGGCGCCAGCATCGGGGGCTTTTTCTTCCAGAAGCAACTGGGCCAGTTCCACATGCTTGCCGCCTTGGATCACAAAATGCTGGCGGGCGTCGGCCTCCAATGGCGTCGGTGGTCGGGCCGCTAGGGCGAGCGTCTCCAGGCTGGTGTCTGCCGCCCGTAAGCGCGCGCGCGTGTCGCCAATCTCCTGGTTTACCCGCGACGCCTCGGCCACGGCTGATCGCCTGGCCTGTTCCGTATCGCGCGCATTCTCTTCGCCGGCCCAGGCTTGCACAGCCTCCACCGCATGGACGAGATCGGCCAAAGCGCGCGCGTGCTCTGGAAGCGTTAGACTAAGCTTCACCCGATAGACTGAGGCGCGCTCGCGCCAATATTCGATACTCCGCGCCAATTGCCGTGGGTCGGTGACGATGAACGCCCCCTCCAATCCTCCCAGGCAACGGTGGATGTCTGACGCAAGCACCGCGCCAAACTGAATCGTGGACGCGCCCTCGAAAAGGCCTTGCGTGTTTGTCAGCGCCTCGCGCGCCGCCTCAAGCGCCTTCGCCAATTCGCCGCTAGGAGCAGGCCGTTGCAACAGAGCATTCTGAACAGCAATCTTTACCGCGGCGACCACCTGGTTGATCCATTTGCGTTCGCCAATTCGATCGGCGCGTTCAGACGGCACTCGATGGCAACCCCGCGTGGCTGCATGGGTTAGTATCGGGGCGTCTACTCCGCCATGGTGCAGCGCAATGACGCGCGCGCCTTCCCGCTGTCTTTCAATCGCCGCCGGCAATTCCTCTGACCACATATAAGTGGCCCCCAAAGAACTCTCGGTCACCAGAAAGAGAATGATGTCAGCTTGCCCAATCTTGCGTTGGATCAACGGATCCCAGCGATCACCGCCTTCAACATGCGCGTCATACCAGACTTCAATAACGGGCTGAGGCGCGTCGTCGTGCATCAAGTGTTCTTTGTCGAGCGGGCTTTTAAGCGCGCGCTTGAGTGCACGCGCCAGCGCGTCCGCGACGGCGCGGTTGCGTTTATGATAGGACAAGAACACAAGCTTGTCGGGCTGGGGCTCAACCATTTGATTGCCCTAGGTTCGGTTCCAGCCGCGCCATGGGTTAGACAGCGGCGTCTGCGGGTGGCGCCTGAGGTTGCGCAATTCCCCAATCGTGCAGGAGCGCATGGACCAAGCGTTCTTGGCGCGTCTCGATCGCGTCCTCTGTCCACGCTTCGATCCCCTCAAGATCTCTTGTCAGGGCAAGCGCGGGCCAGCGTCGGTCAAAAAGAACTTTCAGTTTCTCTGCATAAGGCTTGGTCTCGGTTTGCTGCGCTTGCTGGGTGGAGACAAGCGTGAGATTTCCCAGAAGATCACACAATTCAGCGCGTTTCGCGGCGTCCGGAAACGATCTTGCCCAGACGAAGGAGGCGCTCTTGGGCAAAATGTGCTCCACCGAAATATCGTCCGCGAGGGATAAGAGCGCCCCGCCGGGGAGTGCTGCTTCCACGCGCAGCAACATGAGACGCCGTTGGCGATCACGCTTACGCGAGCGGTTCAATGTCGCCGCCAGTTTCATAATCTCTTCGGGTCGCAGGCGGATCTCGGCCAACGCTGCATCGGCATTAGCGACTGCCAATTGACGCAAGGCGCGACGATAGCGCTCAGCCAAAGTGCGGAAATCTATGGCCATGAGTTCTCCGGCAAATGCGAAGAGTTCCAGCGCGCAGAAGAAGTCTCGCACCTTCTGGGGGTCCGGGCGCTCAGCCAAAAATGCAACTGCGCTCGGAAACCAATCCCAAGTTTCCAATTGATGCATCAAAAACAGGCGGCGTCGGACTTCGTCTGTGTGTTCCTTCGCGTCCACGCCGAGAGACATGAGTTCACCTGCCGCCTCCGCGAACCGCGGCAATCGATCAAACAGAAACTCCCTTATTCCGCATGCCTGCTCAACGGCTCGTCGGAAGCCATGCGTGTCATGGGGCGTGGAAAGTGCGTTCGCTCCCATCAGCGTTGGGCTCAAGAACAACAACTTGGCGAAGTCTTCGCGGCTCAACCTTGTCTCAGCGATCGCCCATAGCTTCGCGGCGAGGTTGGCGTCGTCTTGGGAGAATTCAGAATTCTCAATGAGGTCGCTCTTGATAATGTCGGCTGCCGAGAGGCGCGCGCCCCGTTGGTTCAAATTCTCGAACACCGACAACATCAATTTGTTGTCGGTCGCATAGACCAAATTTACCTGACACCGCTGAGAGATGAAGTTTGCGAGTTCGGCGTACTCAGCTTGACTGAGAGGCGCCAAAGCATCGTCGATTGCACGTGCAGCCTCGATCATTGCGTCCAATGACGCCACACCTGTGGAGCGATGCGCGACGAGCGCATGAAAATGACCGGGCTCCAGGACAAATGCGCGAAAGAACGCGGCGTCTCCGTCGCGCAAGTGCAGCCGCGGCCTCCCCTCCTCTCCTATGAGAAAGCTCTGAACATGGTCACCCCCCTCCAGCATTCGGTCGCGGATAGCGGCAAAGAGCATGCTCAAAGTAACAAGCCGTTGCTGCCCGTCTGTAAGCTCCGGCGCGCCAGATGATTGTTCGACCAGCATCATCTGGCCCAGAAAATACAAGAGCCGGTCTTCACGCATCGTGCGCCGCATATCTTCTATAAGCTGCACGACCTCCCGTTCGCTCCAGGTGAAGGGGCGCTGGTAGCGGGGCACTTTGAGGCCCAAATTGCGTTTGAGCAGATCGGCGATGGTAACAATTTTGCTTTGTAACCCCGCCGGGTCTCCACTCTCGTCTCCTTGAGCAAGCTTGCGCAAACGCGCGATATCGCCACTCAGCGCACGCGTGTTTCGGTCAAGATCGTCATCGAGCGCAGCATTATCGTTCACGCCTGCGAGGCTTTTGGTGGCGGCGTAGCTCTGCTGGCTGACCTGAAAGCCCGCGATGTTCTCTTCGATCGCGGAGACATCGACACTGGGCATGGTGAGATGGAGGCTTGCCTCTTGCAGAAATGGTCGAGCGTGATCGGCAAGATCCTCGATCAGCGCGCGCACGGGCGTGTCCGCATTGGCGCGCAGCGCATTGAGGGTTTGGTCCGTGGAGGCGATCCGCGCCTGGGTCTGGGCCAGCAATAAGGGTTCGGCTTCGGCGGAGACAAAGGCGGGCGCCTGCACTCCCTGCAACGGCGATTGGGGCTGTTCTTCGCTAGCCCAAGTCTGCAACTCCTCTACGGCGTGTATGAAGTCGCGTACCTGATTGGAGAGCGCTGGAAGCGCCCGCGAGAGCTTGACCCGCGCTGGCGCCAAACGTCTGCGCCAAGCCTCAAGGTCTCGCGCCATGTGACGAGGATCGGAAAGGCGCAACGCCAAAGACGAGCCAGTCACGCAAGCCGCCAACTCCCCACCGCTCAAATTGCCAAAGGTCGCGTGCTCAACACCGCTAACGCTCAGCGCGAGTTCATCCGCGAGCTGGCGCGCATGTGCGATCGCTTCTACGAGCATGCCCGAGGGGGCGGGATGCTGGCGCAAGCTGGCGATGATCGAGTTGAAGACTCCATCTAGAACAGCTTCTATCCATGCCGCCTCACCCAATTCGCCTACGGTCTTATCGGGGAGCCGATGGAGGTGACGGGTCTCGGCATCCCGATAGATGGGGACGCTTACGTTGCTGAAGCGCAAGGGGATAACACGGACACCTTGGCGCATGCGCTCGCGCGCGATGGCAAGTTCGTCATGCCACATATAAGTGGCGTTAACGGAAGCGTCCGTGACCAAGAATAGAATGATGTCTGCGGCACGCAGCCTCGACTCAACGATCGATGGCCATCGATCGCCGCCCGCCAGGTCTGCGTCGAACCAGAGCGCGACATCGAGCCCCTCTTCCGCGCGACGACGATCGAACGCTTCGGCCAGTGCGGCCGCAATGGCGTGATTGGGCTTGTGATAGGAAAGAAAGACAAGGCGCTCGGCTTCTGTCGCGCCGCGCTCCCCTGAGGGGGCGCGTCCTGGAGATGGATTTAAGGATGACCCGCTCACGCAGCCATTATAACCTGCGGTAGTGGAGGCGGGAATGGGCAAGGAAGTCGACCGGCATCTTTTCTCGGAAGGACGCAAGCGCGTGCTGTGCCTCGACGGCGGGGGCATACGCGGGCTCTTGAGCGTGGCCGTGCTTGAGCGGGTCGAAGCGATCCTGCGCGCGCGTCAACCTGCCGAGAAACAGCCAACCTTCGTGCTCTCCGACTATTTCGACCTCATCGCGGGGACATCGACAGGTTCAATAATCGCCGCGCTGCTGGCGCTTGGGAAAACCATGAAAGAGGTGCGCGCAGCCTATGAGGAGCTGGGCCCCCTCATCTTCTCCAAGCCGCGGGCGGGCGCCCCTGTGCTCCAGGCCAAATATGAAGCGGGCCCATTCGACGCGGAATTGAAGGACGCCCTACACGAGACGACGCTCGGCGGTCACGGCCTGCGCACGGGCTTGTTGATCACGTGCCATCGCATGGACAATGGCTCGGCGTGGATCTTGTGCAACAATAAGGAGGGCAAATATTGGAGGCACGATTCCACCCGCCCCATCAGGCATTTGGTGCGGGCGAGTGCGGCCGCCCCCACCTATTTTGATCCGATCATTCTACCGATTGGCAACGCTCAGACCGGGCTCTTTCTCGACGGCGCAATGAGCGGGCTCAACAATCCGTCCTTAGCCACGCTCATCTACGTACTTGGCGCAGAATATAAGCTCGGTTGGAAAGCCGGCGTTGATGAGCTTTTCATGTTAAGCGTCGGCACCGGCTACAAACGCTATTTGAGGGATCAAGCGGACTTCGCGGGCAAGATCGTTGGGTTTCAGGCGAGCGATGCGCTAACGGGTTTGATCCACCAATCGTCCTTCCAAGCTTTGATGACGATGCAGGCGCTGTCTTATTCAACCGAGCCCTTCATCCTCAACGGCGAAGTGTCCGGTTTGGCCGACACCAATATTGCTGGGAAGCCGCTCTTGCATTTCGAGCGCGTGGACGCGCCGCTCGACGGCGAAACGCAACAAAAAGACCTTGGCCTCTTCCTCAACGAGGCGGAGCTTGAAGATCTTGAGCGTATGGACAATTGCAAGAAGCCAAATCTTGGCAATCTGCACCTCATCGGCCAGCGCTACGCTGCGCGATTGAAGGAAACGCGTTTGCCTTCGACGTTCGATATTGGCGCTGCGCCATAAAAGACATCTCTCGCGCACCGTACTTTGCACATTTGGTTCGTCTTACCTCTAGCGATCCCACTCAACGAAGATCGCTGGAGGGGAATCTATGCCATCTGCGCCATTACGCTCTTCGTTTCGCGCACGCCTCATCGCTGCACTTTTGACCTCAACGAGCGCGCTTCCCATGGCGGCGCATGCTGACGCCCAAACGTCGAATACATCCGAGCGGCCTGTCAGCTATAACATTCCCGCCCAACCGCTGCCGGCCGCCCTTCTGGCCTTCGCGCAACAATCCGGCGTCGAAGTCTTGTTTGCCTATGATGAAGTTTCAGGCGTACGCGCGCCGGCGCTTGTCGGCGCGCACACGCGCGCGGATGCGCTGCGCATTCTCCTCTCTGGCGCCGATATCAGCGCCAACGTGGGCGCCGACGGCGTCGTGCGCCTGGAATATCCTTCCCGCCCCCAGGGCGAGGCCCGGCTGATCCCAACCGACGCGCCGGCGTCGACGACGGCGCCGAACCGTCCCGCGCCCGCCGCATTGGATCCAATCGACGGCGATGACCTTGTCGTCACTGGCACTCGCATCCGCGGCGCCGGCCCCATTGGCTCCCATGTGGTGACGCTGGACCACGTCGCCATCGAAGAGAGCGGGCTTGCGACCAGCGAAGAGTTGATGCGCACGCTGCCGCAGAATTTCGGCGGCGGCTTTGCCCAACACGTCTCGTTTCAGAATGGCAATATCGGCGGCGGCTCTGGCGTCAATCTGCGCGGCTTGGGCGCTGACGCCACGCTCACGCTCGTCAACGGCCGGCGCCAGCCCGTGATGGGTTTACGCGGCAATTTCACCGACATCAGCTCCATTCCCGCGAGTGCGATTGAGCGCATTGAAGTGCTGCCGGACAGCGCCTCGGCCATTTATGGCAGCGAGCTGGATCGAAGCCACACATGGCGCAGATGCGCGCACCAATCAGAGTTTCACCGGGCTTTTCACCATCCGCTTTGACCAGCCACGTAATGCCGATGCGCTCATGCACAATCCGCTGGGTCTCTTCATCACGGAATTCTCGATCTCACCGGAGACGCCGGCGGCGACTTATCCGCGGGGCACGCCATGAGACGCTGCGCGCTCACGACCTCAGCTATTGCCTTTGTCCTCGCGTTTGTGTTCGCGCCCGGAACACGTGCGCAGACCAATCGGGCGACGTCGCCGCTAAACTCACTCGCCGAAGCCAATGCAGAAGCGCGACGCCGTCCAGATCCCGCCAACTTCATCGACGCCACGCAAATCTACGACTTCGCCGACGGCGCGCTCTATGAGATTTATGCCGCACCCGGCTTCATCTCGGCTGTGCTGCTAGAGCCCGGTGAAACCATCACTTCGATCGCCGCAGGCGATACGACGCGCTGGATGGTCGAAGAAGCCTCTAGCGGCCATGAGGGCGAGACCCGTCCGCTCATCCTGGTGAAGCCGCTTCGCGGGGGCGTGCGCACCAACATTCTCGTTGTGACAGACAGACGAGTCTATTCGCTGGAAGCGATCGCGGTCGCTGGCCAAACCTATTCGGCGCGCACCGCTTGGCGCTACGCTGCCGCTGATCCAGCGAGCCTTGCCGAGGGATATGCTGATCCCACTGCGATCAACACAGGCTATCGCATTCGCGTGGCGCGTGGACCAAGCCCGCGCTGGCTGCCGCGCAGCGTCTATGACGACGGACAGCGCACCTACATCGAGTTTCCGCCCGAACTGGCAACAACTGAAGCACCGCCTCTCTTCGTGCTCGATGGCGGCGAGCCTGCTTTGGTCAATTACCGGACGATCTCCAATCGCTACGTGATTGATCGCTTGTTCGATGCTGCTGAACTTCGGCTTGGCGGCGAGCGCCCCACCATCGTGCGCATCACCCGCAACGGCGCGTCAACACATCCGCCGACCACGCCCCGGAGACGTCGATGACCAATTCAACAACGGGCGCGTCGGACGACGAAGTCCCGATCCGTCCGAAGCCCCACATTCCGCCGACGATCTCAATCCGCGCTTCGGCGCCTAAGCCGCGCCGTCTCTCGCGCAAATTGCTGATGGGTGGCGCGCTTCTACTTGGAAGCGCCATAGCGTTGGCGCTGCTCCAAGGCCTCTCGCGCCCCGAACGCGAACGGCGCGCCGAGACTGAAAGCCAGCAAAGCCAAGCCAACATCTCGCCGCCTGAAGCCATACGCGAGGCGCCTGACACCTATGACGCCAACACTTTGGCGCCGCCGATTGATCCAGAGCGCGATTATTTCTGGGGCGATCAAGGACCGCCGGGCGGCGCTTCAGAAGCAAATGAAAATGCGCCGGCCCCAGGCGCTGGGAACGCCGCATCTGCGCCGGCCCAATCGCAGTCGCCAGACCTTGCCGACGCAGAAAGCGCGCGCATCTCCGGACTTCTCTTTTCGCGCACACGGTCAAACACACGCTCAGTTTCGACCGAAGATAGCGCCGTGCTGCAAAGCGGGTACAGGCCGCCGCAATCGAGGTTCACACTTCAAGCTGGCTCCACTATCTCGGCGGCCCTGCTCACGGCTTTGAATTCAGATCAACCCGGCCGCGTCATCGCGCAAGTGAGCGAGAACGTTTTCGACAGCGTCACCGGCAATCATTTGCTCATTCCGCAGGGCGCACGTCTGATCGGCGCCTATGATGCCGACACGCGCTATGGCGACCAACGTCTTCGCGTCACGTGGCGCAGGCTCATCATGCCCAACGGCTGGAGCATCTCGCTTGAAGACATGCCCGGCACGGATGCCGCCGGGACCGCAGGCTTAAGCGGCCAGGCCGACGCACATCTTGGTCGCATCGCCTTTGCCTCGATCTTATCTGGCGTCTTGAGCGTCGCCGCCAATGAGGCCGAAAGCGATGACGAGGATCGCGTCAGCGCAAGCGTCGGCGACGCGTCCGCACAAGAAGCTGCACGCGTGGGCGGGCGTCTAGTTGATCGCGAACTTGATGTGCGCCCCACTCTGCGCATTCGCGCTGGCGCACGCGTTCGTGTGCTCGTGAGCCAAGACATCATCTTGGGTCCTTATCGGCCGTGAATTCCAAGCCCGACCGTTCCTTGCCTCAATTGGAGCTGTTTGGTTCGAATCCAAACTCAGGCCGAAAGGCGAAAAGGAAAGCGCGATCGTCCAAGACGGTCGCCAAAGAGACCCCAGCAATTCCCGCTCTTTCGGCGCCCATTGCGCCACCGCCGAACGCACTTCTGGATGTACGGCGCGCTGCAGCGCGCCTTGGATTATCAAAATCGACGCTCGACAAGATGCGCATGAAGGGCAAGGGGCCGCCATTCGTGAAATCTACCGACCGTTCTGTGCGCTATGATCCGATTGACCTCGACAAGTGGATTGATGAGCGAAGGCGCCAATCATCGTAACCGCGCAACAGACACAAAGCCCAGGTGGGGTCGCTTAGATCATGTCGATCGTCACGCGCTCTACGGGTCGCAGCTCCACCGCTAAGGATAGCGTGTCGAATTCAGCGCACCGGTGCGTGTGAGCGCGCCCATCTCAGCGAGCGCCGCAAGATCGCGCGTCGCCGTGGCCGTCGCCGCGTCGGTGATGGTCATATAATTCTTCGCGCTTAGGCCGCCCACAAAGCCTTCAGGTCCGGCACCGAGCATGCGAAGGAGCGCACGTTCCTGTCGTGAATTGAACGCAGCGCGACGCGCGTCATAACAGCGGCCGCAAACCAGAGGGTCTGGTTTGAATATGCCGGACCGCTCGATGACAGCGATCCAGACGCCACCGCCAAGGCCGAGATCAGGTTTCAGGGATTCTTGGACATACTTGGCGACGGTGGGCCGAGCTAGGCTCTGCCATGGCTAAACTTTCGAACAATCCGGCCGATTAAGCTCATGTGGATTGGTCGCTGGCCTTGGGTTTTGTGTTGGGTTGGGTCGCCTGCTGGTGCTCACCGCGACGGCTGATCGCCTGGCACGACGCGCTCTATCGCGCCTGGTGGCGCATGATATCAGAGCGCCGCGGCGGACGCCCGCGGATCAGTCCTGAACTGATCGCCCTCATCCGCCGTATGGCGCGGGAGAACCCGCTCTGGGGCTCCCCGCGCATCCATGGCGAATTGCTGAAGCTTGGCTTCACGCTCGCCCAATCCACCGTGTCCAAATATATGCCGCCCCGGGCTAGGCACCCGTCGCAAAGCTGGCGCACGTTTCTCACAACCCACGCCAAGCACATTGTCGGCATCGATATGCTGACTGTGCGCACCCTCGGTTTCGATACGCTCTACGCCTTCGTCGTGCTTGGACACGAGCGCCGACGCATCTTGCACGTCGAAGTGACGCCCCGGGCGAACGCGTACTGGCTGGCTTGTGAGATCGCGTGCGCGCTAGGCAATGCCTCGATTGAAGCCCCGATCCTGGTGCGTGACAATGACCGCCTCTATGGCGCTGTCTTCCGCCGTCAGCTCCGCGCCATCGGCGTACGCGATCACCCAACCCAACCGCGTTCCCCCTGGCAGAACGGCCATGTCGAGCGGCTAATCGGCTCGATCCGGCGCGAGTGCCTCGATCACCACATCATCCTCAATGCGGCGCATCTGCGCCGCGTGCTGCGCGACTATGCCGATTATTACAATTTCGACCGCACCCACCTTACTTTAGGCAAGGATTCGCCGCTGACGCGGCCCGTCGAGCCCCGCGGAGGCATCGTTTCACGCCGCGTCCTGGGCGGTTTGCATCGGCGCTACAGCCGCGGCCCGCCGAAATGAGGTTTTCGGAAGGGACAGGTGCTAGTATTGCACCTGCGGGCGCGCTTTGAAGCCCAGGGAAAACTTGCTGCAAAGAGGTCGGGCCCATCGGGGGACCGCCGTTATGGCCAATCCCAGGTCGGCCGCCGGGACGATTTCCCCCGCCCTGGATCAGCAAGAGCGATGCATCGCCCGGCGCGCTCTCGCCATATATCCAGCCTTCGCCGTAGAGCGCGGTTATCGTGTCAGCTATAGGCCCGGGCACCGGCGCTTGTTGGCGGACGCCGAGCACATCCTCAAAGGCGTCGCCCAATCCCGCGAGCGAGAGGTTCCGTCCGTTTCCGTCCGGGCCGCCGACGCCGTCGTAACCGAAGTCGCCGTCGAAGCCGAGCCAACCACCAGCCGCTCGCAGCCCATCGCCGATCTTGCCGAAGATCGATCTTCCGCCGCCGTTCCCCGCGATCTGACCCGCAACAGCTTCCCCGATGGTTTGCCCGATTACATCAGCGCGAAATGAATCATTCCGCGATCAATCGACGACGCGGAATATTCTCAACCTATCGGCGACAGCACGCACCAACCTCTCAGCTTCCGGCAAGTCAAAATCTTCCCCCGCTTGTCGAAAGAACTCGAACGCCATCGCGTTTGCGCCATGCAGCGTATCAACAACATACTGCCGCGGATCGTTGCTTCCCGCCACTTCGGACGGAACAGCAATTCGCACGACAAGCCCTTTGCTCGTTGGGCTAAATTCTCCGAACTCCAGTCCTCGAAATCCGGTTGCTCCAAGCGAGCCTGGAACAACAAATACCGCGTTCAACCACGGAGCCTCAGCTTCCTGCAGAGGACCGCGAAGGCCCTTGATCGCTGCACTGACATCCATAAGCACCCTGTTGATCGGTGCTCCCTTTAGCTCGGGGCCACGGTAGACTGCTCCAATAGAGATCATTGCCGCCCTCTAGCGCCGGCCCAAGGCTCAAAGTTCAATGGACCAGGTTGCGTTTCGACCAAGCTTCGCTCCAGACGTAACATGTCGGCACGACTCCCAGACGCGTATTCGAAGATTTGCTTATCAGCCATGAAACCTGAACTGTATCGACTGCCGGGATTCTGACTAATACCCCACTTTAGAAACCCTCCCTCGTCGCTGTATAGTTGATAAAGATACGCGGGCCGATTGGACAGCGCGGAGTTTCCATGTGTCGACTCAAGACTTGTAATCCAGTCGGCGTATCCACTTCTGGCGCCTGTTCCCCAAGACACACCCTGAGTCTGCTTTACCCACCCTCGAAGGTCCAGTGAACCTCCTCGAGCTTGATAAGCTCGCCACGCCTCTAGCCTCTGCGTCAGGCGAGGATTGATTCCTCCCAACGCATTTGCTTCTGCAATTGCTAGCGCAGGGCCCGCATTTGGTGTGGTGATATCTACAAGTTCCTGCCGAACCGGCACTCCTCCACGGCCAGTGACCATTCCCTTCATGCCGAAGACGCCCGCAAGACCAAAGGCGCCCTCGACAACACCAAGTCCGGGATCTCCTGACGCAAAGGCCCTAGCGCTACGCCGGATACTGGGAAGGCCAGTCATCTCCAAAAGCCCCTGCCCCGCCGCTTCAATCTGACTGGGGCCGGTTGGATCCATCGGCCCGAGTTGCAGATCGATTGCCTCTTGCGCCATTTGTTGGCGGCGCATCTCCTGCTCGTAATTGGGTCGTTGAGTTGGAGGGCAGTAACCACCACTGGAAGCGTTCGCTAACTCTTCGTAGGTAGGCAAACGATCCGGTCTAGCGGTCTCCAAGTAGGTCCAAATCGCAGATCGCGGCGCTTGGTAAGTATAGAACTCAGACCCTCGCTTAATCGGCGCGGTTACAACGATCTCGGGCTCCTCCTTGATCGGATAGTCATCTGGAATTGGAGCGACGGTCTTCGACGCCTTAGCAAGGCCGTATGTCGCGACGGCTTTCACCTGCTCAGCTGTCTGAGGTGTTTTGTTTGTGTTGGGTGCGCCAGTCCTACTGGCGCCTCGTCCCGTCATACTGCCAGCTATCGCCTCGCCGATGGTTTGACCGATCACATCCGGCAACGCGGCCATGACGTTGTCGCCGAAATTAGACCCCTCGATCAGTGACCGCACCGCGCCTGAAGCTATCGCCGACGCCGTTCCAGATGCTGCGTTGTTGTACCAAGTCGCGCGATTTCCGCCGACCGCCGCGCCTGGCAGCGAACGTCCCACCGCGTGCCCGACGCCAGCCGCCACGCCGGCGGCGGCGACCCCGGCCCACGAGAACTCCTTCTGCAGACCGAGCGCCGTTCCGATGAGTTGGGTGCTGACGTTCGTGGAGACCGCCTTTGCCGCGGCTTGCACCCAATTTTGAGACTGAGCGCCGCCAGCTCCAAAGCCGCCAGATAGAGCTGCAAGCGCCACTGCATTCCAAGAAAACTTTTCCTGAATGCCCGTGGCCACACCAATGCCCTGCGTAACGATAGAACCGCCCGCTCCACCAATGGCGCCGGCGATAAAAGTTCCGGTTGCGGTGAGTGTGGTCCCCGCCCCGCCGCCGGCTATAACCGCGGTACCGAGTCCGCCTGTAAACGCGGCTGCACCGCCATTCATGGCGCCCGCTAATATTGACGTGCCGTTAGCCGCCGCGCCCATGGCTCCCGCCGCCGCTCCGGCAGTCCAAATCGCCACGACCACCGCGATCGCAACAAGAATGATTTGCCCAACGCCCCCGCATTTTCCCTTTTTGGCGGGATGCGGCGTGGTCGGCGAAGTGTTGCCGCGAATGTCGGCGGGATCGTATGGCGTGAAGGTCTTTGCGTTATGCGTCGACTTCATCACCCCAGCTGGAATGACAAGCGTCTGCCCGTCCGTCAGCGCCGTTGAACCCGCCAGCCCATTGGCCTCGGCCAAATGATACCAGAGCGAAGAATCGCCCCAGACACTGGCGGCGATGCTTTCGAGCGTGTCGCCTTGGCGCACGGTGTAGACACTGGCGCCGCCCGCATAGAACGAGTTGATGGGCGCGAGCGACTGGTCGAAGTCTGAATGCACTGTGTGCGTGGTCGCGCCATTGCGGAACGCGCCCGACCCTTGCGTCGCCGTGCGATCAGCGATCGAGGCCGCATAATCCTTGTCGTTGGTGCCGTTATTACCGGTGTAGCCCATGAGCTTGCCGGCAAAGCGATGCCAATGCTCATGGGGATCGCCTTGATTGGAGAGCTGGTCGCTCTCGCGACGCCAGTTTACTTGACCATGCAAATCGTTGCGGAACGCCACGGTACGCGGCCGTCCATCTGCGATGGAGACGGATTCCAACCGCGCGGCTTGGCCGCCATAATTGGTATAGGTGTGGCTCGCCGTATTTGTCGTCGACCCTGTCGAGATGGGCTTGTAGCTCGACAGCTTGAGCACAGCCCCGTCCCAATATTCATAGGTGTTCGTCGTCGTGGACGTGTTTTGATAAGAACTATTTTGATAATTCGCCGTCGACACAGTCAGCGGCGAGCCCAAAGCGTAGGCCGTTCCCACGCCATAGGTGTAGGTCGTGACGGCGCCATAAACCGTTGAGCCGCGCTTTGTGTTTGTCGTGTCAGTGGTGACCTGGTTGCTGGCGTTGTAGGTGACGCTGCGACTATAGGCGACCGTCGTACCGTTGGCCTCATAATCGATCTGGCCGGTCACACGTCCCATCAAGTCGTAGCTGAAGACGCCGCGTCGCACGCCCCCGACATTGGTCTGCTCCAAACGCCCGCCGAGATCATAGGTATAAGTCTCGGTACCGGCGCTGTTGATCACCTGCACGCGCTGACCGGCATAGTCGTAAGAGAGATCGACGCCTCCGGTCCCGCGCACGATAGCGCCCCCGGACAATGTCCCCTTCTGAAGTACGACGCGATTGAGCGCGTCATAGCGATACCAATAATTCTGATTGGTCGTGCCGCTCGAGGCCACGCCATTCTGGTCGACGGTTTTGAAGGTCGCGTTGGAATTGCGGATATTGCTATTGGCGTCATAGAGATAAGAGATGGTGGCGTAAGGCTTGTACGGTGTGCCCGCCTCCGTCCAGCTCGTCATGCGACCCATCAAATCATAGCTCGCCGACGCGTTCATCCAATCGATGGTGACATCCGTGACGATGTGCTCGGGATCATGCCAGATCGGCTCCCAAGGATCGCTGTAATCGACCCAGGCCTCTGTCCAATAATCTTCCAGCACATGGTCATAGTGCTTCTCGGTCGTCACATTGCCGGAGACGTCGTAGGTATAGTCCTGCGCACGACGCGTCGATTGCTGGGCATTGCCATTGAACCAGAACAGCGAACGCATCCGCCCAGTGTTGTAATAGAGCGTTTCGATGTCCTGATAGATGCCCGTGACGCCCGAGGGATGCGTCGCATCCCGTTTCGTCACGCGCCCCGCCTTGTCGTAAATGAAATCAGTCTGGCGCAACGACATGTCGAACTTCTGGACATCGCGCCCGAACATATCGGACGTCTCCGTCACGGTCTTGCTGTTGGCGTAGGTTGTCGTGCGTGTCCAACCGCCGAACGCGCCCATACCTTGCGTGACCGCAGCGCTATTCCAACCATGGACGATGCTGGTGACATAGCCGCCAGCGTCTGTCGTTTGAATGACGCGCCCTTGTTGGTCGAAAACAAATGCCTCCGCATTGCCGACGCCCAATTGGTTATTCCAGCGCTTGATCCGCTGACCCAGGCCGTCATAAGCGAAGGATTCTGTCAGCCCCTCGGGCCGCGCGATCTGCAGGACGCGTCCCGCACGATCGAAAGTCTGCGTCGTCACGCGACTGATCTGATCGGTGATTATCCGCGCATCGCCATGGATGTCGTACTCGGTCGTGACGGTTGCGCCGTCAGCCGTCGTGGTGACGCGCACCAATGCTTGGGCGCCGCTATGGCCCGTACCTGCAAGCAAGGTCAGACGCGTGAGTTTGCCGTTGCCGTCGCGCGATGCGACCAAGCGCCCTGAGAGATCGTAATAGCGGTGCTCCTCGGGACGGAAAGTCGTGGCCGTTGCTGAAGTTGCAAGCGGCGCATAGGTGCTGGGATCATACCCCGTGATCCATTGTCCGTTTTCGCCGACACCGGCGACAAGCGGGCTCTGAATTTTGATGACGCGGCCCATCGTATTGTAAGTGTAGTCAACCCGCGCGCCCGCGGCGTTGATCTCATAGGCGGTTTCGCCGAACGCATTGAACGCACGTTGCGTGACGAGATCCGCCTTTGTCGTGGTGCTGAGTTCGCGCTGTGGCTCACGCACTTCAATCGCGTGATTGCGGGCATCGTACTTTGTAATCGTTGCGACAACACCGTCCACGTAATTGGTGGCGATGTTGGCGCGATTGGCGCCCCAAAGATCGAGCACTGCGTCGAGCGTCACCAGCGCTCCCTCGCCGATCGCTGTTCCTTCGCTGGCAATCATCAAAGTCTGATTGCCGGCCGCGTCGTACATGAAGTATTTCCAGACGCCATCGCCGGCATTGGTGCGCAGCAATCTGCCGGCGGCGTCATACTCAAATTTCTCGGCGTAAACGCCGTTGATGCCGCGCTCTGAGACTTCGCCATAGGCGTTGTAACGCGAGACCGAAGTATCGATGGTCTCAAGGCCCGATACCGTGATGCTGCGCGTGTAGACGCCGCTCACCTTGACCATAGCGCCTTGAGCAATGATGCGCCCGGCCAGGTCGTAATCGTAGCCGATGGCTTCGTCTGCGCTGCCGCTGGGCTTTACGCGTGTGTATTGCTCACGCACCACCCGGCTTGCCGCGTCATACACGTACGAACGCACGAAACCTTCAGCGTCGGTCTTTGATACAAGGACGCCGCCCGCGGCGTACGCATAGCTTGTCACCCGGCTCTGCGCCGTTGTGGTCGGCGTGCCGCTGATCACTTTGGTCGAGCCCGCGACCGTGACTGTGGCGAGATCATTCAGCGCGTTATAGGCATAATCTACAGTGGGCGTGACGTTCACGCCAAACGCGTCGGCGTAGAGATGGGTTTGACCGCTGAGCGTGCGCTTCTCGCGCACCAGACGGCCGATACGATCATATTCATAAATGATCTTTTCGCCGATCGCCTCAGTCTTAGAGGTGACCGCGCCCAGTCCATTATAAGTGTAAGTGACAACCGAAGAACTCGAGGTCTGACCGCCCGTGCCATTGTGCACGAGCACGGCCGCGCGCGTTTCTGACAGACGTTGGCCCAATTTGTCATAGGTGAAGCTCGTCACCCGGTCGTTGGCGGTGTCCGCGGTCGGCGCTAATGGGGGCGCGCCCCCGGGCGTGCTGGGCGCTGAAGATTGGGCATTGGCGTAGCGGTGCTCGGAGAGCACGTTGCCATTGGCGTCGTAGCTCCACTTCGTCCGATAGAGGCCAGCATCGATCTGATCTGTCTTGCGGCCAAGCTTGTCGTAGAACGAATAGGTTTTCGTCAAATCTGGCGCCGTCACCAAAATGACATTGCCGTTGGCGTCGTAATCATAGGTCGTGGTCAGATTGACATTGGACGCATCGACGCTCAGCGCCCCACCCACATAGACCGCATTGCGCACGCCGACGACGACGCTGGTCTTAACGCGATTCATATTGTCATAAGTGTAGGTGGTGGCGCGATAGGCGCCGGGTTCAGTGGGCTCGGTCCCCCCCGGACTGGCAGGCAGCGTCACAAGAGCGCCAAAGCGGCGTGTCTCGGTTACATTGCCATTGGCGTCGTAATAGTATCGTGTGAGCGCGCCCTTCTTGTTGGCGCCGTCGATCTCAGTGGCGGTGAGTTCATATTTCACCTGCCCCCGCGCATCGTGCCAATAAAGCGTGCGCGCGCCTGAGGTGTCGCCCTTCTCGATCAGATTGCCGGCAAGATCATAGACAAAGCTTTCCACCCGCGTCAGCGTCGATCCGGTCGAGGATTGCGCGGCGGCGAGCGCATCGTGGGTGATGGTCTTCACCCGATCAGCGTCGTCGTAGGTGTAGAGGGTCGTGCGCTTTTCGGCCGCGACCGCGCTGCCCGCATTTTCGACCTTCTGGGTGATATTGCCACGCTTGTCGTAAGTGTACGAGGTGACAACGCCCAAGGCATTGGTCTCGCTCGTCACGCGGCCTGCGCCGTCATAGGCATAGGTCGTTGTTGCATCGAGCGGGTCGGCGGTGACGATCGGTTCGACACTTTCGCTATAGGCATTGCTCGCTTTGAGCGCCCGGCGCGTCACAGTGTAGACAAGGCCTTGGGCGTTATAGGTCGTCTCGGTGACATAGCCTTCCGCGTCGACCGAGAGCCGCACCCGTCCCAACGCATCATAATAGACGTAAGACGCATAAGTCAGCGGATCAGTCGTCTTCACCAGCTGGCCGAACGCGTTCAAAGTAAACGTCTTCACGCCCGCCAAGGCGTCGGTCGCCGTCTGCGCGCGACCAAGTTTGTCGTAGGTGAAGATGGTGGTCGCATCCTCGGACGCATTGGCGGTGATGGTGGGCGGCGTCGTGGTCGAAGCGCCACTTGTCACATTGGCGCGCGCGATGATTTTCCATACTTCGCCAAAGCCATTGTATTGGGTCTCGACCGCGTAGCCCGCCGCATCGACGGCCAAGACGATCCGCCCCAATTTATCGAAATAGCTGAAGCTCTCCTTATCGCGCGCATCGATCGTCTTCACCGTGCGTCCGAGCGCGTCATAAACATAATCGGTTTCGGCCGATGATGGATCGGTAATCTTGATGACCCGACCGGCCTTGTCATAGGCGTAGGTCGTCACGTTGCCGCGCGGATCGGTGACGGTGGCCAGATTGCCGATCCCATCATAGGCATAGAGCGTGGTCGCCGCCTCCGCCTGGCCATAGGCGTCGACACGTTTGATCAACTTGCCGGCTTGATCGTACTCAAAATAGGTTTGGGCCTCATCGCCATGGCCATAAGCGCGGATCTCATGGGATTTGGCGCCGTTGTTGAAATAATTGGTGCGCGTTGTCGAAGTCGCGTCCGTCACTTCAGAGATGCGGCCCAGATTGTCATAGGCAAAGCTCGTGGTGAAAGCCGTTCCCTTCGCGTACGCATCGATACTCGACAAGGTGGCGCCCGAGGGCGAGAGCGTGTTGGTGTAACGCGTCTGCGTCAGCAACCGGCCTTCGGCATCATAGGTGAAGCCGTTGATGAAGTTCAGCGCATCGATCGTGTACCGCAGCTCGTTGCGCTCATTGTAATAGGAATGGGTGACCCGCATCCCCGCTTGGTTGCCTGTGATTGCAGCCCAGCTATTGAGATTGCCGAGCCAAGCGGAATCATTGCCGATCGAGGCTGTATTATAGGCGACAGCATAGGCATTGGTGCGGATGACCCGCCCACCCGCGTCATAGGTAAAGCCGGTGACCGCGCCCAAGGCGTTGATCGAATAGGCGAGCTGGCCACGCTCATTATAGACATTGAAGCTGACGCGATTGTCGGCGTCCGAGCGCAGCGACGTCACCGCCGCGTCAAGCGCGGCATAGGTGAAGCTCGAGAGCGACGGCGTGTCGTCAAACACAATGACCTTGCGCACGACGCCGTTGGCGTAATGATCGCTGCCAGAGCGATAGATATATTCCGTGACGCGCCCCAGCGGATCGACAGCAAAGCGCAACAGGCCCTGACCGTCATAGACAAAGCGCGTCGTCACGTCGGTCGCGGGATAATCGTCGACGCCGTTCAGCAGGGTTGCGAAAGTGCCGCTGGCGCGATCGGCGCCGTTGGTCAAAGTGGCGTACGCTGTCTCGGCGATCTTGCGGCCGGCATGATCGTAGATGATGCGGCTTAAGCCACCCTCGGCGTTGAGCACGCCGATCAAACGACCATCGCCATCATAGAAATTGCGGATCACAACATCACGGCCATTGGTGTCCGCAGTCACTGACGGCGCAGTGCTTGGCGGCGTCGTCATATAGGCGCTGACCGAGATCTTGTTGTAATAGCCCAGTGTCTTGATGAGACGCCCGGCCGCGTCATACTCATACTTAGTAACCGAGCCATCGCCTTGGATGGTGGCCGTCACTTGCCCCAACGCATTGTACGTGGTCCAGCTCCACATATCGGCGCCGCCGACAAGCGTGCTGTCTTGGCTTGGACGCGTGAGCCCCCTTCCAAACGACACATCCTTGGCATTGGTGAGATCAAGATCGACCAGCGAGCTCAGCGCCACATTGTAACGCGCCGTCTCAATGAGACGCCCCATCGCATCATATTTGTAAGCGACGACCTGGCCGTCCTGAGCGATGTCGGCGACGCGCTGCCCGCGATCATTGTAAATATAGAAGGTCTTGCGTCCCGTTGCGTCGACGGTGCGGCGCAGGAGCCCGTTCTTGTCATAATAATGATAGGCGGCGGCGCCAGTTGTGAAGGTCCCCGCTTCAGCTTGCGAGATCAACTCGCCAGCCTTGTTGTAGATTGAGGTCGTGACCAGACTGTCGCTGCTTGCCTGCCAACTCGATGTGCCGGCATTGTAGCTGGCGCGTGTGGTGACCACGGTCGTCGTGGAGGCGTCATTGAAGACGATGCTGGTCGTGCCGCCCGCAAGATCGGTCGAGAAAATGACCCGACCTAGCCCGTCATAGACAAAGGTCTGGGCATAGGCATCGGGCGCCAAGCGCGACGAGAGCAATCGCCCCGAGCGATCATAGCTGAGATATTGCTGCGAATAGCCGTCCGTCGTCGCACTCGTGGCGCTTGATGTGGCCACGCTATATTGCAGCTTGGCGGTCACATTGCCGCGCGCATCATAGGTGAAGCGTGTGATCGATGCGCTTTCGCGCCCACTCAACCCATTGCGCCAAGTATCCATGTCCGTGTCGCTCGGCATGGTCGGAGCGGACGTGGCCGTGTATTTATGCTCAGGGTAGGTGACGATTTCCTCGATCTCGCCAGGCGCCGTATAGCGATATTCGGTGACGCGACCTTCGCTACTGATCACATAGCGCAGATGATTTTCACTGGTATAGATGTAACGGGTATAAAGCGTCGTCGCAGACGAGCTTCCGGTGGACGCCGTATAGGCCTCAAGAGTGAGCGCATTTTCGCTATTGTAGGTGCGCGTGGTGACGTTGCCCAACGCATCTTCGATGGTCGCGACATTGCCGCGCGCATCATAAGTATAGTCAGTCTCCGCCCCCAACGCATCGGTGACCTTGGTGAGATTACCAAGACCGTCATAGGAATAGAGGATCTCGGAGGCCGAAGACGTTTCGGTCGCTGGCATCACCACTTTGGTGAGTTGGCCATTGGCATCGTGATAGAGACTGGTCGTCACCGTCCGCGGCGTGGGCGTGGGCGGCGATGAAGGATCGTACTGGCCCTGATAGACAATGATATTAGTGTAGCCGCTCTGATACTCGATCTTCGTCGTGCGAACGTCGGTCGTGCCGTCGACCTTGAGCAAAAGCCATTCGACCCGATTGCTCGCATCATAGCGGATCTCAAGCAACGACCCGTCGGTCTGACCAATCGTGGCGACGCGATTTGTGGCGCCAACATAGGTGTAGGTGGTCGTGTAGGTCGATGAATCGCCCGTGTTGTCCGGCGTCATATCGACGGTGACGCTGGTCAGACGATCATAGGCGTCATAGGCGTACGTCGTCAGCGTGCGAACAAGCTGGGCTGTGCCGGTATCGAGATCGTGGTCGTATTTGGTGACGATGGCCGAGATGCGATCATCCGCATCGCTCACCCCCCATTGATATTCGATGCTTTCAGAAACGCCATTCGTAGAGGTGACGATGCTTTTGGTTTTGTCAGAGCCCGAAACATAGGTGAACGTAACGCTGTTGAGATCGGGATCTGACTGACTGGCGATGCGCCAAGTGTCGGCGGCGACCGCGTCTTCATAGGTTTCCTTGATCTGGGTTGCGCCATCGGTCCAGGTCCAGACGTTGGAAGCATAGTGGAGCTTGTCATAAGCGCCTGAGCCGTCAGTGGCGCGATAATAGGAGCCGTCGCTCCACGCGCCGTAGGTGTAGAGGATGGCAGAGCCATCAGCCGAGATGCGCGTGACTTGGTGGCCGCCGACATTGAATGCGCCCGTCGCGATGACGCGACGATCAGAACTCTGTCGCCATTGATCGCCATTGTCGTCATGGGCGGTAGCGCCAAGGCTATTATAGGTGCGCGTGACGCCAATGTCGGGACCGCGGCCGGCCAGGAATTCGTCCTGACGTTGGAGCACAAGATTGCCGGTCGCGGCATTGAGGAAAGCGGTCTCGCCGCCCCGCCCTAGCGCCGCGCCGCCCAAAAGGCCGCCCGCGCCAAGCGTCGCCGCTGAGCCGCGCTCAAACCCTGCGCCTAACCCCGTGAAGATCGAAACCATAGCTCACCCCGCCTCACGACGGAGCAGCGCTCACACGCACCCCGTCTGAAGCTGAGTCAGGAGATTTTCGACAGAGTTTAGCGAAGTGGCGAAATTATTTTCGAGGTTCGTCTCGTGCTCTTCACCAAGACCGAAGCAATGCACGCCTCGGGTGCAGACTTCGCGTAATTAAAGAACGCTTCAATCTCCAAAGGGGCGTGTCGATATACCCAACAACCCCAGACACGAAGCAAATTGACCCAGCTTTTCTCCAGCGATCCACTTCGCGCCACGGTTGTCGGGGGATGCGAGGATGAGCGCCGATCAGGCTCTCTTTTTCCTGCATGAAATGGTGTGGACGGCGCTCATTGTGGGCGCGCCGCTCTTGGGCGCGACTATGATCGTTGGGCTCTTGATTAGCGTCGTGCAGGTGGCGACGCAGATTCAGGAAATCACGTTAAGCTACGTGCCGAAACTGCTGGCGGCCGCCCTCATTCTCCTGGTGTTGGGCGGCTGGATGCTGGGCAAGCTCAACCAATTCGCCATCTCGCTTTACAACACCATCCCCTCGCTCGGCGGATGACGATGCTCGAGGCGCTTCCAAACCAGCTGATCGCCGCACTGCTCGTCAGCCTGCGCATCATCCCGGTGCTGGCGTTCGCCCCGCCCTTCACCTTGTTGCGCACGCCGGCCACCATTCGCGTGCTTTTGGCGGTCAGCCTTGGCTGGCTTCTCGTCGCCACAGCATCGCCGATCCCATCCTTCGACATGTCGACACTCGCGGGGGCCGCGGCCGCGGAAGTGTTGCTGGGCATCACCATCGCGCTGCCGCTCCAGCTTGGGTTTGCGGCGCTGCAGACGGCTGGGCGCGCCATTGACGTGCAAGTGGGCTTTGGCTTGGCGCAAATCGCTGACCCCACGCTTCGCGCGCAGATGCCGCTCGTGGGGGCGCTCTTTTCCTACGCGGCGGCGGCGATCTTCTTCACCACTGGGGGGCCGACCGATCTCTTGGCGATCTGGGCCCGTTCGATCGATTCTGTGCCCATTGGCGGGTTCGTGCTGGGAGCAAGCCTCGATCCCCTGCTCACTTATCTTCGCGCGGTCTTCCTCTTGGCGATGGGGATTGGCGGGGCGGTGTTCATGACGCTCTTCATGCTCGATGTGGCGATCGCGCTCATGTCGCGCACCCTGCCGCAAATGAACGTTTTGGTGCTGGGCTTCCAGGTCAAGACCTTGGCGCTTCTTATGACCCTGCCCATGGTCTTTTCGCTCTCAGGCGCGCTCTTCCTGCGCATTGTGCGCATGGCGCTCGACGCATCCTTGGGATTTGCCTGATGCAGGACGGCGGTTCTGAGCAAAACAAGACCGAAGAAGCGACGCCCTTCAAATTGAAGCGCGCGCGCCAGAAGGGTGCGGTGGCGCGCGGCATTGATCTTGGCTTCTTCTCAAGTCTTGGCGCCTTCATCGCCTTCGCCGCCTTCTGCGGGGTCTCTTTTCTACGCCAAACCACACTCGATGCGCACCGTCTCTATGGCGACATCGCCGACATCGCGACAGCGCCCCAGGCTCTGGCGATGGCCGCCTCTCCCTTCTGGAATGCGTTCCAGAATGTGGCGCTGATGGGCGCCGTCATCATGGCGGTGGTGGCCACCTTTGAGATCGTGCAGGTGGGCGGCATCGTCGTCTCGACCCAGCCGCTGAAGCCAGATTTCAACCGCCTCAATCCAGCCAAGGGGCTCAAACGCATCTTCTCGATGCGCATGCTGAAGGAGACCGGCAAGAATGTCCTAAAGCTTGTCTTCTATGGCGCGGCGGCCTTCCTCATCATCCGCGAGGCGTTGGCGTTGCGCGCAGCTTCCATCGTCGACACGGCCAGTCTGATCGATGCGCTTCATGAACGCGCAGGACAGCTTGGCTTTGCCTTCCTCATGATCGCGCTCATCTTCGCCGCACTCGACCAAGTGGTGTCGCGCGGCGAGTTCTCCAAGCAGATGCGCATGAGCCGCTCCGAGCTTACCCGCGAACATAAGGAGCGCGAAGGCGAACCGCGTCTGAAACAAAAGCGGCGTCAATTGCACGCCGAGTTCGCCAAACAGACCAAAGGCTTTGGCGCCTTAGGCGGGGCCGACATGGTGATCGTCAACCCAGAGCATTACGCCGTGGCGCTCGCCTATGACGCAAAGACGATGTCAGCGCCCATCGTGCTGGCCAAGGGCCGCAATCATTTTGCCCTGGAGCTGAAGCGGCGCGCTAATCTGTTGGCTGTGCCCATCATCTCAGCGCCGCCTCTGGCGCGCGCGCTCTTCAAGGCGTGCGCCCCGGGCGAAGAGGCGCCTAGCGCACTCTACCGCGAGATCGCCCACCTCTATCTGGCGCTCGCGCGCGCCAAGACGCCGGAGGCCGCGCATGGACGCGCTTAAATCCATGCTGCGCGACGGCCGTGAATTGAGCCTCATCGCAGGCGTCGTGCTTATTCTTTTCGTGCTCTTCTCGCCGATCCCGCCGGTGGCGCTGGATCTGGCCCTGCTGATCAATTTTGCACTGTCGCTCACTATCCTTCTCTTGACGCTGCATGTGCAAAAGCCCGTCGAGTTCTCGACCTTCCCGTCCCTCTTGCTGATCTCCACACTCTTTCGTCTGGCGCTCAATATCGCCGCAACGCGTCTTATCCTCAGCAACGCCGAGGCGGGCGAGGTCATCGGCTCCATCGGCGCTTACGCCGTCGGGGGCAATTTCGTCGTTGGTCTCGTCGTCTTCTTCATTCTCGTCGTCGTTCAATATGTGGTCGTGACCGCGGGCGCCCAGCGCGTCTCGGAGGTCGCGGCGCGCTTTACGCTAGACAGCATGCCCGGTCAGCAGATGAGCATCGACGCTGACCTCAATATGGGACTCATCGATCAGAAGGAAGCCATCCGACGCCGCGCAGCGCTTGAGAAAGAGGCCTCTTTTTATGGGGCGATGGACGGCGCCAGCAAATTCGTCAAGGGCGACGCGATCGCGGGCGTCATCATCTTGCTCATCGATATCATCGCCGGTTGGATCATTGGCGTGGCCCAAATGGGCATGAGCTGGGACGACGCGCTCGCCCACTTTACACTGCTGACCATCGGCGACGGCATCGCCACCCAATTGCCCGCGCTCATCATATCCACAGCGACGGGCATCATCGTTACCCGTTCCTCGGCGGACCGGCGCTTGAGCACCGAAGTCTTCCAGCAATTGTCCTCGGCGCCGCGCGTGCCGCTCATTGTCGGCGGCCTTCTCATCTTGCTCATGCTACTGCCCGGCATGCCGAAATGGCCAATCCTTCTGGTGCTCGCAGGACTCTATTTCGCTTGGCGACGCATCGCGCGCGACGCACGCGAGAAGCCCGACACGGATGTGAAAGACGAGACAGCGACAAGCACCAACGATACGGCCCAAACGCCCGCGCTTTCCATCGCGATCGGCAAAGCGCTCGCCGAGAGCTGGCGGCCCATCGAGCCGCTCGTTCTGGATCGCATCGCCGCTCTTCGTGACAGCCAAATGCGCGCGCTGGGTTTTGGCTTTCCGCCTCTCTCGTTCGTAGATGACGCAAGACTGGCGCCCGACGAATACGAGATCCGTCTTTTCGGCTCACGGCATGCGCAGGGTGAGATCCGCCGCGATTGCGTGCTGGCCATTCGCGGCGAAGGCGAGCGCGCCCGGCTTTCAGGTGTAGAAACCGTCGATCCAGCGTTCGGGCTGCCGGCGATCTGGATCGAGACCGCGCGCAGCGAAGAGGCGCGCGCGGAAAACTACACGATCGTCGATCCGTTGACAGTGTTCATTACCCATTTGGGCGAGGTGCTTGGCGCTGAGGCGCCGACGCTTCTCAATCGCTCCGCTGTCGTCAAGCTTATCGAAGATGTCCGCGCCCGCGAACCGGGTCTCGTGGAAGAACTCATTCCGCAATTACTGTCTTTGTCTGATCTACAGAAGATTTTGCAGAACCTGCTCTCGGAATCGATCTCGATCGGCGCAACTGATCTTATCATCGAACATCTGGTCGATCTGGCCCGCAGCGAACGTGACCCGGGCGCCCTGACCGAAGCTTTACGCCAAAGATTGGGGCACGCCATTTGCAGTCGTTTGCGTGATCGCCACCGAGATCTTGCCGTGATGAGCTTTGATCCGCGCCTCGAAAACCAGATCAGCGGCGCCATCAACACGAGCGCGCGCCGCGACGCGTTGGCCATCGATCCGCGTTTGGCGGAAAAAGTGCTCCGTAAACTGGGCGCCGGCGTCAATGACATGATGCGCCAGGGGCGAGCACCCGTACTCCTTTGCGGCGGCGACATTCGCCGTCAGCTGCGCGCGCTGACCAAAAGGTCGCTGCCCAAGCTTTCGGTGATATCCGTTAATGAGATTCCGGCGAGCATCGATCTAAGATCGCATCTGATCGTGCGCCTGGATGAAGATGAGGCCAAGCGCGAGCCCGCACCCGCGCGCCGGCCCATGGTTGAGACAAGGATGAGTGATGGCGTCCAGCTCCAATGAGGCCGAGGCGCGCCTCGCGCGCCTTCTGACCTACCTCGATCACGATCCAAAGAATGCGAGCCTGCTGCGTGACGCGGCGCAAGCCGCTATGAGCGCGCGCGCTCTCGATCAGGCCGAGGCGCTGCTTGCGCGCCTCTGCGAATTGGGGAGCCTTGCCCCTTCCGATCAGGATCTCGCTGCGCGCCTTGCCATCGCCCAGGGGAATTCGGGCAAGGCCATCTCTATTCTCTCACCGCTCATGGAGACGCACGGGCAAGATCCATCGCTGCGCTTCAATCTAGCTTGGGCGTTCGGCATGGAAGAGCGCTTCGATGAAGCGCTGGCGCTCTTGGACGAGGCCACGATCGCTGCATCCGCGCCAGCGGCGATGCTCGAAGTCCAATTGTTGCACGCGAGTGGGCGATATGAGGACGCGCTCAAAGCCGCCAAAGCCAATGTGGAGCGATACCCCGAGCATCCTGGATTGCTGGCCGCGGCCTCCACCATCGCCATCGACGCCGAGGATATGAATTTCGCGCGCGCGTGCGCGTCGGGCGCAGCGGGTCACCCTGATGCAGAGACGAGCTTGGGGACGCTGGCGCTCGCCGACGATTCACCAGATGCCGCGCGCGCCCATTTCGAAGCAGCGCTCGCGCGCGCCCCGAATTCCCCGCGCGCGCTGGTCGGCCGGGGTCTCACTGCCCTGCTCACCGGAGATCATAAAGGCGCCTCACGCGACATCGAGCGCGGCGCAGAACTCTTTAAGGATCACATCGGCAGTTGGATCGCGGCGGGTTGGGCGCGTCTCATTGCGGGCGAGCCCCAAGCGGCGCGCCAGCATTTCGAACACGCGCTCGCCATCGATCCAAGCTTCTCGGAAAGCCAAGGGTCGCTTGCGGTGATCGCTGCAATGGAAGGCAATGTATTAGAGGCGCGAAAGCTTGGCGCGATCGCACTTCGACTGGACCGAAACTCATTCTCCGGCGCGTTCGCTAACGCGCTCATCATCGCGAGTGAAGGCGACAGCCAACGAGCACAATCGATAATTGATCGTGCGCTCCACACGCCTATCGAACCAGGCGGAAAAACCATCGCACACTCGCTTGCGCGGTACGGACTCTTCGCATGAGAAAAGAAACTTACGCTTCACGCCGAAAGAGAAAACCTTAGCGTGTGCAATTAAGTTCCCTTTTAGTGTTAACAACAAGGGGACAAACGATGACGCAAGGTTTGTTGGAGCTCGGTGAAGTTCTTCTGGCGTCATCACGACGACGATTGGAAACCGTCTCGCGCAATGTCGCGAACGCGACAACGACCGGATACAAATCCGAAATCGATTTTGAACAATTGCAGAGCGCCGAAGCGTCAACAGACGCGCGCAGCAATCTCGACATCGGCCCCTTGCGCCAGACAGATGGGCGTTTTGACTTCGCCATCGCCGGCGACGGCTTCTTTCAAGTGCGTGCGGGCGAACAATTGCTCTACACGCGCGCCGGCGCTTTTCATCGCGACACAGAGGGCCGTCTTGCCGACGCCGCCGGCGCCCTTCTCCAAGCCATTGATGGCGGCGATCTCTTCGTGGCCGCCGACGCGGAGGTCTCCGCAGACGGCGTGGTGAGCGAACGCGGGGTCCCAATCGCCCGTATTGGCGTCTTCACGCCGCACGAGGATGCAACGCTCGCGCGCGTCAGCGGAATCTATTTCCAAACCGACGCCGCACTACCCGTGGAGAACGCGCAAATCCGCCCAGGCATGTTGGAAGGCGCCAATGTGGCGCTCGCCAGCGAGATGCTGGACATGATGACCGCGATCCGCGGCGCCGAGATCGGCGCGCGCGTGGTGCAAACCTACGACACTTTGATCGGACAGACGATTTCGACCTTCACGCGGAGACAAGGATGAACGGCGCCCTCGAAATCTCCGGTGTCGGCCTCGTCACCCAGCAGCAGGCGCTTGACGCCATCGCCGGCAACATCGCCAACATCAACACGCCGGGCTTCAAGCGCGCCGAAGTGAGCTTTTCAGATGTGATGGCGCGCCAAGCCGATCCCATGAACCCGCGCACGGATCTGGCGCGCGCGCCGCTCTTCTCGAGTGTCAACGCGCATGTTTCGATCGCGCTCGACGACCAGGGCATCATTGAATCCACCGGTCATCAATTGGACCTCGCCATTGAGGGACGCGGCTTCATCGAATTGCTGGGGCCGCGCGGTGAGATCCTGCTCTGGCGCGGTGGGCGGCTCTCCATCCAAGAGGACGGCACGCTGGCCAGCGCCGACGGCATGGCGTTGCGCGCAATGATCAATGTGCCGACCGACGCGCGCGAAATCGCCGTCGGCGCCGACGGCAGTGTGCGCGCCATCCGCGCGGACGCCGATGCGCCTGTCGATCTTGGGCGCATCGGGCTCGTCGCCATTGGCTCGGCCGATGATGTGGAGCGTCTGGACGGTGGGCTTTATCGCGTGCGCGAGGACGCGCGGGTTCAAGACTTGACGCCCGATCAGGACGGCGCAGGCGCCTTTGTGCATGGCGCGATCGAGCGCTCCAATGTCGATCTGAACGCCGAGATGGTGCGGCTCATGATCGTGCAGCGGGCTTATTCCGCCAACGCGCAGATTGTGCAAGCCGCTGATCAATTGATGGCGATTGCCAACGGATTGCGCCGGTGACGCCCTCGCCCATCCTCGCGGCCCTGCTCGGGGCGGTCCCGATGTGCACGGTGACGCCGCATGACGACATCGCCTTGGATACTCCTGCGGTGCGGCTTTCCGATGTGGTCGCTCTCGAATGCGTCGAAGAAAGCGCGCGTGATGATATGGGCGCCCACGCCTTGCTCGACCTTTCCGAGCGATCCGAGATCCGTCTGTCGCGCGGCGCGATCGCCGCTCTAGCACGCCGGCGCGTGCCTCTGCTGCGCTTTGACCAACATCAGCAAGGCGATGTGCGCCTGCGCTTTAACGATCAACGGCTGGCAGATGCCGCGCCGGCTTCATGCCTACGCGTGCTCAGCCCCCTCGACGCCGACACCATCCTTGCCTCCCACATGGTGGCGCCCGCTGCGTGCGACGATGTCATGGCGGAGGCGCCAATCGTACGCGATGCGGCAAGCGGGTTCGCGCGTACGAGAGAAGCACTCCAAAGCGGCGCCATCATCCCTCACACTTTGGTCGCGCCAACGGCACGGACGCGCAAGGGCGATCGCCTGACGCTCGTGATCGGCGCCGGCCCCGTGACCATCACCCGCCCGGTCGAAGCGTTGCAGGACGCGAGTCCAGGCGAGAGCCTTTTTGTGCGCGACGCCGATGGCGAGATCTTTTCCATGCCGCTTGGGGAGAGCGCGCCATGATGCGCCCGGCGCTCATCTCGTTGGTCGCGCTCTGTCTGGCCACACCGGCCGGCGCCGACGATCTCTACGACGAACAAGCCTTCGCTGCGATCGCGGGCGATCAACGCGCGCGCGCGGTGGGCGATGTTTTGACCATCGTCGTCTATCAGAGCGCAGAAGCACGCAACGCCGCCCAGAATGCATCGCGCACGCGGCGCGATTTCGAGGGATCGATCAGAAGCGGCAATATCGACGAGAGCGGGTCGCTTTCGCTCAATGGCGGTTATACCGGCCAAGGCGAAGTCAGACGCTCGGAGAGCTTCGTCACCCAGATCAGCGTCAGTGTGCGAGAGGTTCTGGACAATGGCGATCTGCTTGTCGCGGGCGAGCAGAGCATGCGCATCAATGGTGAGACCACCTTGGTCCAGATCCAAGGCCGCGTGCGTCCAAGCGACATCATGCATGGCAACCAGGTCTTATCGCCGCGTCTGGCTGACGCGCGCATCTCCTATGATGGCCGAGGTTTTGTCTCGCGCAATGCGCGCCCCAACATCGTCCACCGCATCTTCTCTCTTCTGGGGCTCGGCGGATGATGCACGCGCTTTTTCGTTTCATCTTCTGCTGGGCGCTGGCAATCGCTGCGATCACACCCGCGCACGCTCAGGAAACTCAGATCAAAGGCCTTGGCCGCTTCGAGGGTTGGCGTGAGAACGCGCTCATTGGCTACGGCATTGTCGTTGGTCTCGCGGGCTCTGGCGATTCTCCGCGCAGCGTCGTCACACGTCAGGCGCTTTCCAACGTCTATGCGCGCTTGGGCGCGGTGATCAGCGAAGCCGATGTCGCCAGCCGCAACGTCGCCGTCGTCGTTGTTATCGCCTCGCTGCCCGCCTCCGCCAATGTCGGCGACCGCATTTCGGTGACGGTGAGTTCGACAGCGGATGCGCGCAGTCTTGCTGGCGGGACGCTGTTGATGACCCCGCTCGTCGGCCCTGATGGGCGCCCCTATGCGTTGGCGCAGGGCGCCATCATCACCGGCGGCGACAGTTTCGAAAGCCAGCTCAATCTGTCTCAGCGCAATTATCCAACGACGGGCCGCGTCGATGGGGGCGCGACGGTTGAACGCGAAGTCAACGCCAACCTCATCGGCGCAGATGGGCGCTTAGGCTTTTTACTCAACGACCCCAATTTCACCACCGCATCGCGTATCGCTGCGGCCATCAATGATCGTCATGGTCGGATCGCCGAAGTGATCGGCGCCGACGAGATCCGCATTGCTTTCCAACCCGGCGATCAAGACCTCGCGTATTTTGTCTCTTCGCTTGAAAACCTCGCCATCGCGCCTGATCGCACGCCGCGCGTGGTCATCAATGAGCGCACCGGCACGATCGTCGCGGGCGGCGATGTGATGATCTCAAGCGTGGTCGTCTCCCAAGGCGACATTCGCGTGACGGTAACGGCCGAAACCCAGGCCTCTCAGCCCTCCTTCATTGACGGCTTTGCCGGCGGCATCCGCTCTCTCGTCATCACCAACACCGATCTTGATGTTGAACGCGGCGGCAATGACGTGGTTGCGCGTTTTCCCAACACCAGCGTCGCCGATCTTGTGCAAGGCCTATCGCGGGCGCGTGTCGACACACGACGTATCATTTCCATCCTCCAGGCTGTGCGCGCCGCTGGCGCGCTCCATGCCGAAATTATCGTCCAATAGGAGCGCGCGTATGGATCCGATATCGGCCGCATTGATCGACAAGGCGCTTGAGGGGCTCAATCAGCGTTATCTCTTCATCGCTCAGAACATCGCCAACGCGAACACGCCAGATTATCGCCCGGTACGCGTCGAATTCGAAGGCGCGCTGCGGGCCGCGGCGGCGCGCGGCGTCGACGCCATCGATGCGGTTGAACCGCGTGTCGTCGCCGAAGCCGAGGATGCGGGCCCCATGCGTCTGGATCTCGAGCTCGCGGCCGCCGCCCAGACCGCGTCACGCTATCGAACGCTTGTTGATTTGATGGGCCGTCAGATGGCGCTTCATCGCTCCGTTGTCAGTGGAGGCCGCTCATGAACGCCGTTGAAATCAGCCGCAGTGCGCTCGACGTCGAATGGCGGCGTTTGGAAGTGAGCGCTCAGAACCTCGCCAACATCAACACGACTCGCACCGCCGATGGCGGGACTTATCGGCCGATGCGGCTCTTGACCGGCCCTGGCGTCAGCTTTGACGCCATGCTTGGAACGCGCGAATTCGGCATCACCCCGCAAGGCGTGACCGTGCTGGGCGTCGAGCCGATCGCGGACGCGGCGCGGCGCGCCTACGAGCCCACTCATCCTCACGCTGACGCGGACGGCTTCGTGACCTACCCCAATGTCGATCATGCAGCCGAGATGACGCTCATGATCCGCGCCTCGCGCGCTTACGAAGCCAATCTCGCCGCTCTCTCCATGGCGCAGGACATGTACGCCCGCGCGCTCGACATCGGACGTCAATCATGAACGATCTTGATCCCATCGCAGCGATCGGCGCCTCCGCCGCCTCAGGCGCGGCGGCCCCAGACATCGCCGCGCCGCCAGCGGCTTCGCATGCCGCAGCTTCAGCCACGCAAATCGACTTCTCGCGCATCTTGTCGGACGCGACCCAAGCACTCGAGGCGCGTGTTGAACACGCCGACGCCATGGTGCGCCGCTTCGTGGTCGACGACACAACGCCTCTCCACGAAGTCACCATAGCCATCGAGGAAGCGCGAATCGCGGTCGAATTGGCGCTCCAGGTGCGCACGCGCGTGGTCGAGACCTATCGCGACATCGCCAACATGCAGCTTTGATCCATGGACCACGAAACCACCGCCTCGAACCAAGCTCCATCTGCGCGCCGCGCGCAGATCATGATCGGCGTCTTCGTCTTGATCGTGGGCGCGCTGATCGCTTGGTATTGGTTCGTGCTGCGCCAGGATTACGCGCCGCTCTATAGCGATCTGCGTCCCACGCAGGCCGCCTCAATCGTGGCCGCACTCGAGGCCGAGGGGGTGGACTATCGCGTCGCCGGCGGCGGCAGCGAGATTCTAGCGCCCGCTGAAAGCATCGATCAATTGCGCGTCGAATTGGCGGGCGCTGGTGCGCCCATGGCCGGGGTCGACGGGTTTGAACTCTTCAATGAATCGGACATGGGGCTCACCGATTTTGCCCAAAAGATCCGCTATCAGCGCGCGATTCAGGGTGAACTTGCGCGCACCATCATGATGATGCAGGGCGTGGCCGAGGCGCGCGTGCACGTCTCTATCCCCGAACGCACCCTCTTTCGCGGCGAACGCCGCTCGGCCGAGGCCGCCGTCAGTCTCTTGATGCGCCCGGGCGAGGACGCCACGCCTGAACGGATCGAAGGCATTCAGCGCCTGGTCGCAGCGTCTGTCCAAGACCTCGCCGCAAGCGATGTCGTCGTCTTGAACGCACGCGGTGAAGTCATCTCCTCGCGCGTCGCGCACACGATGACGAGTGGCGACAATTATGCTGCGGCGTCTGCGGGCCCCTCGCTCGATTTCATCGCCGAGATCATGCGCCTTGCCATTCCCAATCGGCGCTTTGACGTGCGGGTCGAAGACAGCCCGGCGCCTCTCGCCGGCGCAGACGTTGAAGATGGCGAGACGCCGACGCGCCGTCTCATCGTCGTTTCGACCGAGACGTCGCTTACGCCAGATGAGCGCGCGCGCGTGCGCGAGCGCTTGGAGGCGGCCGAATTGCTCAACGGCTCATCGCTCCAATTGCTATCATTCCGCGTCGAACCCTTGACGCCTGGCGCTTTCGCGCCGGACACGGGCGCATCTCGCCTGGAAGATCCGGCACCCGATATCGCGAGCGACCGCGAAACGAACACGTCCGATCTCCTCCAAACGATCCTTGCGCTTCTCGCAGCTTTGGCGCTGGCGCTGGGAGGCTTTTTCGCGTGGCGTAAATGGCGCACGCCAAACCTCTCGTTCGAGGAGCAACGTCTCTTGGCCGAGCGTCTCGACCAGCGCCTGGGCGCGCACGTCGGAGCGGGTGATGCCTGATCCGATCGCTGAATATCTGACGCTTGCGCCAGCCGACCAGCGCGCCATCGAAAAACGCTTGGCCCCGGCCGCGCGGCAAGCGCTGCGCGAGGCTCTGCGCGAACGCCAGATCGTGGCGCGGCCCGCCAAAGCCACGCCGCCAGATCTCACACCCTATTCGCCATGGCTGCGCACACGTCTCGCCGAAGCGCTCGGCGGCAAGCACGTCACGGCGACCACGCGTGACGCGCTCAAAAGCTTGCTGGAGCGCGCCCCATGAGTTCGCTCATCCGGAACGAATTGGGCTCGACAAACTTCGCACGATGGAGCCCCAGCCCCGCATCCGTCCCTGCACCCCAGCCCATCGATCCAGAGATCGCTGCGCGCGATCACGCAATTAAGACGCTTGAGCGGCGCATAAGCGACATGGAGCGCGCGCATGCCGAGGCGATAAAGCGCGCGCGTACCGAAGCGCGAGACGCAGCATTAAAGGAGGCCGCGCGCGACGAAGCCCAAGCCCTGGCTTTGCTTGAGGCCAATGCGAAAGCGGCGAATGCACTTTTTTCCAAGTCCCTGGCCGATCTGGAGCGTCTGGCGCCGCTCTTGTGTGAAACCGCACTGGCGTCTGTGTTCGAGGCTCCCGACCAATATCGCGCCCTCGTTGAGGCCGCGCTCGAGTTGCAATTCAAGCGGCTGACGCGCGAGAGCGTGGTGAAGGTTACTGTCAGCGCCGTCGACTTCAGCGACGAAGCGCATTTAAAGGCGCTCGCCGATCGCCATCCTCAGGTCGCGATCGGCGCTGACCCAGCACTTGGCTCAGGCGTCTGTCACATCACGCTGAATATGGGCGGCGTCGAACTGGACATCCCCGCGCATTGGGCAGCCTTGAAAGAAACCCTTCACGCCATGGCGGACGCGCCATGAGCGATCACGCCTTTGTGGCCACGCTCGCGCAGGTGTCGCCCGCGCGCCGGGTCGGGCAAGTGCGGGCGGTCGCCTCAAGTCATGTCGAATCGCGTGGTCCGATGGTGAGTGTCGGCGACATGTGCGAGATCGAAACCGCCAACGGGGCGGTGCTCGCCGAAGTGGCGGCAGTGGGCGAAGCGCGCGTCGTCCTCGTGCCTCTCGATCAGAACGCCATCATCGCCCCGCACGCACGCGTGATCGCCCGAGGCGCGCGCGCGCGCGCCGCAGTGGGCGATGGCTTCGCTGGTCGCGCGGTCAACGCATTGGGCGAGCCCATTGATGATGGCGGCGCCATCCTCGCCAACGCCTATCTGCCGCTGCAGGGCCGTGTGTTGGCGCCGCTTGAGCGCCGCGGCGCCGCGCGCGTGGTCGAGACCGGCATTCGCGCCATCGACGGTTTGCTGACCTTGGGCGAAGGCCAGCGCATTGGTCTTTTCGCGGCGGCTGGCGTCGGCAAGACGACGCTTGTGTCCGAACTCGCCCAAGGGGTCGCCGCCGACCGATGCGTCATGTGCTTGGTCGGCGAGCGCGGGCGTGAAGTTGAGGCGCTTTGGCGTGCGATCGCGGCGCGGCCCGATCTGAGGCGCTTCACGTGCGTCGCCGCCACCTCCGATCAGAGCGCACCGATGCGCGCGCGCGCTGTTTTTCAGGCGCTGGCGCTCGCCGAACATTGGCGCGGTCAGGGCGAACACGTGTTGCTCATCGTCGATTCCGTCACGCGCTTTGCCATGGCCCAGCGCGAGATCGGTCTGGCCGCGGGCGCGCCGCCCACCTTGCGCGCCTATACGCCCAACGTCTTTTCGGCCCTGCCCCGCATCGTCGAACGCTGCGGCGCCGCGCGCGACGGTGGCGCCATCACGGCGGTGATGACCGTGCTCGCTGAAACCGACGATGTCGACGATCCGATCGCGGAGACCATGAAATCGCTGCTTGATGGCCATATCCTGCTCTCGCGCCAATTGGCTGAGCAGGCGCATTATCCGGCCATTGATGTTCTGCGATCTGTTTCGCGCGTCGCCCGTGACGTCGTGGCCCGCGACCACGCGGACGCCGCCGCGCGCGCCACCGAGCTTCTGGCCATACATGAAGACGCGCGTGTGATGATCGAGAGCGGCCTGCATAAGCCGGGGGCCAATCCGCGCATTGATCGCGCCATCGCCGCGCGCGACGGCCTCACCCGCTTCCTGCGCCAAGCAAGCGGCGAGCGCATGCGCCTCGCTGAAACCATCGCCGCACTCTCCAGAGCGGCGCCCGCGGAGCGCGCCCATGCATGAGCGCTTAAAACTCGCCCATGCGCGCCGCGCCGCAGCTCTCCAGGCCGCGCGCGAGACCGCTGCACGCGCCGACCTCGCCGACGCCCAAGAAGCGACGCAGCGACAGAAACGCCAGTTGAACGAGGCTGAGGCCGCGCGAGATGCGCGCGCCGCCGACTGGCTCCGCGCTATGGAGAGCCCAAGATTGGATCTGGGCGTCGTCGCCGCCCACGCGCGCCATCTCGATGAAGCACAGACCAGCGTCTCGCATGCTGGAATCGCGCACGACGAGGCGCGCGACGCGGAGAGCGAGCGCGCCGCGCTCCTAAAAATCGCCGACGCCCGCCGGCGCATCAGCGAGACCCGCGCGCGTCGCTTGACGCGCCGCATCGCCAGACGCGACGAGGAGCGCGCGCTCACAGCACTTGAGGCAATGACGCTCTTGCGCTGGAGCCGACCATGAGCGCGATCGTCCATGATCCGCGCGCGGCCAGACCCGCGCCGCCGATGCCAACTCCCCCTGCCCCCGCAATCGCCACGCGGTTTGAGGACGTGCTCGCCGCCATCGCAGGCGACCAGACCTTGGGCTTTTCGGCGACGGGCCCTGCGGGCCTTAGCCATAGCGTGAAGATGGAGACCACCCATGGGCGCGCGCAACGGTTTGATCGGGATGTGGCAAGTTCGATAGAGTTCTCGTCAGACGCTTGCGCAACGCGCGACAACGACGCCGCAATCTCGCCTCGTAACCCAGAAGCCCTAGCCGACGCGACCGACAATCTGGCAGGCGTTCAAAGGCCCGACTCCAATTCACCCAGAGCAACACAGGCTGGCTTAACGCCGATCGAACCGCTGCCCCAAGCGCGCGCCAACACGGTCGCCGCGCCGAAATCGTCTGTCGCGTCGCCCGCGCCGATCACGCGACGCGGCGCGGGCGCGGCCTCTCCATTCTCGGTCCATATGTCCACGGGCGCCGACGGCGTCCATGTCCATGTCGCCGCGCCCGTGGATCCAAACGAAGTCCAAACCATGCGCCGCCAAATCGAGAGTTTTTTCGCCGAGCGCGGGCTTCGCGTTCATCTGCACATCAATGGCGCCCGCGTGGATGGCCTGGAGGAACGACATGGCTGAAGTGGATGCGATTGGGGCTGCAAGCGGCGCCACGAGCGCAAGCACGGGGCAGACCGCCACCGACGCCTTCGGCATGGGCTTTGAAGATCTGCTGCGGATCGTGCTGACGCAGCTCACGTATCAAGATCCTTTGAAGCCCATGGAGAATTTCGAGTTTGTCTCGCAGCTCGCGCAATTCTCACAGATCCAGCAAACCCAGACCATGAGCGAACGCATCTTGGGCATCCTGCAAGCCCAAGGCGCCAATCAGGCGACCAGCGTGCTCGGACGCACCGTGGATGTGCCCGCCGGCCAAGCGACAATTTCAGGTCTTGTTGAATCGATCTCGTTTCAGACCGGCGAACCGCGCCTGACGATCAAGACGTCCGACGGACGCACCATCAGCAACATCGCGCTTTCGAGCGTCTCGCGCATCGCACTGGAGGACTAACATGCTGGGATCCATCTTTGTCGGCTTGAGCGGCATGGCGGCCTTCTCGAAGGGCCTGCGTCAGATCAGCAACAACATCACCAACATCAATTCCACTGGCTTCAAGGCAAGTGATCTGAGTTTCGCCAATCTCTTCGGTCAGGGCGGCAATGGCCAAGGCGTCAGCCTGCGCGAGGGCCGGATCGATTTCACGCAAGGCGAGCTACGCCAAACCGATCGCGATCTTGATCTCGCCATCGATGGCGACGGCTTTCTTGTCCTCTTGAAGGACGGTCAGCACGCTTTCGCGCGCACGGGCGCCTTCGAAGTTAATGAAGACGGCGACATTGTTTTGGCTGGCACTGATTACAAGCTGACCGTCATCGACGGCGGCGCCCCGACCGCGCTTTCGGTCGCAGCGCATCGCCTCTCACACCCAGAAGCCACAACTAAGATTAGCTTTGCCGACAATCTTTCGACAACCGCGACCACGTTCTCGCTCTCCAACATAAAAGTCTATGACGCCTCCGGGGAAGCAAAGACCTGGCTCGTCAAATTCGATCGCGCCGCGACCGACCCCGCGGGCGAATGGCAAGTGACGGTGACGGATGGGACCGGGGAAATCGGCAAGCAAACGCTCAAATTTCTGGGCAGCGTGCCAGATCCCGCAAATTCCAAACTGCTCTTCGGCGCCGCCGGCGCCCAGGTCGAATTGGATTTCTCTGGGGCGAGTTCGTTCTCGTCGGGCGAGGTTTCCACGATGCGCGTCTCCAAATCGGACGGCTATGGCGCAGGCGAAATCACGACCATGCGCGTCAATGACGATGGAATCTTCGAAATCTCTTATTCCAATGAGCAGAAGAAGACCCTGGGCGCTGTCACATTGGCGAAGTTCGCCGATCCCCAGAGCCTTGACCCGCAAAGCAACGGTCTCTTCGAATACGACGGCGCGAACGGGCGCCAATTCTTGACGACGGTCAGCGCGAGCGTGGGCAAAGTTGTGTCGGGCCGATTGGAGGCGTCGAACGTCGACCTCTCGCGCGAGTTCGGCGAGCTGATCCTGGTGCAGCGCGGTTATCAAGCGTCGTCACAAGTCATCTCCGCCTCCAACGACATGATCCAGCAATTGTTCGGCATTCGAGGTCAGGGATGAGTCTCGCCCGCACCTGGTTGCCGGCTAATGCGCTCGTCGATGGTGCGCTCAATGCCCATCTGCGTGCGATCGTGGAGGCTTGGGTGGAAGACTGGATGCCCTCCCCCCGCCGCGTCGAGCTTCGCCAATATCGCGGTGAACACTTTCCAGGTATGAGCTCGCAGGCCCATTCATGGGAAGCCGATGAAATGGCGCTCATTCTCGATCCGCGCGCGCCGATCGGGGTTTGGCTGCTTGGCTTCAACACCTCGCCGCAACGCCCCAACGAAGCCGATTCCAAATTGATGGCGGCGCTCTCAACCTCGGCGGCGCTCGACCTTTTCGCGCGTCTTCACGCAGCGTTCGGCCTTGAAGGCGCGCCGCGCACGAATCAATTCAAACGTCCCGACGACGACGCGCTCGTCTTCAGTGTAGGGCTAGGGACCGCAACCAATCTTCTCTATCTTTGCCTCTCACGCCAACGCGCGTTGGCGGCGCGCAAACGCCTCGCCGGTCCAGCGACACCGCCGGCGCGCGGAACGCATCCCATCACTCAAGCGCTGATGCGTCAGGATATTCGCGTGGGCGCGATGTTGGGGTGCGCGCATCTTGCCATCTCTGACGTCCGCTCTCTTGGCCTCGGCGACGTCGTCGTGCTCGATCGCGGCGACGCCGATGATCTCGATCTCACCATCAACGGCGCCATTGTCGCCGCCAGCTGCGACTTGGCCGCCGAGGGCGATCAGACCGTACTGCGCCTGCGCCTACCTCTTCAGACATCGGAGGATGTTCATTCATGAGAACCGACATTGAATTGAAGGCGCCCTCGCGCGGCGCTCTACGCCTCCCCGAAAGCGTCGTCGACAATGTTGACGTGGCGTTGGAGACTTATCTCGGCGGCGCAGTCATGCGCGTCGCTGAATTAAAGGCGCTCGAAACTGGCGGCGTTGTCACGCTCGACGCCAATCTCAATGCGCTTGTCGAATTGCGTCTGAATGGCCTCACGGTGGCGCACGGCGAACTTGTCGCCGTCGGCGATCGCTTTGGCGTGCGGATCACCGCCCTCGCGCCATGAGACCAAGCGTCGCCATATTCGGGGGGGCCCTCCTCGTGGCGCCGACACAGGCGATCGCTGCACCGCTGGCGACCGGCGGCGGCTTTGAGCTGCCGCTGCTTCGTCTTGTGCTCGGTTTTCTCTTCTGTGTGATGGTGGCCGTGCTTGCAGCAATCGCGCTGAAGCGCGGCATGATCAATCTGCCCGCCAACGTGAAGACATTAGCATGGTTCGGCCCTCGTCCGCGCGAGATCCAGGTGCGCGAAGCGCGCCGCGTCAGCACGCACGCGGAGGTCTGCGCCATCACTTGGCGCGGCCGCGACTATCTCTTCGTCGTCGGCCCAAGCGGCGCGGTCACGGTGCTCGAGACGCGCGAGAGCGCATCGGAGCCCTCGCCATGAAGCGGCTCTTGCTTTTCGCGACATTGGTCATCTCATCGTCGCTGGCCGCACCCGCCTTTGCCGCCGCACCCGAAGCTGCAAGCCCGGAAGTCGTGCGCACAGGGCTCATGCTTACGCTGCTGGCCTTTGTGCCGGCGATCATCGTCTCGATGACGAGCTTCATCCGCATCGCCATTGTGCTCGCTATGGTGCGTCACGCCTTTGGCATGCCGGAAACACCGCCCAACATGGTGCTGGTCAGCCTCGCCCTCCTGCTCACCAGTTTCGTCATGGCGCCCACGTTCGCCAGCGTGAACGAAGGCGCACTCAAACCCTTTCTCGCTGGCGAGATCAGCGTCGACGCCGCCATGGAGGCGGGCGCTGCTCCCTTGCGCGATTTTATGCTCGCGCAGACCCGCGACGAGGATTTGGCCTCGATCTACGCGATGTCGGGCGCCGAACCGCCTGCAACGCCGGCCGAGGTCGATCTCTTCAAGCTGGCGCCCGCGTTCATTCTCAACGAATTGAGAGTCTCGTTCACGATTGGCTTTGTGATCCTACTGCCGTTTCTGTTGATCGAACTCGTGGTCGCGAGCATTTTGCTTTCGCTCGGCATGATGATGGTGCCGCCCGCCACCATCTCGCTTCCCATTAAGCTCCTCATGTTCGTCGTCATCGATGGCTGGGCGCTGGTCATCGAGGGCGTCGTCGGCAGTTTCAGATGAGCGCGCGCGCTATGCGTCCGGGTTTGCGCCTGGTGACACGGCCAGCGGCTGTCGAGGCGTCACTTTGGCGACGTTGGCGTATCGAGCGACAGCGCGCCTGTCGGCCGCAATTGTTCGATCATTATCTGGGTTTCGCCAAACGCGTCGCGCGCGGCGAGGCCGGGCGACGGCCCGCCTATGGTTTGGATCGCGGCGATCTTGAGCAGCTTGCTTTCCAGGCGCTCTTGGAAGCGATTGACCGCTACGATCCCTTACGCGGCGCGCCGTTCGAGGCTTATGCACGGCCGCGTATTCGCGGCGCCATCAGCGACGGCCTTTCGCAATCGAGCGAGGCCGCCTCACAATACTCGCATCGACGTCGGGTGGAGGCCGAGCGGCTGCGCTCGCTTACGAGCGGCCTCAGCGAAACCGATCCGATCGCTGCACTCGCGGAGCTTGCGAATGGTCTCGCACTCGGCCTCGTCGTGGAGGATGCCGCGCGCCTGCTTGAGGAGCAGCCCTCTGAGGAGCCCAACGCCTATGAGAGCATGGCGTGGCGCGAATTGCAGCGCGATATGTTGGATGCTGTGGCGGCCCTTCCCGAAACCCAACGCATCATCTTGCAACAGCATTACATCAACGGGGTCGATTTCGCGCGCGTGGCTGAACTCCTGCAATTGAGCCGCGGCCGTGTTTCCCAATTGCATCGCACAGCGCTCCTGGCCGTGCGCGCACGCTTAAGATACAAGGATTAGGGGGCGAATATGTCACGATACGCCGACGACGCAACGATGGCTGAACTGAGCGCAGGCGTGGCGACCATGCCCGCCGACCAGATCGCACGCATCGATGCGCTTCTGCTTGCCTATCCCGACGATGGCCGCCTGCACTTTCTGCGCGGCTCAATCCTGATCGGCGAGAAGCGGCTCATCGAAGCGCATGAATCGCTCTCCCGCGCGGTGGTGCTCGAACCTGATTTCTCCATCGCACGTTTTCAGCTGGGTTTCTTTCAGCTCACCTCAGGCGAGGCGGACGCGGCACTTGAAACCTGGGGCCGCCTCGACCGATTGCCGGACGAACACTATCTACGTAAATTCGTCGATGGCTTGCGTTGTCTCATCCGCGATGATTTCGCAGGCGCCATCACCACACTCGGGGCAGGCATCGCACTCAATCAAGAGAACCCGCCGCTCAGTCGCGACATGCATCTCATCATCGAGAAGTGCCGCGAACTCCTCATCCAATCGGGCGACGGGGACGACGAGGCAATCTCCGCCACCGCACTCATGCTGCGGCAATTCCCGCCGCGCGAGCACTAAGACATGACGCGGATCAATCCCGCCGATCAGATCCTCATCATGCTGCGCGCTCAATTGGAGCACGCGGCAAAAACCAAACGCGCAAGCCCACAAGCGCCGCGAACGTCGAGCAGATCCAAGCGCGCTTTCCTGGAGCGCATTCGCGACACACTCGCCACAGGAGAGGCTCCACCTCAAGAATTGCGACGCGCCCTTGTGTCGGCGCTGCTCGTTGAGGAATTTGGCGAGACCACGTTGAACGACCCGCAGTTTCAAAACCTCGTTGACCGGGTAATGAGTACGATCCAGCGCGACCAAGAGGCCAATATAGTGTTGGAGAATGCCTTCAACTCCATGAAGTCGAGCGGCTAGGTTCTCCGCGCAGGGCCGCCCGCCCACGCTTCTCAGCACGGTCACGGAACAATCGAGACACTTGGGCTTGGAGTGGCGCCTTCGAGTCTTGGGCGCCCGACTAGACTCGGCCGCGATCGACCGAGCACATCTAACCGGATGGGTCTCTCGCTTTTGGCATCGTATTGGGTTGGGTCGCCCGCTTTGCGACAAGAGCCCGTGAACCTAAGCGACCAAAGACGTTCGGCTGACCAACACTCACGCTCGCTTCAAACGCATCTCGCCGACTGAGCGAATTCGCACCTTGGTGCGTGCACCTGCTCGCACCGTGGATTTGCCCGTTGCGCAGTAACGGTTTCGCGCACCTGCAAGGTGCGCCTTTATCTAGCTGTACGAGGTGTGTCCTTCGTCAGAGAGACTGCGTGCGAATTTTTTGACGGTGAGGCGAGCTGATCAGCTACGGGCGCGACCGGCGATCATGTCGATGAATTCGGAGAAGCTGTCGGCCACGTGATGGTAGAGCGCTTCTTCATCCGGCTCCACGAAGAGTGACGCCGGCAAGAATGGCTTCGGATTTGGTGGCACATTGATAGCACGGATGTAGACCCGGCCAAGCGTTTCCGGTCGAAGGTCTAAGACGAAGACGTCGGCTCCTCCCAAGTCCTCGCCGATAGGCAGCAGCTGCGGCGGGACATAGTCCATGTTCGCCTGCTTTTTCCCGATGTCTCGCTTGGACGAGGGGTTGAAGCCAAGAAGGCACCGAGCCGCCGTTACGTGGCCCTCCCCGAATTGAAAGTCGGCCGAATCCCTCAGCCATCCGCCATTGATCTCCCTGAGGTACTGCTTGAAGTCCTCCGGAAACGAGCTTCCTTGCTCACGTTCGGACTCGTCGATTCTTGCATCCGCGAGGCCGCGCTCAGCGTCAGCAAACAGTTCCTTCATTGCCCAGCACGCCTCCTCACAATCGCAGCGCCGCCAATGTGCGGAAACTTGTCATTTATGTTGGTGGGGATCAATTGCATTGTCCGACCATCCTGATGGTGATGCCAGGTCCAATCTTCTGGCGCCGCTCGTCCCCACTCGGGCCTGCCAGCCGCAGCATTGGCGGCTCGGAAATCGGCCGGCGTGCCCGTCATGTTCTCAATCGTCACTGACCTGACACCGCTAGGATGCCTCATGAAGGGAGAGAAATCCGGGAAGCCGTCCCGATAGGTCACGGAAACACCTCTGCCATCAATTATCCGACCGTAGCGGATGGCACCGCCGGGCAGAATCTCGATGCCACGGTCGCTGTAGGAAAGCCAATTCTTAAACGTCGGCGTGTGCGGTCCCGCATTATGTACGCCGAGGAAGCGCCCGCGGTTGTCGAGCATATCCAATGTCAGTCGCAGGCCGCTGCGAACATTGCGGCTCAGAGCACCGAACACTGCGCCGCCAGCGGCCATCGATAACAGGCCGGTGTAGGTCGCTCGGCCCGCTGCCTCGTGAAGACCCGCCTGGAAAGAAGTAAGATCGGCGCGATCAAGCCCATTGTCGGCGGAACGGAGGAAACCGGCCTCCAATCCCGCGAACGGCGAGCGCGCCAGCATCGCAGGCGCTGCGGCGCCATAGAGGATGCCCTCGATTTCCCGCTTGAACGCTCCTCGTCCAGCGCCGAGGCTGCGCACGATATTCGAGCGAGAGCGCGCATCGATGACGCTTCCCGGAATTTCGTCCAGCGAGGCAAGCGTGATGGTGTTGTCTAGGTAGCGTCCGAAGGCTTCGCCAGCGGCACCGTCCCGGAAACCTGCCAACACCTGGCCAATGTCCGCGCCCGCGAAGAAATCGTCAGCCAGCATGTCGGCCGCGAGGTCGTCCGCGCCCCTCCGGTAGGCTTCAGCTATGACAAGCTCATTGCCGTCCGGAACCAGACCGCTGGCTCGCAGCGACCCGGCACCCCCGGCGAGTTCGTAGTGAGACATGGCGCCAATGAGCGCCGAATGGAGAAGAAGAGCGTCCTCGCCTGTTGCTTGCGACAGCGCATCCTTGAGAAGTTCGATCTCCGCAGCTGCGTTGGCCTGCACCTGAGCCGGGTCGGCGTCGCCGAAGCGCAGAGCGAACCCATCGAAGTATTCGCCATCACCCTCCGCTACGACCGGTTCGGGTTCGTTCGCTCTCGCAATTTCCCCCGCAATCGCTTCCCCGATAGTTTGACCGACTACATCCGGCAACGCCGCCAACACGTTGTCGCCAAAATCGCCCCCCTCAAACAGTGTGCGGGTAGCTCCATTGACAATCGTCCGAGCTGCGACCGTCCCAATCGGCCCGATGTTGCCTGGAATGAAGGTACTTAACCCTGCTGCCGCTACTCCAGCCCAGGAAAAACTGTCCTGTAGGCCCGTGGCGACACCTATCCCCTGAGTGACCACACTCCCCGCGGCCTGTCGCAGCGCCGCGCTCCCGATCCCCCAACCGCCGCTCGCACCAACCCCTCCGCCGACGGCCGCAAGCGCCACGGCGTTCCAAGAGAATTTCTCCTGAATGCCTGTCACGACGCCAACGCCTTGGCTGACGACAGAACCCGCGGCGCCAGCGATCGCCCCACCTGCCATCACGGTCGCCGCACCGAACTTGCTGATCGCAAGACCCGCAGCCATCGTCTTCGACACCATGGCGGCTGTGATGCCTTGAACCCCTGGTGCGAGGTTTGCGATCGCGGCAATCGCATATGGCGCGACTATCGCCGCCACGACGACCGCAACTATTGCAACAATTACGGCGCCGAACCCGCCACACTTGTTCTTCTTCGGCTTCGGAGCCTTTGGCGTTGTCGGCGCGGTCTCGCCAATCGCCTCATTCGGATCATAGGGCTGGAAAGTCGATGCATTGTGCGTGTTCTTCAGCACGCCTGCAGGCACGTTGAGGACCTGGCCTTCTGCGAGCGAGGCGTCGCCCGAAAGACCATTCGCCTCGGCGAGTTTCCACCAAAGCGAACTGTCGCCCCAGAGATTGGAAGCGATTGAGGAAAGCGTTTCACCCGCGCGCACTGTGTAGCCAGAGCCGGCTGAACCCTGCTCGTAGGAATTGATGCGATTGAGCGATTGATCAAAATCCGCGTAGGAGGAGTACGCGGAAGATCCGTTTCTAAAGGCGCCCGTCCCTTGCGCTGCGGTGCGATTGGCAACCGAACTCACATAATCGGTGTTGAGCGTGCCGTTATTGCCGACATAGCCCATCTCGCGACCGCCGAAGCGGTACCATATTTCATGCGGGTCGCCGTTGCTGGCGTTGTTGTCCGCCTCGTCGCGTCGCATAACTTGTCCGCTTAGATCGGACTTATACGTGATCGAGCGCGCACGTCCGTCGGCCACGCTTACTTGGCGCACTTGCGCCGCGCCGCCGAGGTAATCGTAATAGTAGGTGGAGGTGTTGGTGGTGGATTGGCTTGTGTTCGGCTTGAACTGGATCGTGTTCTGAACAGCGCCGTCCCACCATTGATAGGTGTTGGTGGTAAGGGAGTTATTTTTGAATGAATTGTTTTCGTAATTGGCCGTCGTGATGGAGAGCGCTGCGCCGAGCGCGTAGTTAAGACCCGTCCCGTAATCGTAGGTGGAAACGCCCTTATAGACGACGTTGCCGCGCTTGGTGTTGGTGGTGTCGGTCGTGATCTGGCTTTTGGCATTGTACGTCGCGACCCGGCTATAGAGCACGGTCGTGCCGTTCTGGTCGTAGTCCGTTTGCGACGTCAAACGTCCCATTGCGTCATACGCGTAAGCCGCCCGCAATACGCCAGCCGTAGTGGGATTTGGATCCCAATACGTACCGTTGACACTCCGCACCTGTGTGAGGCGGCTCAGCGCGTCGTAGGTGTAATCCTCGCGCTGTGTGTTTGTGAACGGATAATCAATCGGAACGAAGACAAGCTCGCCATTTTCCCAGGCTTCCTCGTATTCCGTATACTGGTCGGCAAACGAACGCAGAGTATAAGCGCGATTGCCGGCAAGATCGTAGAAGATGTCCGTGCCCTGGCCGCCGCGCACAATAGCGCCGCCCGTGAGCTGGCCCATCTGCGTCACCACGCGGTTCATGGAATCGAAGCGATACCAATAATCCTGTGTAGTGTTCGTCGAGAGCGCGACACCTTGGGCGTTGAGTTGCTTGAAGACACTCGTCGTGCGGCGAATGTTGCTGTTCGCGTCATAGAAAATTGCGCGACTGGCTGCCGGCGCATAGGTCGTTCCTGCTTCGCTCCAATTCGTAATCCGCCCAAGCGCATCATAACTGGCGGTGGCGTTTTTCAGAACATCCGACCAAGTATTATGGTTCGTGTACCATTCCCAAGCCTGATCATAGGCGTTCCAGAACTGACCTTCCTCATAGAGTTCGCCGCTCTCAGTGTATTTCTCGGAGGTCTGGTTGCCGACTGCGTCATATCCGAAGAGCGTCTCACGCCTCGTCCAATTCATACTCACGACAGTGCCCGTCATCGTGAATTGGCTCTGTAAGCGACCCGTATTGTAATAGGTCAGATTGAGGGCCTCGCCGCCGGTGCGCTGCACCAATCGGCCGGCTTTATCGTAAGACGAATCCGACACGCGGGCGCCCATGTCCGTCTTCTGGATCGTTCGGCCGAAAACATCCGTCTTCTCGATAATGGTTTTGGAGTTCGCGTAAGTGGTGGTCTCGGTCCAACCACCGAAACTTCCCATGCCCGCAGTCACATGCGCGCCGTTCCAGGCATAGGCGTAACTTGTCGTGTCGCCACCCATCGCGACATGCTGGGTCAGCCTGCCTTGGTGATCATAGGCAAAGGTTTCAACAAGACCGGCGGCATTTTCATTGTTGGTCGGATTGAGCAGCGTATTCCAGCGCTTGGTGCGCTGGCCCAGACCATCATAGCGATAATGTTCGATGAGGATTCCGGACTGATCCAGTTTAATGAGCCGGCCAAGTTTGTCGTAATCCTGCTTGGTCGCATTGAGGACTGTCGAGGTCGAGGCGTTGTAGAGCTGATCCTCGATCCGTCTTGCATCGCCGTGAATGTCATATTTGACGCGAATGACCCCGCCGTCGGCGTAGATTGTCTCACTGGCAAGTGCACCCGACCCGCCATAGCCAGTGCCGGCGAGCAGAACCATGCGCGTGAGATTTCCATTGCCATCACGACTTGCGACCAAGCGCCCTGAAGCGTCGTAATAACGGTGCTCCTCGGGTCGGAATGTGGTCGCCGTCGCTGAATTGGCGATCGGCGCATAGGTGGTTGCGTTATAGCCGGTGATATATTGGCCATTCTCACCGACGCCCTGCACGGACGGGCTCTGCACCTTGGTGAGCCTACCCATCGTGTTGTAGCTATAATCGAAGCGTGCACCCGCTGCATTGATCTCATAAGCCACTTCGCCAAATGCGTTGTAAGCCCGCGTGGTGATGAGATCCGATTTGCTGGTCACGCCTGCGACCGTGCTCAGTTCGCGCTGTGGCTCACGCACTTCGATGGCTTGATTGCGCGCGTCATACTTGGTGATCGTGGCGACAACGCCATCCACATAAGTTGTGCCAATGTTAGCGCGATTGGCGCCCCAGAGGTCGAGCACTGCGCTGAGCGAGGTGAGACTCCCCTCGCCAATGGCCGTCCCCTCGCTTGCGATAACGAGAGTCTGATTGCCGGCGCCGTCATAGAGGAAATATCTCCAGACGCCGTCGCCGGTGTTCGAACGCCAGAGGCGACCGGCGCCATCATAATGGAATGCCTCGGCATAGAGGCCGTTCATGCCGCGTGCAGAGACTTCGCCATAAGCGTTGTACTGCGTCACGACCGTGTCGATGTTCGCGCCAGTGCGGGTCCAGGCGCCGCTCTGATAGAGCATGACGCCCTGCTGAACGACACGCCCCTCTAGATCATAATCATACCCAACGGCTTCGTTAGCGGCGGCGGTGAAGTTGAGGCGATTGTATTCTTCACGGATGATGCGCCCAGTCACATCATAGACGTAAGCGCGCTTGAAGCCCTCGGCGTCGGTCACGCTAGCGAGGCGGCCGGCGCCATCATAAGCGTATGTGCTGGTGCGCTCAGCCGCGGCGATTGCGCCACCCGCGCCTAAAGCGCGCGTGAGCGTCAGATTGTTGAGGCCGTTGTATTCGTACTCGACCGTCGGCGTGACGCTTGCGCCATTGACGTCGGTGAAGGCCGAGCGCTGCTCGCGCGTCATGCGCCCGCCGAGGTCGTAGGTGTAGTTGATCGCGTCGCCAGTCGCCTCGGTCTTACTCAGGACCTGACTCAGCGCGTTGTAGGTGTAGGTGATGGTGGACGTGACGCTGCTGGTTCCGCCCGTGCCGTTGTGCACGGCGACGTTGGCGCGCGCTTCCGTGAGACGCCGGCCCATCTTGTCGTACGTGAAGTCGGTCACGCGATCGGCTGCATTGGTGGCAGGCGCTGTGGGCGCGCTTGTCGTGCTCGACGGCGCGCTCGCTTGGGCCGTGGCGTAACGACGTTCGCTGGTTACATTGCCGTTCGCATCATAGCTCCAATCGGTGCGATAGAGCGCAGCATCCACTTGGACCGTCTTGCGCCCGAGCTTGTCGTAATAGGACCAGGTGCTGGAGCCGCGTGGGTCTGTCACCAGCACGACATTGTTCATCGCGTCGTACGTGTAGGTGGTCTCCAGATTGCCGGAGGTCACCGCAAGCGCGCTGGTATAAGCCGCCGTTGTGATGTTGGGCACGATCGTCTTGGTCAGACGATTGAGCGCATCATACTGGTATTGCGTGACGCGATAGGCGCTGGCGCCGCCGCTCGGCGGCAGGCCCTTGGCGTCGGTCGGCAAGCTCTGCAGCGTTTCATAGGTACGGGTTTCGACCAGATTGCCGTTCTTGTCGTACCAATGACGCGTGAGCGCCCCGCTCGCGCTCAAGCTATGTGTGACCCGGTCAAGCTTGTCGTACCAAAAGAGCGTACGTGCGCCCGCCGCATCCCTCTTCTCGATCAGATTGCCGCGGCGATCGTAGTAGAAATATTCCGTCGGCGTAACGCTGCTAAGGGCGCCCGTCGCCGAGGTCGCCACACTCACCGCCTCGCCGCTCTTGCTAATCAGGCGATCGCCCGCATCGTAGGCGTAAGTGGTGACCCGCTCTTCGCTGAGCCCTAGCGCCTCAGTCTTGGTGACGAGATTGCCGCGACTATCATAAGCAAAAGCGTTGGTGACGCGCTTGGACGTCGGACCATTATAGGTCTCAAACCAGATCGTCTCGGACGTGACCCGTCCAAGCTTGTCGTAGACGTAATCGGTCCAGCCGCCGATCTTGTTGCGTACGGCTGTGCGCTGACCGAAGGCGTTGAGATTGTACTGCTCATAGGCGCCCAAAGCGTCCGTCGTCTTGGTGACGCGACCAAGGTTGTCGTACTCGAAGCTCGTCGTCGCATCGGCCGCATTAGCGGTGATCGTGGGCGGCGCGCCGACAGCCGCACCACTCGTGGCGTTCATGCGCCGGATGACGCTGCCGACTTCACCAAAAGCTGTGTAGGTGGTCTCAGTCGCATAGCCCATCGCGTCGATTGCGAGCGTGACCCGGCCCAGGCGATCGAAATAGGCATAAGCCGCATTGTTCGCCGCATCGGTCGTCTTCACGCCGCGGCCGAACGTGTCGTACTCAAACGTCGTCGTGCGCGCGAGCGCTGTCCCACTGGCATCGACCCGCGTCAGCACACGACCGGCGCGGTCGTAGGTGAACGCCGTCGTTACCCCGTTGAAATCTGTCGTCGAGACAAGATTGCCTAGACCGTCATAGGCATAAGTTTGGCGAATATAATCATTGGCGTACGGGCCGGCCGTCGCACCCTGCGTATTGGTCGCCCAGATCACACCGCCGCTTGTTGGCGCGGTACCTTTGTTGAAGACCAGATTGCCGTCGTCTTGCATCTGCAAGAACGTTGCGCCGGAATGCGCGCCTGCCGTGCCTGAGTTCCAAATTGCAACGGAGCTTTGCCCGGTCACATCGCGATAAATGACAAGGTTGCCATCTGTTTGCGCGACCAAGCGATAGGTCGCGCCGCTAACGATTTCGCGACTGCCACTCGACCAGAGAACCTCGCCCTTATGGTAGACGCGAAGCTCGCCTTCGCGCGTCAGGATAGCGTTGTACTGACCGTTGGGTGACTGAATTCTATAGCCCAGATTAAGCTGGGTGACCGTGGAGCCCGCCGAACTCGTGTTCCACGCCTCAGTCTGATAATGGTCGGCGATAATGACGCGGCCCGCCTGATCATAAGTGTAGATCGTGCGGCGTTCGTCCACGCCTTGGCCGTAGGATGAAATTTCCCAGCCCTTCAACCCATTAGCGTGATAGCTGGTATACGTGGTCACGCCATTGGCGTCGATGTAGTGCGTCAGCCGTCCCAAGCCGTCATAGCGATAGCCATAAGTGAAATAGGCGCCCTTGTCGGCGCTCACGACATCGGCGATTGCCCAGCTGTCGACTGGCGCGACCTTGTTGACAAAACGATAGCGCGTATAAACGCGCCCTTCTTTGTCATAATCGAATTTGGTGACATAACCCTCAGCATCAATGCTGAAGATGACGTCGCCGCCACGTGCGGCGTAATAGTTTCGCGTGATCCGCGCGCCAGTCCCATTGCTCGCAGCCCATGCATTGAGATTGGCTTCCCATTGATCGCCAGCGCCCATAGCGCTCATGTCCGCCGACACGGCAAACTGCGCGCTCTTTATGACTCGCCCCAGCGCATCGTAGGTGAGCTGCGTCACCGCCCCTTGCGCGTCCACGGCATAAACCAGCTGTCCCTTGGAATTATAGACGGCGTGGGCGTGGCGGTCGGCAGTGTTCGTGGTGATCGCGGCTTTGACCGTCGCGTACGTGTACTGCCCGAGGGTCCCGAGCGGTGTTGCATATGCGATTGTTTTGCGCGCTGGTCCGATCGCGTGCCAAGTCACGCCGCCCCAATAAATGTATTCAGTGACACGCCCAATCGCATCGATCGTAAAGCGCAGAAGACCCTGCCCATCATAAACATAACGCGAGGTCGCGTCGCGCGTAGCATCTGCAGCTATGGACGCACGCAACTGCGCGAATGTCCCTGTAGCGCGCAGATCAGCGTTGTTGGCGTCGGAGAGCGCGGTGGCGTTTGCAAAGGTGGTTTCCGCCACCTTGCGACCGGCGCCATCATAGGTGATCTCGGACAACACACCTGTGCCATCGAGCGCACCGATCAGTCGGCCATCGCCGTCATAGAAGCTGCGAACGATGACGTCTTTGGCGTGGGTTGCGACGCTTGCCGGCGTTGCCGGCGGGCTGGTCAGGTAGCCGCTGACAACGCCTGACGCCAGCTTGTTGTAATAGCCTCTGGTCGCTACCAGTCGCCCTGCGGCGTCGTAGGCATAATTGGTGATCGAGCCGTCACCTTGAATTGTCTGCGCGACCCGACCATTCGCGTCGTAAATAGTCCAGCTGAGCAGATCCCGCACGGTCGCAGCGGGACGCAGCGATGCAATCTCAATCTCGCTGTTGGGATCATCCAATTGGGCGAGCTGAGCACTTGTGATGAGTGTATTGTACTTAACGGTGGCGATAAGCTCACCGCCGGCTCCGTATTTGTACTCTAAGATCTGACCGCCGTGTCCGACGTCGGCGATTTTTCGACCGGCGCGATCGTAGAGCACATAAGCCTTGTAGCCTGTCGCATCGACGACACGGCGGACCTGTCCATTTTTATCGTAAAGATAGGAACGCGTGCCGCCATTCACGTTGGCGCCAGATTCAACGCGCGAGATCAACTCGCCCGCCTTGTTAAAGGTTGAAACAACGCTCAATCCGGCGGCGTCAGTGATCGTCGTTGTGGTGGCGCCGTCATTGAAGACAAGGTTCGTCCAGCCAACACTGAGATCGAAAGACGCAATGAGGCGCCCCATTCCATCATAGACGAACTGCTCCGCCACCTGCGGCGGCAGATGTCGCTTAAGGAGGCGGCCGGCTTCATCATAGGTGAGGTAGAGGTGCGCATAGCCTTCGCTTGTCGCTTCCACGCCTGCCGTGGTCGCTGCGCCATAGCTCAGGGTCTGGCTGAGATTGCCGCGCGCGTCGTAGACGTTCTTGACGATTTGCGTCGTGGAGCGATCGGCGAGCCCATCGCGCCAGGTGTTCATCGTCGCTTCGCTGACCGCGGTCGAGCCCGGCGTGTAGGCGTGCGCGGGATAGGTGATCGTGTATTGCAGCTCGCCTTGGCTGGTGTAGCGATACTCCGTTACGCGCCCTTCAGCGCTGATCGCATAGCGCAGATGGTTTTCGCTGTCATAGACATAGCGCGTGTGCAGCGCCGTCGACGCTGATGATCCTGTCGAGCCATTGCGGCTCTCGCGGATGAGATTGTTGTTTGAATCGTAGAAGCGCTCAGTCACATTGCCGAGCGGATCCTCGATCGTGCTTACATTGCCGGCGCTGTCGTACGTATATTCGGTGATGCCCCCGCCCGCGTCGGTCACCTTGGTGACGTTGCCGGACGTGTCGTATTCGTAGAGCACTTCTTGGGGTGTCGCCCCGCTCTGTGCGGCCGGCGCCACGACCTTGGTCAGCTGCTTGTTGGCATCGTAATAGAGCTTCGTCACCGAGCCGCGCGGGTCGGTCACTTCGGTGCGGTCGCTGTAGTAAGCGAGCGTGGTGACCCGCGTGTCGCCGCTCGCCACGGTTTGCGTCAGCGTCGCCACACGTCCAGAGCCGTCATACGTGATCGCAAGCGAGGAGCCGTCGGTCTGCGTGATCGAGGCGATGCGATTGGTCGATCCGTCATACGTATAGGCCGTCGTGTAGGTCGCAGCATCGGCCAGATTGTCGGGGGTGAGATCGACCGTGACCGAGGTCAAACGGTTTGAGCCGTCATAGCCATAGGTGGTGCGCGTGATCGTCTTGGCGGTTGAGGTCGCGAGATCGGTGTAGCCCGTCACGATGCTCGTGATGTTAGACCCGCTCCAGGTATATTCGAGATAGGAGCCGTCCTGGGTGGTGACCCGGCTCAATTTGGTTGGCGAGCCGGACACATAAGTGAAGCTCAGCGCATTGCCGTCGCTATCGACGACGCTGGCGATGCGCCAGACATCGGTTTCAGCGGACGCGTATGTCTCCTTGGTTTGTGTGGAGCCGTCGGTCCAGGTCCACACGCCGGCGCTATGCGTGAGCTTATCGTGCGCGCCCGCGCCGTCGGTCGTGGTGTAGGCGGAGCCGTTCCAGGCATAGGTGATCTCTGAGCCGTCGGCCGAGACGTGCTTCACCGTCGAGCCCGTCGTATTGACCGTCCCAGTCAGGCCAAAGATGCGCCGGTCGGTCGATTGGCGCCAATAATCGCCATTGTCGTCGAGCGCGCCCAAAGAATTGTAGGTGCGGGCAACGCCAATGTCGGGGCCGCGGCCGACGAGAAACTCGTCTTGGCGCTGCAGGATGAGATTGCCGGTCGCCGCGTTGAGGAAAACGCCTTCGCCGCCGCGCCCAAGCCCTGCCCCGCCCAGCAAGCCGCCTGCGCCAAGTGCTGCACCCGAGCCACGCTCAAAACCTGCGCCCAACCCTGTGAAGATCGAAACCATGACCTACCCCGCACAACACGGGGTCGACCGCTGGTAAGCACCCCGTCTCAAGGGGAGTCAGGCGATTTTCGACAGAGTTTAGCGAAGAGGCAGAATTATTTTTGATCCGGCGCCCCGCGCGGTGACGCTTGTGAAGAATGCCCTCTTGGGCCGGTCGGGCAGGATTCAGCGAGTGATCACGCCGCGCAAATAGCTCCGCGCAATGCCGAATGCAGCCTAGCCTACCTTGCGAACCGGATTGTACGCGCGGTCCGAAAGCTCGAGCGGCTGCCCATCTAATTCGACCACCAACCGATCGCCTTCAGCACGCAAGGTGACCGATTGGATGACGTCGCCCTCCAGCACCAGCGACACCCCATATTGGCCCGCACGCTCGACCCGGCGAACACTGGCTCCCGAAAGCACATTCGAAAGTCCAATGGCCAAAGGGCCAGCCTCTTGGTCCGCCAACGCCTCGGCGGCTTCCCTGCGTGCTACAAACGCCTTCAACCAATCGCGCTGATCTGACGTGAGATCGTCGAGATCAAGCAGATCGTATTCTCCGAAATTGGGAAGCCCCTGCTCAGCGGACCAAGCGTCCAGTTCCGCGGTAAGAGCGTCGGGCGCTTGCATTTTCCATCCTCGTTGCAGCGGCTAAATTGCCGGCTCACGATGCGGTCAAGTTGCCAGAGGCCATACGAACAAGAGCGGACCCTTGTGGGGTCCGCTCGAAGGCAGGGTTTGGTGGTTGGTCAGCGCTTCATCAGCGCCGCGCGGGGGACATGCCAGCGTCATCGTTAATGAGGCGTCACCACGCTTTTCGGGCAGGCAAAATTCAGCTTGCGGCCGCGATCGGGGTATCGCCTGCCAATGCCTGAGAAACCCGGAGCACCTGCTCTGCGTCCAACCAAATTGGCGGTCTGCCATCGCGTGCGGGTCTATGCAGCGTCACCCCGGGCCGAGCTGAGGCCCAAATCGCCGCCTCGCGCAATGACCAAACATCCTTGGGCGCAGGCCTGCTCGCCACCCAGATCGTGACGCGGTCCGCGTCGCCTAAAAGCTCGTCATCCGGAATCATTTTCGCAGCCATATGACCAGGGTTCGCCCCTACCATTGCGGAGATGTAAACGGGCGCCTCGCTGACCCCGGCGAAATGCGTATGCGACAGCAGGAAACCCAGGAACACGCCGGGAACCCCGGGACGACACAAACCATCGCCTCGAACCAAGTCCAAGTATTCAGGCGTCGTCCTCACCGCGGGTCACCGGGAGTTCAATCGGCTTTACTCCAATGCGTTCAAGGCTGAAGCCCCACTCGTAGAAGATCCGGAGGAGTCGTTTTGAAGTCGCGTCATCCAGGTGCGCCATATTTTCCAAGGCCTTCGGGCGTCTTCCTAAATCCACAAAATAGTCCGCGCCCCAGCGGCGCCCCGCTTTGCCGGGGCAAAGTTGCGGCCCCCAGCTCAGCACCCACGCGTGGATTGCCGATCCACGACCTCTCGCGCGGCCAGCGTGCTCGTGCAGCGCGCTTGCTCAGCGAAGGCCACAACATCCGCGTAGCGATGGCGAACACAGCTGCCGAACTTCGAGAATACGAGATCAACAGAGCCGTCCTCGCGCCAATTGGCGAGCGTTGCAGGCTTAAGCCCCAGAGTGTCGCCGCCTCAGCTGTGGTGAGCATCTGATTGGGATCTGGGCCGGTCATGCGCGCGGCCCCTTCCCCTGAGGCCGCACGGCGTCGCGCAAGCGCATGCAAGATCAACTTCTGCTTCATCCAAGCCAGCCACAGCAGATTTGATTCGCAACCAAAGTGGGCGCTGCCGCGCCTCCGCGAGCTGGATCACCTTACCTGTATTATACTATAATTTTGCGGATCGCAGCGGCATCGAATGAGCTGTTTGTATAGCATTATGCGCAATCGGCATTACCGATTATGCTATAATCTATTTACGGACGCCACGTCGCCCCATAGGGTCCCCGCCAACCCCGAAAAACGGGGATCGGGAGGAAGTCATGCGGATTGGGTTTGGACGCGGGATCTTGCTCGCGGGCGCGTCATTTGGGGTGCTGAGCGGCGTGGCGTTGGCGCAGCCGGTCACGGACGCGGAGGATGAGATCATTATCACGGCGCAGCGCCGCGATCAGAATTTGCAGGACGTGCCGGTCACCGTCACCACATTCACCGCCCAGGAAATCCAAGAAGCGCGCATTCAAGAAGTGCAGGACGTCGTGACCCGCACGCCCGGTCTAAACTTCGACGCTTTTCCGTCCGGCCAACCGCGCCTGCACGTGCGCGGTATCGGCTCATCCGACCGCGGCGCCGCCGGCGATCCGAGCTCGGCGGTGTTCGTAGACGACATCTATCTCGGCCGCCCAGCCATGGTGGCGTTCGATGCGTTCGACGTTCAACGCATCGAAGTGCTGAAGGGCCCACAAGGCACGCTCTATGGCCGCAACGTCGTCGGCGGCGCGATCAACGTCATTTCCAATGCGCCCGATCTCAACGCCTTCAGCGGTTCGCTTGAAGGCACAGCTGGCAATTACGAACGCGGCGATGTCGCGGGCTTTATCAATGCGCCGTTGGACGAAGGCGTCGCGGCTGTTCGCGCGAGCGCCAGCGTGCGCACGCATGCGGGTTACGTCGACAATGACGAGACCGGCGGCGAACTCGCCGATCAGAATACCCGTAGCGGCCGCATCCAATTCTTGCTGGAGCCTTCGAGTACGCTGCGCTTCAGCGTCGCCGCGGATTCAACGACGGATCGCGCCAACGGTCCCGGCCAGCATGTGGTGGCGCTCGATTCCGGCGACCCGCTCTCCGGCTTTTGGAGCCTCGACACGGATCGCGATAGCTCGGACCAGGAATTCGACGGTCGCCAGGATCGCGACACCTGGGGCGTCCGGGCGCAAGCCGCATGGGATCTGCCGTTCGGCACGATCAATTATCTCGTCGGCCATCGCGAGGTCGCCTACGACGTGAACTACGATTTCGACGGCGGCCCGCGCGATGCGGCCAGCCGCATCAGCATCGCCGGCGGCAATGTCGAAGAAAGCGAAATGACCAGCCACGAGCTGCGCCTGCTTTCACTTGCTGACAGCCGCATCTCCTGGGTGCTCGGTCTTTACGCGTACAATTCCGATACGCGTCGCGACGACATCCTCAATCTGGCGATCCCGGACTTCGACGGCAATTTCGATTTCACCGACGGCGGCACCGAAGGCTTGCTGCTCACGGAAATCTATCATCAATCTGCCGACGTCGAGAGCCGCGCCATTTACGCGGACGCGACGATCCCGCTGGGCGAACGCCTCAATCTCACACTCGGCGCGCGCTACACCGAAGACGACAAAACCTATCACGTCGACAATCTCGACAGCGACGCCACCTTCCGGGCCGAAGAAGATATCGACGCTACCAATTCCGCCAGCTGGGACGCGCTGACCTGGCGCATCGGCGCTGATTATCATCTGAGCGACGATAACATGATCTACGCGATGGTCTCGCGCGGCTTCAAAAGCGGCGGCTTCCAGGACACGCCGGAGAACCAATTGGACGCGTCGACCGCGTTCGATCCGGAATTTGCCACCCAATACGAAGTCGGCGTCCGCAGCGAATTCTTCGACGGCCGCGTGGTCTGGAACAATACGCTCTATACGATGGAATACGAAGACTTGCAGGTGCGCGAAACCAGCGGGCTCAACATCTTCACCGCAAATGCAGACGCCACGATCAATGGCTACGAGACGCAATTGCGTTGGGATATCGGCGCCGGCCTCGCGCTCAACGCCGCCTATGCTTACACGGACGCGACTTTCGACAGCTACGTGCTGCCGTCGTCGGACTACACCGGCAATCGCCTAACACGGACGCCGGAGAACAAGGTCATTCTCTCGCCATCCTATACGTTGGGTCTGGGCGCCAGCGGCGATGTCGAGTTCGCGGTCGACTATCAATACGAAAGCGACATTTGGGATGACGCCAGCAATGCCGGGGCGGAAAATCGCGAACCGACGCATTTCGTCGATGCCCGCGCTGTTTACACCAGCGGCAATAGCGATTGGTCGCTCTCGCTCTGGGGCAAGAATTTGACCGACGAAGTGACGCGTACGCACCAAGCGACCTTCATCGGCGCCACGTTCGCCTCGTTCAACGCACCGCCCACCTATGGCGTCACGCTACGGTGGAACTATTGAGGGCGACCTCCCCCCTCCAAGATAAGCGCCAGCGATCGACGAGATCGCTGGCGCGCCTTTTCTCGACGGGAGTGCTTTGATGCTGGCGACACTCGGCTTCGCCATGATCGCGACCTTTATGGTTCTGATCATGACGCGCACGATCAGCGCGATCGCCGCACTCATTCTCGTGCCGATCGTGTTTGGCTTGCTCGCGGGCCACGGCGCGGACATGACGGGTATGGCGCTGGAAGGCATCATCGCGCTCGCACCAACGGCGGCCGCGCTCGTCTTCGCCGTGCTCTATTTCTGCATCATGATGGATGCGGGGCTTTTTGACCCGCTCGTGCGCAGCGCCGTGAAGTTCGCACATGGCGACCCATTGCGTGTGAGCTTGGCCACGGCTGCGGTGGCGACGCTGGTTTCGCTCGATGGCGACGGCGCCACCACGGCGATCATCACGATCGGCGCCTTCCTGCCGATCTATCGCCGACTCGGCATGAATCCGTTGATGCTGGCGGTGCTGCTGGGTTCAGCGAATTCCACGATCAATCTAACGCCCTGGGGCGGGCCAACGGCGCGCGTGGCCTCCGCGCTCAATGTCGACATCATGGATGTCTTCCTGCCGCTTCTGCCCACCATGATCGCGGCGATCATTGGCGTCTTCGTCCTGGCGCTCGTGTTTGGCTTGTGGGAGCGCAAGCGCCTCGGCATCGTGCAGCTTGAGACCGATCTTTCGCAATCCTTGTTCGATCGCGAACCTGGCGTGGAACGGCCAAAGCTGTTCTGGGTCAATCTCGCGCTGACCCTGGCTCTGCTGGGTTGCGTGGTTGGCCAAGTGCTACCGCTGCCGATCGCGTTCATGATTGGCCTCACGCTCGCGTGCATCATCAACTACCCGAAACTCTCGGACCAGCGCGAGCGCGTCGCCGCACACGCAAGCAACGTCGTACCAATCGTGTTGCTGATCTTCTCGGCCGGCGTATTTACGGGCATATTGGAAGGCACCGGCATGATCGCTGCGATGGGCGAGACGCTGCTCGCGCTTGTGCCAGCCGAGTACGGCCCGCACTTCGGCCCGATCATCGCGCTCGCCAGCGCGCCCTTCACCTTCGTGCTCTCGAACGAGGCCTATTATTTCGGCATCGTGCCGGTGCTAGCGGAAACCGCTCAGCACTTTGGCGTCGAGCCGGTCGAGGTTGCACGCGCATCGCTGCTGGGCGTCAATGTGCACGCACTGAGCCCGCTGGTGGCGCCGATTTATCTCGTCGCGACTTTGCTCAAGGTTGAGGTCGGAGACTTGCAGCGTTTCGGCCTGCCCTTCGCGATCCTGTTTTTTCTCCTGATGGTTGCCGTCTCGCTTGCAACCGGCGCCGTTCCATTCGTTGTCCATTGAGGTTCAGATGCCGCCGCGCACCCCGCCATCGAAAAATGCCCCCGCTGAAACGCTCGTCGAGCACGTGATCGATTCGCTACGTGAAGCGATCCGTCAGGGCCATCTGGCGCAGGGCGAACGCCTGGTCGTCGCCGATGTGGCGAAGACCTATGGCGTCAGTGTCGGCCCCGTGCGTGAAGCGATCCGCCGCTTGACCGGCGAGGGCGTGCTCGAATTCACGCCACACCGCGGCGCCTCGGTGCGCGCCTACAGCGAACGGGGCGTGCGCGAGATTTTCCAGGCGCGCGAGGCGATCGAAGGCTACGTGGCGCGCCTCGCGGCCGAGAACATTCACCGCGCGGATTATGCGCAGCGCATGCGCGATTGCCGAAAACTGTTGCAGGATACGCTTCACGCCGACGTCAAGAAACTCAGCGACGCGCGCCAGGTCTTCCACGATGTGCTCTACGACATCGCCGGCAATGAGGTGCTGAGGGAAGCGGGCCTGCGCCTGACCTTTCCAGTCAATCGCTTGCTGTTCACCGAGTTGATGGGGCGGCCGCGCATCGAGGCGTCACAGCGTGAGCACGAAGACATAATCGACGCGATACTCGCCGGCGACGGCGCCCGCGCCGAACGCGCCATGCGCGCCCACCTCCACGCCGGCGCGATCGCCGTGTGCGACGTGCTCGAACAATCCAAGACCGTCCAACGCCGCCACAGCAAGAAAGCCTGACGCCTATGGGTGACACCATCAAGATCATCGTGCCGTGCGGTTCGCTCGGCGCCGGCGTGCGGCCGGAGGAAGTCGAATACGGCATCGCGCAAGGCGCACACGCGATCGCCAGCGACGCCGGCTCCACCGATAGCGGCGCCGCCTATCTCGCGCTCGGCATCTCCAAGAACAATCGCGAGGCGGTGAAGCGCGATCTGACCATCCTTATGCTTGCGCAGGCCAAGGCGAGAATTCCGATCATGATCGGCTCCTGCGGCCAAGCGGGCGGCGATGCCGGCTTGAACTGGACGCGCGACATCGCGCTGGAGATCGCGCGCGAACACAATCTGACGCCGAAGATCGCACTGCTCTATTCCGAGCAGGACAAGGCCACGCTCAGGGCCAAGAACGCTGAAGGCAAGATCAAGCCGCTGCCACCGCTCGGCGCGCTCGATGACGCAACGATCGACTCATGCGCCCACATCGTCGCCGCGATGGGGCCAGAGCCCTACATCGCCGCACTGCAAGCCGGCGCCGACATCGTGCTCGGCGGCCGCACCACCGATACCGCCGTGCTCTCTTGTTATGCGCTGATGAAAGGCGCGCATACGGCCGCGTCCTGGCATGCGGCGAAAGTCGCTGAATGCGGCGCGCAATGCAGCGTCTATCCGACGCGCGGTTCGGGCGTGTTGATTTCCATCGATTCCGAAGGCTTCAATGTCGAACCTTTGAACCCGGACAACCGCTGCGATCCACACAGCGTGTCCGCGCACATGCTCTATGAGAACGCCAATCCGTTCTTGCTGACGGAGCCGGGGGGCGTCTTGGATGTCACGAACTCCGTCTATACTGCGCTCGACAGCCGCACTGTGCGCGTGACCGGCTCGGTGTGGGACAAGAAGCCCTACACGATGAAGCTGGAAGGCGCCGCGGCGGGACGGTTCCAAACCATCATGCTTGTCGGCATTCAAGATCCAGCGATCTTGAGCCGCATCGATGAGTTTCACGACAATATGCTCGCGGCGTTGAACCAACGCGTACGTTCGGCCATCGGCGACGCCGCCGGCGACTTCCACATCTCGTTGCGTCTCTACGGCTGGAACGCCGTTTCCGGCGATAAACCCGCGCCCGGCACACCGCCGCCGCGCGAGGTCGGCATCCTTTTTGTCGCCACAGCCGCCACGCAAGCGATGGCCACACAGATCGCCAAGGCCTGCAATCCGTATTTCTTCCACTTCCCGATCAATCTGGAGAAGGAAATCCCGAGCCACGGCTTTGCGTTTTCGCCCGCCGACATTGAGCGCGGCCCGGTTTACGAATTCAAGCTCAACCACGTCGTCGAGGTATCGGACCCGATGGAATTGGTGCGACTCGATTGGATCGATCTGAAGCTTTCGGAGGCCGCGTAATGGCGCAGGTGAAAGACGTCGTCCATCACATCCGCTCAAAGAACGCGGGCCCCTATTGGGTCACGTTCGATCTCTTTTTCGATGGCGAAGCGAGTTTCGAGAAATACGCTACGAGCCCAAAGCTGGGCCCCGACACGTTTGCGCGCCTCTACGGCGCCGACCCGGCGTTCGTGAAAAGCTACCCGGTGCCCAACCTGCACATGGTGAAAATTTCCTACGCGCGCACAAGCCCGCAGGGTGGCGAGGTCGAACGCGACATGCATTGCGGCCAGCAATATGTGCGCCTGCTCGACGTGGAACTGGATTAGGAGCTGCACATGCCCGACGCCGCCGCCTGTCTCACACCCATCGAAGACGCTGCTGCCGCCGAGCGCGCCTTGCGCGTCGATCTCGCCGCCGCCTATCGACTAATCGCGCTGTTCGGTTGGGATGATCTGGTGTTCACGCACATCTCCGCGCGCGTGCCAGGGCCGGAGCATCATTTCTTGATCAACCCGTATGGCCTGATGTTCGATGAGATCACGGCCTCCTCGCTGGTGAAGGTCGATCTCGACGGCAATAAAGTCGAGCCATCAGACTTTCCGGTGAACCCGGCCGGTTTCACGATCCATTCCGCCGTTCACGGCGCGCGCGAGGATGCGCAATGCGTCATGCATTTGCACACGATCGCGGGCACGGGCGTTTCCTGCCAGGATGAAGGGCTGCTGCCGCTCAATCAAACCGCGATGCTGCTCAACGGCCAAATCGCCTATCACGACTTTGAAGGCGTCGCGCTCAATCACGACGAACGTCCGCGCTTGGTCGCCGATCTCGGCGACAAGAACGCGATGGTCTTGCGCAATCATGGCACCTTGACGGCTGGACGCAGTGTCGCCGAGGCCTTCACGTTCATGTATTTTCTTGAACGCGCCTGCGCGATGCAGATCGCGGCGCAAGCCGGCGCCAAGCTGCGCATTCCGCATGACCACGTCCAGGAGGTCGTTGAGCAACAATCGCGGGGACTCGGCCAAGCGGCTGATCTTTTGGTCTGGCCTGCGCTGCTACGCCGCCTCGACCGGCTCTCGCCAGGCTATGCCGACTAATGGAACTGGACTGGCTCGAAGATTTTCTGACGCTGGTCGAGACGCGGAATTTCTCGCGCGCCGCCGAACTACGCCACATCACTCAACCCGCCTTTAGCCGACGCATCCGCGCGCTTGAGCATTGGCTCGGCGCCCAATTGTTCGATCGTGACGCACCGCGCTTGGCGCTCACACATGCAGGTGAAGCGGTGCGACCGACCATCTCTGAGATCGTCCGCCGCGCTTACAGCGCGCGCGAGCAAGCGCGTGAGGTTGGCGGCGCGAGCGAAGCGACTTTGCGGTTCCTCTCGACCAATTCGCTCTCCACCACGTTCTTTCCAGATTGGGTGCGGCGCATCGAGCGGAGCTTCGTTCTCGAGACCCCGATCAGCCTCGTCGCCGACAACATGGCGGCATGTGAGCGCTTGATGTTGCGCGGCGATGCGCACTTTTTGTTGTGCCATCACCACCCTGCCGCCGCACATGCGCTGGACGAAGCGCACTTTCGCTCCATTGCCGTGGGTGTGGATACATTGATCGCCGTCTGCGCTCCACGAAGCGCTGATGATCCAACGCCGCGCCATGGCCTGGCCGATGGCGGCGCGCTGCTCGCCTTCAGCGAAGGCTCCGGCATGGGCCGCATTTTGTCTGCAGCGCTCGGGCCGATCAGCGCAACGACTGCGTTCGCCTCGCCGCTGGCCAGTGTGCTCTACGCAATGGCGCGGGACGGCCGCGGCCTGGCCTGGTTGCCGCACAGTCTCATCGACGATTCACTGCGCCAGGGCGAACTCGTACGGGCGGCCGGTCCGGAGACGGATGTCGCCGTCGAGATCCGCGCCGTGCGGCCGCTGGCGCCACAGCACGCTATCGCAGAACGCTTCTGGCGCGCGGCGATGAAAGCCGCGAATATCGCTTAACGGCCGTCGACGACGACGCACGCGTCCGCCGGCTTCTTGCCATCCAGAACCGCGACCACGCACTCAGCCGCAATCATATTGGTGCGATCCAGTCCTTCGCGAGTTGAGGCGCCCGCATGCGGCGCCGCCACGACATTTGGCAGAGCGAGCAGCGCATCCGTGACTGACTTCATCGAAGGATCGCTCTCGCTCTCGAACACATCGAGCCCCGCGCCGCCGAGATGCCCCGCGCTTAGTGCCGCCAGGAGGTCGGCATCGCTCACGAGGCCGCCGCGTGCGGTGTTGATGATGATCGCGCCTGGCTTCATCTTGGCGATCGTGTCGGTGTTGATCATGTGCCGTGTCGCCGGCGTCAGCGGCGCGTGCACACTGATATAATCGCTCTCGCGCCAGATCGTTTCCAGATCGACAAAGCGAACGCCCGTCTGCGCCGCGTAGTCGCCATCCGGATTGGGTGTGGCGACGAGGATGTCCGCTTCGAACCCGCGCAGACGTTGCACCAGTGATCGGCCAATACGGCCCAGCCCAATGATGCCGACGGTCCTGCGATAAAGATCAGTCCCGAGAAGAATCTTCCAAGGTCCGGCCTGCATCTGCGCGTGCGCTTCGCGGAAGCGCCGACCGACGGCGATCATCATGCCAATGACCTGGTCCGCAACCGTTGCGTCATTGCCGCCGGCGGCGATGGTGACGACACGTCCAAGATCGCGCGCGGCTTCAATATCCACCCGCTCATAACCTACACCGCGGCGCGACACGACTTGGAGCTGCGGCAAGGCCTCCAGGACCTCGCGTGTGATCCGCGCATGCCCCACGATCCAGCCAGCTGCGTCGCCGACGACATCTTTGATAGCGGCGACATCGAGCGTCGCTTCGGTTTGCCCAGCGGATAGTTTGACGATCTCCGCGGCGCAACCATTGGCGCGTAGAAAGTCCAGCGACACCTCGTCGAAGAAATTCTGCGTGATGACGACGCGCCTGTTGGCGGACATGACAACTCCATCGCCCGATTAGGGCTTGATCCAGGGGTGTTGAGCGAAATGCTGGGCTTCAAAAGCAGCGATAGCGTCGCAATGCTCGAGCGTTACGCCGACAGCATCCAAGCCGCTCATCAGGGCCTGTTTCCGACTAGGTTCAATGTCGAAATGCGCGCGCACATCGCGCGTGACGATCGTCTGCGCCTGCAGATCGATGGTCATGCTGATCGGGCCGTCCGCCGCGCACGCCAAGATCGCCTTAACTTGCTCGGGCGCTGCACAGATCGCGAGCAGACCATTGCGCGCGCAATTATCGAAGAAGATGCCGGCAAAGCTCGTGCCGATGAGTGCTGAGACGCCCGCTTGCATCAAGCCCCACACAGCGTGTTCGCGACTGGAGCCGCAGCCGAAATTCGGGCCGACAACCAGGAAGCGCGGCGCACGCCAGCGCGGGTCGTTGAAAACGAAATCAGAGACCGACGCGCCGGCGCTATCGTAGCGCAAACCATGAAACAAGCCGCGATCGAGACCGACGCGATCGATGCCTTTCAGAAATTGCTTCGGCATGATCACGTCGGTGTCGACGTTCGCCGCAGGCAAAGCCGCCGCCAACCCCTTGCGCACGATGAATGGCTCGAAGCTCATACGCCCTCGCTGAATTTGCGTACGTCGGTGAGGCGCCCCATCACAGCGGCCGCGGCGACCATGGCGGGGCTCATCAGATGCGTGCGGCCGCCCGCGCCTTGGCGCCCTTCGAAATTGCGGTTGGTGCTCGAGGCGCAGCGTTCGCCCGGCGCCAAGACGTCGTCATTCATGGCCAAGCACATCGAGCAGCCGGATTGGCGCCACTCGAAGCCAGCAGTGATGAACACCTGATCTAAGCCTTCCGCTTCAGCTTGTCGGCGCACCGCGCTCGAACCTGGCGCGACCATGGCGCGCACGCCAACGGCGACGCGACGGCCACGCAGTACAGCAGCAGCTTGGCGCAAATCTTCGATGCGCGCATTGGTGCACGAGCCAATGAAGGCGCGCTGGATGGCGATGTCGGTGAGTGCCGCGCCGGATTTCAGATCCATGTACGCGAGCGCACGCGCAGTATCGGCCTGCCCCGCGCTTGAAGGAATCGTTGCAGAGATTGGTGCGGCTTGATCGGGGCTGGTGCCCCAGGTGACCATTGGCTCGATCTCGGATGCGTCGAGGACAACCTCGCGATCAAAGTGCGCGCCCTCATCGCTGCGCAGCGTGCGCCAATACGCGATCGCCTGATCCCAGAGCACACCGTACGGCGCGCGCGGTTTGCCTTCGATGGCGGCGAAAACCTTGTCGTCCGGCGCGATCAGCGCACCACGCGCGCCACACTCGACCGCCATGTTGCAGATCGTCATCCGCGCTTCGACACTCAGCGCAGAAATCGCCTCACCTGCGAACTCGATCGCGTAGCCGGTGGCGCCTGACGCGCCGATCTCGCGGATCAGCGCCATGATGATGTCCTTCGACACCACGCCGAAGCCCAATCGGCCGTCGACTCGTACGCGCATGTTCTTCAGACGGCGATACACAAGCGTTTGCGTCGCCAGATAATGTTCGATGTCGGATGTGCCTATGCCGAAACCAAGCGCGCCGAAGGCGCCGTAGGTAGTGGTGTGACTGTCGCCCGCGGCGATCACCATGCCCGGCTGGACCAAGCCCATCTCGGGCATGACGACATGCTCGATCCCTTGCATAGGATGGAGTACGTCGAACATCTCGATGCCGAAATCGGCGCTATTGCGCGCGAAATAATCGGTCTGCGTCTGCCCCGCATCGTCGGGCATAAGCGCACCGCGATCGGCTGCGGTCGAGTTCACATGGTCGACGACGCCAAGGGTTGCGCGAGGACGCCAGACAGAGCGATTGGCCGCGCGAAGCCGCGTGAAGGCCTGGGGACTGGTGTATTCGTTGAGAACGCTTCTATCGACGTAAAGGAGGACTTCCTCACACAATCCATCCAGATCACGGACGACGTGCGCGTCGACGAGCTTGTCGTATAGCGTCCGCCCCGTGCCTCTGCCTGAGTCCATGAGCGTCGCTTAGCAAAATCGATCCCTTGGACGAAATGCCCAGGCGGCATTAGCACATGCGCGCGCTGCATGGCGCGTCCGCTTCGTGCATGCTGCGCTAATCATCACTGTTCGAGGAGCCCTGACGCCCTGAGCGGCCGGACGTTCGCCATCCGAGTGATCCCAACTCCGGAAGTCCGCGCCACGCGGCACGACACTCCCGATGTTCGGACATTCGTCCGCGCCACGGCCTCCGTTCTACGCCAGCCGATTGCCCCCGCTCAACCACACGCATGTCTATGGGGGCGCGCTTAGTCTCCGCAGCCCTGTTCGGCCTTCATCTCGGCGTTCAGCGTGCAGTGCAGATCGGCGATCTCGTGGGCGAGCTTTTGGCCGGCGTGGCGCACGAGCTGAACAATTCGCTGGTGCGAGCGTTGGCGGCCACCGAGAGAGCGCTCAGCGCCGGATAAGACTCCCCGACGAGGCTTGGGTGCGTCAGCGCAACAAATCGAACGCAGCGATAGTGGCGGCCGGCCAAGCCAAGCGTACGCTCGACCGAGATCAGATGCGCATCGCCTTCCAAGATGTCGAGACCAGTCTTTGCCTGGCCGCGAACGCGCTCGATCAAATCGAGCCAATGGAGCTCTTTTGGCCGTCGCACAGTCTCGTAAACGAGCGCAACACCCTTCTCAGCGAGATTTGTGGGCCGCGGCTACGCCCTGCAACTCCTGCATAGGCGCTGCGCCACCAGCGGGCATCAGGCGCTCGCCGGACGGAAAGCAAGCATCAATCCCCAATTTACTCGTTATTTTTCCTATGGTTATGTTGTTGCATCGCCCAATAGCTTTTCACGTGTAGGATGCATGAAATTGGCTACGAATCTGGGGGGCAGGCGTTCGAATCTCTTCTGGCGCGCCACTCCTTAATTTGAACCATCAGAAACGTGAACGCTTGACGGCGCGCGGCGGCGAACCTTGATCGCTCGCATGGCCTCGACCGGACGCGTTTCCCAAGATCCCGCCCTGCTACGCCGACTGCTCCGCGCCAAGGATCGAATGGATGCGGCCTCGCACGAAGAATGGCCGGTCAAGCGGCTCGCCGATGTCAGCGGCGTCTCGGAGGCGCACTTTGCGCGTTCCTTCAAAGACGCTTTTGGCGTGCCCCCGCATCGCTATCTGCTGACCCGCCGCATTGAGCGCGCCAAGGCGATGCTGCGCGACACGGACATGCCGATCATCGACATCGCGCTCGACACCGGCTGGAACAGTCTGGGCACCTTTGGCCGCGTCTTTAAGGATGTCACCGGCGATAGCCCCACGGAATTGCGCGCCCGCGAACAGGCCGGCGTGCATAGCCTCGAACAGGTTCCGCACTGCTTTGTCAGCGCCGCCTATCGCCCAGACCTCAAAACCGCAGTTTCGGAGAAGCGCCGCCAAGAGACCGCCGATACTGATGACCCCGACAAGGAGGAATAGTCATGAGTAAGGGCATCGGAGTTATCGGCCTCTATGTGCACGACCAAGACGAGGCGCTGGATTTCTACGTCAACAAATTGGGCTTCAACGTCCACGCCGATCATCGCAACGGCAATTATCGCTGGCTGACGATCAAGCATCCGAACCAAACATCGTTCGAGCTCGGCCTCTTCCTGCCGCAAGAACCAGTGTTAGATGCCGCGACCGCGCAGACGATGCGCGAAATGGTGGCCAAGGGTGCGATGCCGCCGCTTGTGCTCATCGTCGAGGATTGCCGCGCCGCCTACGATAAGCTCCGCGCCAAGGGCGTTGAGTTCACGCAAGAGCCGATCGCGCGCTTCGGCGGCGTGGACGCCAATTTCCGCGATCCCTCCGGCAATGCCTGGAAGATGATCGAGGGCTAACGATGTACGCACACCATTATGCAGCGACCCGGGAGGTCCGCGTGGGCAAGTTCATTCGCCAATTTCACCGCTGGGTGTCGGCGTTCTTCGTGTTGAGCGTGATCGCGACCACGATCGCATTGACGCAGGCCGAACCGATCATGTGGATGTCGTACGTCCCGCTTTTTCCGCTCGCTTTACTGGCGTTGAGCGGCATCTATCTCTTCGTGCAACCCTATCTGCCGAAGCGGCGCACTGGAGCGTGATGATGGCGAAGAGTGTGAAGAAGGCCGCGCCCAAGAAGAAAGCCGCCGGAAAGAAGGCTTCTGCGCGTAAGAGCGCAGCTAAGAAGAGCGGCGCGCCAAAACTACTGTCCGGTGGCAATCCGCAGATTGCCAAAGGCTATGGCGACGAGCCGGTGCAGAGGTACATCGCGGCGATGCCGGGTTGGAAAAGCGCGGTTGGCGCGCGTCTCGATGCGCTGATCACGAAGGCCGTGCCGAAAGTGTTGAAGGCGGTAAAGTGGAATTCGCCCTTCTATGGCGTCGAGGAAGGCCGCTACTTCCTGAGCTTCCACGTCTTCGCCAAATACATCAAAGTCGCGTTCTTCGATGGCGTGTCATTGAAGCCCGTGCCGCCCGGCGCCTCCAAGCAGAAGAACGTGCGCTACCTCGACATCCACGAAGGCGCGTTCGACGAAAAGCAATTCAGCGCGTGGGTGAAACAAGCCAGCAAGCTGCCGGGAGAGAAGCTGTGAGCGGCGCGAAGAAGAAAGTTTCGCCGAAGAAGGCCACCACAACAAGGAGCGCCGCCGCCAACGACTGGCGCGCCGCCGCGCTGGAGAACGTGCGCGAGCTCATCAAAGACGCTGCGCCCGAAGCGATAGAGACGCGCAAATGGGATGTGCCGGCCTGGGAGCACGATGGCATTCTCTGCACCGGCGAGACCTACAAGGACAAAGTGAAACTCACTTTCGCCAAGGGCGCGGCGCTGAAAGATCCAGCCAAGCTTTTCAATTCAAGCCTCGACGGCAATGTGCGCCGTGCGCTCGACATCTTCGAAGGCGACAAGCTGAACGCCAAAGCTTTCAAAGCGCTGATCAAAGAAGCCGCGGCGCTCAATGCGTCGAAAAAGAAGCCCGCCGTCAAGCGCGCCAAGAACGCCTAGAGATCGCGCCAGGCTTTATGCGCCCCGACGCTCATCGCCTCATACACGCCACGCGCCACAGCACGCGCCAAGCAATCGGCGGCCAGCGCGCCAAAACGCGCAATCGTAAACGCACGCGGTTCGGCGACTGGCCTGGCTGCCGTCGCTAAAGCGAACACCACATCTCCATCGAACGGCGCAAACACGGGGCGGATCGCGCGCGCGAGGCCGGCGCCGGCCATTTGCGCGATGCGCTTGCACTCGGAGGGTGTGAGCTCCGCATCGACCGCGACGCAGGCGATTGTAGTGTTCTCGCGCGGCGATGGATTGGCCTTGGCGCCTTCCCAATCTTCGAGGTCGAACGATTGTGCGCCATCGGAGCGCACGCCGCCGAATTCGCCATCGATCTCGAACGGATGCGCCCAGAACGCGCGAGAGCCTGGCATCGTCGTTGAACCAAAAGAATTCACGCACGCCAGCGCCGCGATCGTGAACCCGTCAGCGGTGACAACGCTCGCGCTGCCTTGCCCGCCTTTGAGCGCACCCGCTTTCGCGCCAAGCCCCGCCCCTACATTGCCGAGCGGCACGCTTTTGGCGCGCGCGGCATACGCGGCGCGGCCGAGTGCATTGTATGGCGGCGCTTCACCCCACGCTTTGTCGCCGCCATTGGCGAGATCGTAGAGGATGGCCGCCGGGATCACCGGCGATTTCGGCACGCCAGGCAAATCGACCAAGCCGTAGCCGCGCCCCTCGGCGCCCATCAGCGCAGCCACGCCATCGGCGGCTGCAAGCCCATACACAGAGCCGCCAGCCAGGACGACCGCATCAATCGCATCGACCAAATTCTCTGCCGCCAGCGCATCCGTCTCGCGCGTGCCCGGCCCGCCGCCGCGCACATCGACGGCGCATACCGCTCGGCCATCAGGCACAATCACCGTCACGCCCGTCAGCGCCGCCCGATCCTCGGCGCAGCCCACGCTCAGGCCTGCAACATCAACGAGCGAATTGGTGGCGCCAATATGAGACATGAGGCCCAGGAACCTCGGCATGCGTCAAAGCGCAAGCCCTTTAGGGCTTTTCTCAAATCGATTCCGCATTGTACGAAACAGATGATGCTTCATACCCTGCCCAAGCGCTTCAGCGCTCTTGTGTTCGCTCTGGCGCTCGCGGCGTGCGCGACGACGTCGTCACCCACTGGCGCTGGCGGCACGCGCAGCGAGCCCGCTCCACGCGGCGAAGCGATGGCGGTGGCGGCGAACCCGCATGCGGTCGAAGCAGCCCTCGAAATCTTGCGCGCCGGCGGTTCGGCCGTGGACGCGGCGATCGCGGCGGAAATGGTGTTGGGCCTAGTGGAACCGCAGAGCTCCGGCCTCGGCGGCGGCGGCTTCTTGCTCTTCTATGACGGCCGCACCGAGCAGATGACCGGCTATGACGGCCGCGAATGGGCGCCTGCGGGGGCGACGCCCGAGATGTTCCTCGACGCGCGCGGCCGGCCGATGTCGTTTCTCGACGCACAAGCGAGCGGCCGCTCCACCGGCGTGCCGCTGCTGATCCCGATGCTGAAACTCGCGCACGAAGATCACGGCCGCTTGCCGTGGGCGCGTCTGTTCGAGCCGGCGATCCGTTTGGCCGACAATGGGTTCGAGATTTCGCCGCGCATGGCGCGCATGATCGCCGGCGCCGGCGAGCGCGGCCGTTTGCGTGCCGATTTTCAAGCGCGCGCCTATCTGTTCGATCGCGAAGGTGCGCCGCTGCCGGCTGGCACGCTGCTGCGCAACGTGGCTTACGCCAACACGTTGCGCGCGATCGCCGAACAAGGCCCCGCTGCGATGACGCAAGGCCCGATCGCCGATTCGATCGTCGCTGCGGCGCGTCGCAATCCCCGTGGCGGCACGCTGACACTCGCTGATCTGCAAGCGGCGCAACCTCGTCGTCTCGAACCAATCTGCGGCGCTTATCGCGTCTATCGCGTCTGCACTCTGGGTTCGCCGACTTCGGGCAACGCCGTGCTTTCGATCCTCGGCCTTTACGAGCGCGCGCGTCCGCAACCGGGCGGCGCGAATAATCCGGACGACTGGGCCGCGTTCCTGTGGGCGAGCCGTCTCGCGTATGCGGATCGCGACCATTACATGGCCGACGATCAATTCGTGCCGGTGCCGACACAAGAATTGTACGCGCCCACTTACCTCGATAGCCGCGCAGCGGAGATCAATCTGGCGCGCGCGCCCGGCAATGTTGGCGCGGGCCAACCGGCGGGTTTCGAGCTCTACGAACGCTGGGGCCGCGATGACAGCGACGACAACGGCACCACGCACCTCTCCATCATCGACGCCTGGGGCAACGCAGCCTCGATGACGGCGACCATTGAGAGCGCTTTCGGCTCACAACGCATGGCCTCCGGTTTCTTCCTCAACAATGAGCTCACAGACTTTGCATTCGAGCCCACGCTAAACGGCCGCCCGCTCGCAAACGCCGCCGCGCCGAACAAGCGTCCGCGCTCATCGATGTCGCCGGTGATTATCACAGATCGCGACGGCGAATTGCAGATGGTGATCGGTTCGCCCGGCGGTTCTTCGATCATTGGCTATGTCGCGCGCACGACGATCGGCATTCTGGACTGGAATATGCCGGTGCAGGACGCGATCAATCTCTCAAACATCACCGCGCGCTTCTCGCCCGCAAACCTTGAACCAGCACGTTTGCCCGCTGGCGTCGGCGAAGAATTGACACGCCGCGGCTGGGAATTCCGCGATGTGACGGGGCTTGAGGAGAGTGGCATTCACGCCATCCGCGTACGCCCCAACGGCTTTGAAGGCGGCGCCGATCCACGCCGCGAAGGCATCGTCGGCCGCATACCTTCAACCGCGCAAGCGGCCGCGACTACGCCGCCGGCAAGGTAATTTTGAACGTCGAGCCTTCGGCGCCGGTGCGCGTCAGCTCCAGTTCGCCGCCCATCGCGCGGGTGAGTTCGCGGGCGATCGCAAGGCCAAGCCCGGTGCCGCCCGCTTCGGGCGCGGCTGACACGAACGGCTCAAACAGCCGTGCGCGCAAATTTTCGCGCACGCCGGGGCCGCGATCGATCACCTCGATCTCGCAACGTCCCTCCATGCGCATGCCGCGAACGAGCACGCTGCGATCCTTGTCGCGCCGCGTGTGCTCCTTCATCGCCTGGCCGGCGTTGCGGATGAGGTTCACGAGAATACGGTGCAAATGATCGGGGTCGGCAACGCAAGCCAAGCCCTTCTCGATGTCGTGCTTATACTCGGTGCCGCCAAAACCGATCAGCGCGTCCGCCGCCGCTTCTTCGGCCGCATCGGCAACGATAACCCGCGTCAGCACCGGCGGATCCTCATCGGCGCGACCATATTTGAGCGTGCTCGCCGCCAAGCCAGCCGCGCGATCGATCGTGCGCTCCAAGCGCGGCGCCAGTTGGCGCACTGCAGGATCTTCCGATTGCGCTAGGCGATCGGCGACCAATTGCGCGGTGGAGAGCATGTTGCGCAGATCATGGCCAATGCGCGCGACGGCTGCGCCCAGTGCTGCAAGCCGCTCATTCTGCCGCAACGCATTGCGCACCTGTTCAGCCATGTCCGCCGCGGCGCGCTGCGCGCGACCGATTTCATCCGTGCGCTGACTGCGCGGAAACGCGATCGAGACGTCTTCCGGCTTATCGCGGAAACGCTCAATGGCGAGCGTGAGATCAAGCATCGGCCGCACGAATGCGGCGGTGAGCGCCACATAGATCAGCGCCCCCGCCGCCATGAGAATGAGCGTGGAGATGCGGGCAAAGCTTTGTGCGAAACGCTCCATCGCGCGCTTCAACGGCGCTTCATCAAGTACGATCTCAATGAATTCACCGCTCTCGAAGCGCGGCCGCGACAGCACGCGAAGCGCCCGGCCCGGCGGCGCAAAGAATGTTTCCACCGACCAACGAAAGCGCTGAAACCCCGTCGCCTGCGTGTAGTCGTACACAACCACATGCGTCGCTGGCCGCAGCGGCTCGCGCTCCAGCAATAGCACACGCTCGCCATCGCGTTGCATCGCCACGCGCTGCACGCCGGCATTGGTCAGCAATTCGTATTCGAGCGAATCCGCGATCTCGTATTCAGGCGTCACCTCGAGCGCGAGCGCTGCGATCTGCGCCAAGCTCACACGCTCGCGCAGCCAGCTTTCATGAAAGCCCGCCAAAGCCGGCGCGAACACGAAAATCTCGCCGGCGATCACCGCCATGACCGTCAGCGCCAGCAATCGCCCGGCCAGGCTGTCGATGAACGCGCGCACACGCTGGAACGGTCCGGCAGGCCGGGCGGGGGGCGAGGGCAGCGTCATGCGTTACGGACTAAGGCCTTAGCTTAGCGGCGGTATTCTGTCCCGGTTCCAGTTCCGGGAACGCGCCACTCTGGATTGCAACGGAAAATTCACTCGGGCCCGCCGGCTTATGGCCGTAGGCTGTGAATATTGTCGGCCCAAGGAACTTCCAGGCAGCCGGCGACTGAGAGTAGCGCCACGCTCCCGCCTCCCCCTTATCGGAGCGACGACCATGCCCCATGAAACGAAAGCGCGCCGGCGGCGCGCGACCTGGATTTTTGGTGCGGTATGGTTTGCCGCCGTCGCGATTATCGCGATCCGTGCATTCCTTCCCGTCTGAGCCTTGACGCTCGAAAAGGGGTGGGCTAATTCCCGCCCCTTCGTTTTACACCCTTAAAGATCGAGACGTGTCGTGAGCACCAAGCGGACCTACCAACCGAGCCGGCTCGTTCGTAAGCGCCGCCATGGTTTCCGCGCCCGTATGGCCACCGCAGGCGGCCAAAAGGTGCTGGCCCGTCGTCGCGCCAAGGGCCGTAAGAAGCTTTCCGCTTAATCAGCGGGCTTGCGCCGCCGGCGCCACGCCGGCATCCCGGCCTCTAGGCCGGTTCAAATGACCTCAAAATCAGCCATCGAGCGCCTGCGGAAACGGGCAGAATTCCTGTTTGTGCGCCAAGGCGCGCGGGCGGGACGCGGCTGCGTGCTGATCGAAGCGCGCCTGCGGCTCGAAAACGGCCCCATCCGGGTGGGCTTCACCGCCAGCAAGAAGGTCGGCAACGCGGTCGCCCGCAACCGGGCCAAACGGCGGCTGCGTGAGGCCGCCCGCCAACTCCTGCCCCAGCACGGTCTGCCCGGCGTGGATTACGTGCTGGTGGCGCGTCAAAGCACCCCAGACGCCCCCTGGGACGCCTTGCTTGACGATGTTGGAAACGCACTGATAAGGCTCCGCGCCGACTTGGAAACCGGGCATCGGCGCACCCCTCAAAATCGCGCGAGCAAACCGCCCAAAACCCCTACCGAGAGCGACTAAAGCAACATGCAGACTTCCGGCGGCGGCCCAGGCCCTGGCGAGACCCGAAACGTCATTATCGCCATCGCGCTTTCGGCGGCGATCCTGTTCGGCTTCGAATTCTTCTACAACGCGCCGCAACGCGCGCGCCTGCAGGCCGAAGAGCAAGCCCGCATCGAGGCCACGCAACCTGCGGCCGAAGCCGGCGGCACGGAAACGCCAGCGCCAAGCGGCCCTGTCGCGCGTGAGCAAGTGCTGGCGCAATCCGCTGGCGCACGTATCGTCATCGATACACCGGAAGTGGACGGCTCTATCTCGCTCGAAGGCGCACGCATCGACGATCTGAATCTGCGCGACTATCGCCGCACCAGCGATCCGACGAGCGGTGAGGTGACCGTCCTTGCACCGCGCGCCGCCGAGTTCGCGCATGACGCCTTCTTCGGTTGGGAAGCCCGCGCCGGCGAAAACACCGCTACCTTGGCCGACGCCAATAGCGGCTGGACGGTCGCCGAAGGCGCGCGCCTGACGCCGGAAACGCCGGTCACCCTGACGCTCGTCGCCGCCGAAGGGGTCACCATCCAGCGCACGATCTCGATCGACCAGAATTACATGTTCACGATCACGGACGTCGTGCGTAACGCGTCCGGCGCGCCAGTGAGCGCGCGCCCGTTCGGCACGGTGCGCCGCATGGGCCTGCCGCAGGACTATGTGCGCAATCAAATCGTGCACCAGGGCCTCATCGGGGCGTTCGGTGAGAACAACAATCTGCGCCAAGTCACCTATGAGAACGCCAACAAGCACATCCGCGATCGCGGTCGTGGCCGCGTCGGCGCCGATGAGCGCATCGAGGAGATGCAAGGCCAAGGCGGTTGGTTTGGCATCACCGATCACTATTGGCTCGCCGCCATCATCCCCGCCCAGAACGAGCGCGTCTCCACCTATTTCGACGCGCGCTCGGAAGGCGCGACCAACGATTATCGCGCCGCCTATCGTGGCGATTGGCGCGAAATCGCGCCGGGCGCCGAGGTCACCTACACGCAGCACCTCTTCGCCGGCGCAAAACGCTACGAACTCCTGCGCGACTATCAGGCCGATTTGTCGATCCCGCGCTTTGACGACGCGATCGACTGGGGCAATTTCTGGTTCCTGACGCGTCCGTTCTTCCAATGGCTGCTGCACCCGCTGGCGCAAATCTTCGCCGACTGGGGGGTGGTCTTCAATTTCGGCCTCGCGATCTTGGCCTCCACGATCGTGATCAAGCTGTTGCTGTTCCCGCTCGTCTATCAATCCTTCAAGTCGATGGCGAAGATGCGCGCGCTCGCGCCGAAGATGAAGGAAGTGCAGGAGCGCTACGCCGCCGACAAGCAACGCCAACAGCAGGAAATCCTGAAGCTCTATCAGACCGAGAAGATCAATCCGGTCGCGGGCTGCGTGCCGATCCTGCTGCAAATCCCGGTCTTCTACGCGCTCTACAAAACCTTGAGCGTGACGATCGAGATGCGGCACGCGCCGTTCGTGGGCTGGATCCACGATCTCTCGGCGCGCGACCCGACGTCGATCTTCAATCTGTTTGGTTTGCTGCCATTTGACGTGCCGGCGTTCCTGCTGATTGGCGCCTGGCCGATCCTCTATGGCGTGTCGATGTGGGCGCTGCAGGCGCTGTCGCCGCCGCCGACGGATCCAGTGCAAGCGCAGATCTTCCGCTTCTTGCCGTTGCTGTTCACGGTCATGTTCGCCGCCTTCCCGGCTGGCCTCGTGATCTATTGGACCTGGTCGAACACGCTCTCGATCCTGCAGCAATACGTGATCATGCGACGTCAGGGGGTCGAGACGCAGCTCGATACGTTCTTGGCGAAGAGATTTGGCAAGGCCAGTGAAGCCGGCGGAGTGAAGTGACGCCTGACGAACACGCCGATTGGATCGAGAGAGGCCGGCTGCTGTTTGCAGGACCGATCGATTTCGAACGCGGCGTGCCGAGCATGGATTTTCTGCCGGATTCGTCGCTGCCGGAGGTCGCCTTCGCGGGGCGCTCGAATGTCGGCAAGTCGTCGCTGATCAACGCCGTCACCGGCCGCAACAAGCTGGCGCGCGCGTCGACCGAACCCGGCCGTACACGCGAGCTCAATTTCTTCCGCGTGGGCGATCGCCTGCGGCTCGTGGACATGCCCGGCTACGGCTACGCCAAGGCCGGCAAATCCGAGATCAACCGCTGGACGACGTTGATCCGCGATTATCTGCGCGGCCGGCCGACGCTGCATCGCGTCATCTTGCTGATCGACGCGCGCCACGGCCTCAAGCCGCATGACAAAGAAGTCATGGACACGCTCGACACCACGGCGGTGATTTATCAGATCGTGCTGACCAAGGCCGACAAGATTAAACCGACCGAGCTTGCCGAGACGCTCGAAGGCGTACGCGCCGCCATTAACAAGCGCCCCGCCGCGCATCCTGAAATTATCGCAACCTCTTCCGAGACCGGCCAAGGCATCGATATTCTGCGTGCTGAAATCGCGGCCTTGGCCTGATCCTGCGAACCGCTTAGGAACCGCATCCGTGAACAAGATGTCCAAAGATCACGCCGCCAAGCTGGCGGAAGGCCTCGCCTCGGCAAAGACGCTCGCCGAAGCGCTGCCGTACATCCAAATCTACGATCGCGAGACGATCGTCGTGAAATATGGCGGCCACGCCATGGGCGATACCGAAACCGCCCGCAAATTCGCCGCAGACATCGTTCTTCTGAAGCTCGTGGGCATGCACCCGGTCGTGGTGCATGGCGGCGGTCCGCAGATCAGCCGTATGCTGCAAAAAGCGGGAGTGAAATCCGAGTTCGTGGATGGTTTGCGCGTAACCGATTCCGACACGATGGAAGTGGCGGAGATGGTGCTGTCCGGCAGCGTCAATAAAGAGCTCGCGCACCTTATCACGTCAGAGGGCCGCGAAGCGGACGTGCGCGGCGTCGGCCTCTCCGGCAAGGACGCGCGCCTGATCACGGTCGAGAAAGCGGTGCGCACGCGCAAAGATCCCGACAGCATGATCGAGCAAGCGATCGATCTGGGTTACGTCGGCGAGCCGACGGAAGTCGATCCGACCTTGATCCAAGCGCTCATCAATGCGCCCGAAGATTATATCCCGGTGATTGCGCCGATCGGCGTCGCCGAAGACGGCCGCACCTACAACATCAACGCCGACACCGCCGCCGGCGCCATCGCGAAAGCGCTGAGCGCCAAGCGCTTCCTTCTACTCTCCGACATTCCCGGCGTGCTGGACAAAGACGGCGAACTCATTCGCGAAATGTCCGCCGAAGATGCGCGTAAGGCGATCAAGGACGGCGTCGCCACGGGCGGCATGATTCCGAAACTCGAAACCTGCATCACCGCCGTCGATCACGGCGTGGAAGCAGCTGTCATCCTCGACGGGCGCTCGCCGCACGTCCTGCTCATGGAATTGTTCACCGATTATGGCGCAGGCACGCTCATCAAGGCTGATTAAGCTCGGCGCTTTCGCCGGCTTTATGTGCGTCGCGCTTGCGGCGTTCTTTGTGTTCGCGCACCGCGCCGACGCGCAGCAGCGCGATCGCGCCAATGGTTGGCAAGTCTGCAACGAGACGAGCTTCGTGTTGGAGGCAGCCACCGGCCGCCCAGACAATCGCTCCATCATCGTGCAAGGCTGGACGCGCCTGCGCCCCGGCGAATGCCGCACGGCGATCGCAGCACCGCTCGCGCGCGGCACGCACTATCTCTACGCACGCACCTCCTCCGCGCACCGTGGCGGCCGGCGCCAATGGGCCGGCGACGGCATTCTCTGCGTCGATCCGGGCAGCTCGTTCTCGATCGAGAACCCGCCGCAATGCACGCCGCAAGGCCTGGAGGAGCGCCGCTTCCGCCGCGTGCAGATCAACAAGCGCGACAGCTGGCGCACCTCGTTCTCCGAAGCGCAGCAATACACGCTCGCGCGCGCCCGCCAGCGCGGCCTACAGCGCTTGCTGGATGACGCCGGCTACAGCGTGCCGGAAGGCCGTCGGGGGGTGGACCCCCGCGCCATCGCCCAGGCCATCGCGCAATTCCGCTCGGTCGCTCGGCTCTCGCCCAACGCCAGCGAAGATCAATTGATCGATGCGCTCGAAACCGCCGCGCGTCGCCGCGCCGGCCAAGTGGGCCTCACGCTCTGCAACCGCACCAATGCGCGCGTGTGGACCGCAGTCGGACGACGTCGTGGCGAAGGTTGGGAAAGCCGCGGCTGGTGGCCGCTCAACGCCGACACGTGCGTGCGCGTGATCGACGAAGTGCTGATGCAGGAGCGCTATTTCGTGTACGCCGCGATGGATACGCCGGAAGGCCCGCGTTACCTCGCCGCTGGAGAACCGTTCTGCACCAGCCCTTCGCGCTTCGCGATCCTCGGCCGCACCGATTGTGAGAGCCGCTATTATCGCACTGAGCCGTTCGCGGCGATCAATGCGCGCGGTCGCGAAGGTCTCGTCGTCGAGTTCGAAACGCGCGACTTCCTCGAAGTGGGCGTCCCCCCGCGCATGGCCGCAGCCACGGCGGACGGCACCGAAGCGCCGGCGCGCGAGACGCAAAGACGTGGCTTCGCGCCGCCGTCCGCGCCGACGCAAGATCGAGGCACGGGCGATTGATGCTGCCTGCGGGAATTCGCGACTGGGTGTTCGATCTCGACAACACGCTCTACCCAGCGCCCACGCTTTACGACGCCATCGGCGAGCGCATGACCGCCTACATCGCGCGCCACGCATGCGTGGACGACGCGCGCGCCCTTGAACTGCGCGAGCATTATTTCCACGAATACGGCGCAACCGTCGTTGGCCTCAGCCGTCACCACGACATCGACGCCGACGATTTCATGCTCGACGTGCACGACGTCGACTATTCCGTACTCGGCGAAGATCACGATTTGGCGGCGCTGATCGCAAAACTGCCGGGCCGCAAGATCATCTTCACCAATGGCGGCGGCGGCCACGCCGAACGCACATTGAAGGCGCTCGGCCTCGCCGCGCATTTCGAGCACGTTTTCGATCTCGGCGACGCCGGTTACGCCCCAAAGCCGCAGCGCGACGCCTACACGCGCCTCTGCGCCGCGTTCGACATCGATCCAACGCGCGCGATCCTCGTCGAGGACACGCTGCGCAATCTCGAACCCGCGCACGACATGGGCTTCGCCACAGCGCTCGTCGGCCCCGTCCACCCCGACCCGCGCCCCGCTTACGTCCAGCACTACGCGCACGACGTACACACGCTGCTGCGCGGTTGGGTTGACGCTTAACTCGCGCAGGCGTTGCACAAGTTCCGCACGCCGCTTAGCCTGCGTTTGGGGGCATCATGAACATCACCGGATTTCCGCTCATTGATGGCGACGCCCGCCGCGGCATTGCGCCAGCAGTCCCGCGGCATTGGGGCGTCTGCACCATCTACGTGCTCATCGCGCAGACAGTACTCGGCGTGATGTGGAGCATCGTCGACGCGCTCGCGTTTACGACCGGCGCCGGCGGCGCTCAATACGCCGCACTCGCATCCATTGGCTGGCTCATCATTCCATTCGGCGCGCTTGCGCTCACCACGACTTGGCTCTCCGAAGAGACCGACAATCGTGGCTGGGCGGCGCTTGGCGTTTCGCGGCAAACGCTGCCTGGAGCGGCGCCATGGGTGCTTGCGGGCTTAGTCGCAGCGTCGCCCGTTCTCTTGGATATCGCCGCGCTCGCACCCAGTTGGATCGCGACCGCAGCGTCGGCGCTTCTGGCGCTTTTGCCTGCCACACTGATCCAATCGGGCGCGGAGGAAGTGTTCTTTCGCGGCGCATTGCTCGCGATGCTCATCGCTCAATACGGTCCAAAGAACGGTGTGATTATCTCTGCTCTACTGTTTGGATTCTGGCATGTCGGTGTCGGACAAAGCCCACTCGACCTCACCATCAATGTCTCCATGACATTTGTGTTCGGCATCACGTCCGCGATCTTGGTCCTGCACCAAGGTCACATAGGCGGCGCAATTGCTCTCCACTTCGTCTGGAATTTTGTTGGCAATGTCGACGCCGGCTTGACGAACTTTGCCGGCCAAGAAGATTGGTCGGTCGACGATTTCTGGATGTCGTTCGATGCGAGCTTCGACACCTCATGGACGGAGGAGGAATTCCTCGATCCGGACACGCGCAACACTCTTCTTATGCCGCTTTTGCTTGAGACATTGCTTATCGTCGGCATTTGCCGCGACACGATTTTCCGCGTCTTCGCACCTGCCCGCAGCGAACCCGACGTCAGCGCTTAAGCCCGCTCAAACGGGCTGCGTGCGTCGCCCAATTGTGAGCCGCCTTCGCAATCCAAAATCGTGCCTGTGATGTAGGCGGCTGAATCACTGCACAGGAACACAGCGCTTTCCGCGATCTCGCCGATCTCGCCGAAACGGCGCAGCGGGATGCGCCCGGTCAGCGCTTTGGTAACTTCAGGATTGGGCGCGAGTCGCGCCATGCCTTCAGTGCCGGCGATGGGCCCCGGCGATATGCCGTTCACGCGCACGCCCTCCGGGCCCCATTCCATCGCCATCACGCGAATGACTTGATTGACGCCCGCCTTCGCCGCGCAGGCGTGGATCTGCATCATCATCGGATTGACGGCTTGGCCCGCCGTGATCGCGATCAGCGAGGCGCCCGGTTTCGTGATGAGATCATAGCAGCCGCGAAACACGTTGAACGTGCCAAGCAGATCGATATCGACCACCGTCTTGAAGCCGTTCGCCGACAGGCCCGCCGCCGGCGAAAGGAAATTCCCCGCCGCGCCCGACACGACGATATCCATCGGGCCCCAGGCGCTGTGGATTTGCTCCATCACCGCGCGCGTCGCTGCGTAATCGCGCACGTCCATGGAATACCCAACGGCGCCATGCCCAATGCCCGCCGCGGCGCGCTGCGCCTTTTCCGGATCACGACCCGCCACGGCGACTTTTGCGCCCAGCTCAGCCATGCGCGTGGCGATGCCCAGATTAATGCCGCTCGTACCGCCCGCGATGAACGCCACTTTGCCGTTCAGCAGCCCGTCCTTGAATGCGCTCATTGTTTCGCTCCCTGTAGCGGCACTATCGAACCGGCGCGCGGCTCTGTCGATCCTTGCCACAACGGCAAGCGGCGGCTAACTCCGGCGCATGAGCAATTCCGATCTATCCACCGCCATCGAAGCCGCCTGGGCTCGGCGTACTGAACTCACGCCCGCGAGCAAAGGCGCCGACGTGGAGGCAGTCGAGGCTGCGCTCGACCTATTGGATTCCGGCCAAGCACGTGTCGCCGAACGCGCCGCCGATGGCGCTTGGATCACGCACCAATGGCTCAAGAAGGCCGTGCTGCTGTCCTTCCGCACAACCGCCAACCAACTCATCGGCGCGGCCGGCGGCAACGGCGATCCGTCGCCTGGACCTTACTGGGACAAAGTGCATTCCAAATTTTTGGGCTGGGGCGCGACCTCGTTCGAGAAGGCCGGCTTCCGCGCGGTGCCTGGCGCGGTCGCGCGTCGCGGCAGCTTCATCGGTAAGAATGTCGTGCTGATGCCGAGCTTCGTGAACATCGGCGCCTATGTCGATGAAGGCACGATGGTCGACACCTGGGCCACCGTCGGCTCATGCGCGCAGATTGGCAAAAACGTCCATTTAAGTGGCGGCGCCGGCATTGGCGGCGTGCTTGAGCCGCTGCAAGCCAACCCCACCATCATCGAAGACGGTTGCTTCATCGGCGCGCGTTCGGAAGTGGCCGAGGGCGTCATCGTGCGCGAAGGCGCGGTGTTGGCGATGGGCACGTTCATCAGCCAAAGCACCAAGATCGTGGACCGCGCGACAGGCGAGATCACGCGCGGCGAAGTGCCCGCCTATTCTGTCGTCGTGCCCGGCTCACTGCCCGATCCGAACGGCGGGCCGAGCCTCGCCTGTGTCGTGATCGTGAAACGCGTCGACGCGCAAACGCGCGCAAAGACCGGCGTGAACGAGCTGCTGCGTGATTAGGGCATTAAGGGCGTAGGGCAATAGGGCAGTATGTTTGAAGCGCTTCTGCCTTACTGCCCTACTCACCTACTGCCGTAATCAGTGCGCGTGGCCGCCGCGGCCGGCTTCCAGCGTCACATTGATGGTCGAGCCATCGGTGGCGGTTTGCGTCCAGGTGTCGCCGACATTCTTGTCGCCCACATACGCCGCGCACGCGCGCTCGCCGCCGGCTGGCGTCAGGCACAATTGGCCGTTGGCGAGTTCGTATGTGCCGTGCACATGGCTGCCGTCCGGCGCGTGGATGCCGAAGCTGTTGTCGGCGTTGAAATGGTAACGCGCCTGCGCACCGTTCGGATACGTCACGACAACGGTGTTGCCGAACGCATTGGCCATCGTGTCGGCGAACGCCGCGCCCGTTGAAAGCGCCAAGCCAAACGCGACCATCGCTGCAAATTTCTTCATGTCGTTTCCTTCCCTGTTGTCATGTTCTCGCCATCGCCACAGACCGCCCATACGAGAGCCTGCGCCAAACCCATTCGAACGGCCCCATCTGGAACCGCGCCAGCCAAAGCGGCGACCAGATCAATTGCAGCACCCAAACGGCGACGACAATAGCCATCAAGGTCGGGCGATCGACTTCGCCATAGAGCCCAAACCCGCGCCCGCCCCAGAAGATTGTCGTCATGATCAAAGATTGCGTCAGATAATTCGTGAACGCCATGCGGCCCACGGCGGCGAGCGGCTCGGTGATGAGTTTCGCGCCCGCCTTCACCAACAGGATCAGTAGACTCGCGTAACCAAGCGAGCCAAAGATGGCCAGCGCCGTGTTCGCGAAGCCGCCACCCGCCATCATGTGGCGAAACGTGAAGCCGCCCTCCGCGTTCAGCCACGCTTGATAGCCAATGACGCCAAGCGCGGCAGCGCCGAGCACCACGAAGAGCCAATACACCCACGCGCGCGCATTACCGGAGAGAAAGCCGAGTTTATAGAGCGCAAGACCAATCATCATCACGCCCGCCGTGCGCACGATCAGCACGACGAGCGAATTGGCCAAGAACTCCAGCCAAGTCGAAACGTTCTCTTGCACCGCGCTAAGCAACCCGCCTTGATACGCTGCAATCGTCGCCGCGATGGCTTCCGGCGAGGGCGTGTAAATCTGCGCCTCGATCTCCGCGAGCTTTGGCGACGGAATGAAATCCATGAACAGCGCAAACATGCTCTGCATGCCGATCGATACGACCAGCAATAGGCCGCCCACCATGAACAAGGTGCGCGGCGACCATGAGCGCGCCAGCATGACGAAAAAACCCGTCAGCGCATAGGTCACGAGAATGTCGCCGTTCCAGATCAAGGTCGCGTGGATGAGGCCGAAGATCAGCAGCCAGAAAAGGCGTGACCGCAGCAGCGCGCCTCGCGCCTTATCCCCGCGCTCACCGCCAACCAGATAGATGCTCACCCCGAACAAGAGCGAGAACAGCGTGATGCACTTGAACTCGAAGAACACGTGCATGATGAACCAGGACCAGAGCGTCTCCTCGGTCACGGCCAGCGGCGGCAGCGAGGGGTTGAGCCCAGTCTGCCAGGGCGCTGCGAAATAGGCGGCGTTGACAATCAGGATGCCCAGCACGGCGAAGCCGCGCATGACGTCGAGGCTCTTGATCCGACTTTGCTCCTGAACGGGCGCAACATCGCTCATGTTTTTCCCCCCGCAAGCGCTTCAACCCGAAGCGCGAACACTCTAAAGCATTCACATGGACGCCCGCACTCTTACCGATCCGATCCCGCTCGCCCAAGCCCTAATGCGTTGCGCTTCCGTGACGCCGATCGAGGCGGGCGCGATGGATGTGGCGGAACAGGCGCTCGCGAAGCTTGGCTTTCGCACACGCCGCATGCAATTCGGCGCCGTCGACAATCTCTATGCGCGTCTAGGCACTGCGCAGCCGAACTTCTGCTTCGCCGGCCACCTCGATGTCGTGCCGCCCGGCGAAGGCTGGGCGAGCGATCCATTCGCCGCCGAAATTCGCAACGGCAATCTTTACGGCCGCGGCGCCACCGACATGAAAACCGCGATCGCCGCCATGATCGCCGCCACCGAAACTTATCTGAACAGGAATGGCGCGCCGAAGGGCTCGATCTCCTTCCTGCTCACCTGCGACGAAGAAGGCCCCGCCGTCGATGGCACTAAGGCCGTGCTCGAAGCGCTCGCCGCCGAAGGCGAGAAGCTTGATCATTGCGTCGTTGGCGAACCCACGAGCGAAGAGCGCGTCGGCGACGTCATCAAGAACGGCCGACGCGGCAGCCTCAATGTCGTGATCACGATCGAAGGCAAGCAGGGGCACGTCGCCTATCCGCAGCGCGCCGTGAACCCCGTGACGGCTTTGATTGAGGCCTGCGCTGCGTTGAAGGCGCGCCGCTTGGACGAAGGCGCCCCCGGTTTCGATCCGTCGAACCTAGAAGTCACCAGCATTGATGTCGGCAATGCGGCGCACAATGTGATCCCGCAGCGCGCCAGCGCCAAGCTCAATATCCGCTTCAACACCAATCACACAGGCGAAGCCCTGTTCGCCTGGATCAAGGAAACGGTCGACGCGGCAGCCGCCCGCATTGGCGCGAAGGCCAGCTTCGTCATCGCCTCGCAAAGCGTGCCCTTCTATACCGACCCCGGTGATTTCACCACGATGCTAGTTGATTCCGTACGCGAGAGCTTCGCCATCGTGCCTGCGCTCACGACGACGGGCGGCACCTCGGACGCGCGCTATATCCGCAATTACGCGCAAGTTGCCGAGCTCGGTCTGCGCAACGCCACCGCGCATATGGTCGATGAGCATTGCGCTGTCGAAGACGTGCGCACTTTGGCGCGTTGCTATGAGGCGGTGCTGCGCCGGTACTTCGCATGAGCGCTTCGCTTGGCATGCTGAGCTTGCTCGTCCGCGACTACGACGAGGCGATCGCTTACTACACGCAAAAGCTCGGCTTCACGCTCATTGAAGACACACGCATGAGCGAGACCAAGCGCTGGGTTATCGTAGCGCCCTCCGAAAATGATGGCGCGCGCCTGCTTCTGGCGAAAGCCGGCAACGATACGCAGCAAGCCTTTATCGGCAATCAAACCGGCGGCCGCGTGTTTCTGTTTCTCTACGTCTTGGATTTCGACGCTACGTATGCGCGCTATCGCGGCGCCGGCGTGCACTTCATTGAGACGCCGCGCCAAGAGCAATACGGCAAAGTCATCGTGTTCGAAGATCTCTACGGCAATCGCTGGGATATGATCGAACGTCAGTAATCGACGCGCGCCAGATACAGCCCATCCGGCGGCGCCACCGGCCCGCATTGCGCCCGATCCGCCGCCGCCAGCACGCGCGCCACATCGTCGGCGCTCATTCTGCCGACGCCGACCTCGATCAACGTGCCGACCATTGAGCGCACTTGGCGATGCAGGAAGCTCTGCGCCTCGAACCAGAAATCCACCTCTTCGCCGTCGCGCGTCACTTCCGCGACGTCGAGTGTTTTCACCGGTGACTTGGCCTGGCACTGGGTATCGCGAAACGTCGTAAAATCGTGCCGCCCAATCAGCCGTTCAGCAGCGGCCTGCATGGCGTCCACATCCAACGCACGCGGCACACGCCAGGATTGGCCGCGTTCAAACGTCAGCGGCGCGCGGCGATTGGTGACGCGATAGCGATAGGCGCGCAGCTTCGCATCGAAGCGCGCATGAAAATCCGGCGCCGCCTCTTCCGCTTCAAGAATTGAAATCGGATGCGGACGCAGATGCGCATTCAACGCGTCCGGCAAACGCCCCGCCTCAAATGGCTTCTCGATATCGACGTGCGCGACTTGCGCATACGCGTGCACGCCAGCGTCGGTGCGCCCTGCGCCAATCACGTCGGCGCGCGCGCCGGTCAGGCTCTCAACCGCATCCTCAAGCGCACCCTGCACGCTCGGCCCATCCGCCAAACGCTGCCAGCCCTGAAATGGGCCGCCGTCATATTCGATGGTCAGCTTGAAACGCATGTTTGAGGCAATGGGCAGTGGGACTTGGGCAGTGGGATTCCAATCCCTACCGCCTAGCGCCTACTGCCTTCCGTATTCTAACATCGGACACGCGCGCGCGCCTTCGGCGCCCGGCGCGCCGCCCGTCAGCCCGAGCACTTTCATGGCGCCGTCGCCGGGGCCCGAGGGCTCCCACACGATCACGAAAGCCGGCGCGTCAGCGCCGCACACGCCCTGGCCGCTCGACGGCTTGGTCTCTTGCGTCACGCGATAGACGAGCACTTGCGGCTCTTCGACGGGAATGTTCAGCAGCGCGCGCAGCGTCTGACCGCCGACCTGCGTCGCCGGCGAAACGGCGCCGTTAATTTCGGCTTCGAGCACCAGATCGTTTGCGCCGCGCAGCGTCAGAATTTCGCGCGGCTCGGCATTTTCTTGCGCAGCGTCGGGCATGCGCATCGCGAGCGAGACGGTCAGTTCACCGGTCGCGCTCCGCGCTGCATCGTTCGATGCGCCAAACACGCGCGACGGCTCGCTTTCCGGCGCCGGCGCGTCGAGCGACGGCGCGTCAGAACCACCAGCTTCACCCGTCGCCGCCTGTTGGTCACACCCAGCCAACACCAGCGCCAAAGCCACAAGAGCGATGCGAACACGCATGAATTACCCTCCGCTGCGCGGAAACTTAGCCGGCAGCCTGCATTGCTTCAATGCAGCTTTATGACAGCTTGGAACCGACAGGAACGGGTTGTCCCCGCAAAAACGCCTCAGTTTCGAGCGGCGCCCGGCCTTCGCGCTGCACCTTGAGCAAACGCACCGCACCGTCGCCACACGCAATCAGGAGCGTGTCGTCCAAAGCTTCACCTGGCGCGCCCTTTCCTATTCCGAGACGCGAATGCAGCACCTTCATGCGCGCGCCCTTCAGTTCGAACCAGGCGCCAGGCGTCGGTGAGAGGCCGCGGATCATGCAATCGATCTCGCGCGCGGGCCTCGTCCAATCGATGCGCGTCTCGGCGGGTGTGATCTTGTGCGCGTACGTGACGCCACTCTCGGTTTGTGGCCTTTCTACAGCTTCTCCACGCTCCACCTTCTCGAGCGTGTCGACCAAAAGTCGCGCGCCAAGTCCCGCCAATCTATCGTGCAAAGTCGAGGTATTGTCCTCGAATTCTATCGGCGTTTCGGCGGTCGCCAGAACGGGTCCGGTGTCGAGCCCTTCTTCCATGCGCATAACCTGAACGCCTGTCACACGATCGCCCGCCATGATCGCGCGCTGGATGGGCGCCGCACCGCGCCAACGTGGCAGCAACGAGCCGTGCAAATTGAACGCGCCCACGCGCGGCGAATCGAGGATCGCCTTCGGCAAAATTAGCCCATACGCGACGACGATCGCGGCATCGAGCTTCAACGCGGCGAACGCTTCTTGCTCTTCCGCACGCTTCAGACTCTTCGGCGTACGCACCTCAAGCCCGCGCTCCGCCGCGAACGCATGCACCGGTGTCGGTCGCTCCTGCTTGCCGCGGCCTGCAGGGCGCGGCGGCTGCGAGTAAACGCACGCGATCTCATGCCCAGCCTCGATCAAGGCGGCCAAGGCCGGCAGCGCAAAAGCGGGCGAACCCATGAAGGCGAGGCGAAGCGTCATGCGTTCCTCATGCACGACGACGGGGCGGGATTAAAGCGCGCGGCGCTGCTTCTTCAATTTGTTAAGCGCCTTCTCGCGCTTCAGGCGCGAGAGGTGGTCGATAAAGAGCACACCTTCGAGGTGATCCATCTCGTGCTGGATGCACACCGCGTAGAGGCCTTCGGCGTCTTCTTCGATCTGCTTGCCGTTATAATCCATGTAACGGATCTTCACGTGACGCGGACGCTCCACATCATCGTAATAGTCCGGCACCGAGAGGCAGCCTTCCTCATAAGGCACGACCTCTTCCGACGCCCACAGGATTTCCGGGTTCACGAAATAGCGCGGCGCTTTCGGCTCGTCCTCGCGCGCGAGGTCCATCACAATAATACGCAGCGGCTCGCCGATCTGGATCGCGGCCAGACCAATGCCCGGCGCATCGTACATCGTCTCCAGCATGTCATCCATGAGGCGGCGATGCGCATCCGTCACCGGCCCTTCCACCGGAACGGATTTCTGCTTCAGGCGCGGGTCGGGCGCGACGAGAATGGGGCGAATGGCCATGCCTTGCAGGTATGAAGAGCCGAGCGCGACGTCAAGCAAACGCTCCGTCACGGGACAGGAACTGGCAGCCAATACCGGCCTGGATTGGCTCTGATTTCCCCCAGAGAGCCCCGGGCCAGCCATTTTCCCCCATTTTGCAAACGGTTGCGCGCCCCTTCGGCCGGCTTCACCGTTCGCGCATGAATTCTGACCAACTTTATCGCCTCTCTGGCGTGGCCGCCGTCACGGGCGGTGCGCTGCGCATTGTCTCCGCCTTCCCGATCGTGACCGACCCGATCCAACAGCAATGGCTGTGGGCGGCGATCGACATCTTCCTCACGCTCGGCCTCGTCGGCATTTACGTGTCGCGCGCTAACAACCTCGGCTTCCTCGGGCTAGCAAGCTTTGTCATCGCCATGGCAGCGCTCTCGTTTATCGGCGGGCCAGATGCCGACCCCTTCGGTTTCAGCACCTATGAGCAAGGCGCGGCAACGCTCGTCATCGCGCTGCTGGGCCTTAGTCTGGCGTGGCTGCGCGCGCGGGAGAAGCCGATCGCCGCGCCGGCATGTTGGTTTGGTACGGCCTTAGCCGCAGGCGTGCTCGGCATGTTGCCAGCACCGCTTCCGAACTACGCGTTCCTGGTCGCGGGTGTTCTCTTCGGCGCAGGCTTCGTGTTCGCGGGACTGCCGCTGCTGAAGCGTTAGTTGGTGCGCAAGTCGCGCCTGCTCGCCAGCACGCGCTCGCGCGCCAGAATCTGCCGATCCGGCGCGATCAAGCGGCGATCGTTCTCCGCCGCCAGATCGGATGCGGCCGGCGCGTCACCGGGCTCGAGACCGGGGATATCCACCGAAACGATGTTGCCCCGCGCGTCGCGCTCCACATTGGCGACGCGGCCCAAAACGGCGCCGTCATGGCCGCGCACTTCCATGCCAAGCGGCGAATCCGGGAACTGCTCGCGCATTTGCTGCGCACCAGCCAAGGACGGCAGGGTCAGGGCGAGGGCAAAGGCAAGGGTTCGCAGCATTGGCGTGTCCGCGCCTGAAGCGCGGCCTCTCCGTTGTGGTTGGACGGAGAGAAAACGCCGCACACCTAGGTCAGTTCCGGCCTTGCGCCGGTTCCTCCGAGCAGCGATATGAGCCCCGCAGGCAGGCGGCGGACGGCCGCCCCGCCAACCCGGTCAGGTCCGGAAGGAAGCAGCCGTAACGGGTTGCGTACGGGTCGTCGTCCTGTCTGCACTTTCCCCTAAACGACAAATGACCGCCACACGCTGACGAATGGCGCACGTTGCGGCGAGCCGCGTGAACGCCGCGACGAGCGCTCGCGACGTAAAGCGCAACCGCGCGCAAGCTTCACGCTCCATCAGGGGAGGCGGCGATGGGCTTGATACGCGTGGCGTTGGCGATGGCGGTGGTGCTTTCGCACTTGCCGCTGGTGAGTACGAAATTTCTGAGCGGCGGCTTGGCGGTGCAAGCCTTTTTCATCGTCTCGGGCTTCTACATGGCGCTCGTGCTCGACGGAAAATACAAGGACGTCGGCCTCTTCTATTCCAATCGGTTGCTGCGCCTCTTGCCGAGCTATTTCATTATCGTGGCGCTGACCATGATCGCGGTGTTCGGCTTCAATGCGAGCGCCACACTCTCCCCCGATCTGTTGGAAACGATGTTCAAGAATCCGATCACTGCCTTTGTGATGGTCGTTGAGAACATCGTGATGGTCGGCCAGGAAATGCTGTTCTGGTTCTCGATCGATCCGAACGGCGCGATGGTGTGGGACAGGCGCGGACCGCTTCCGGACGATACCACGATCGTCGCCTGGCAAGGGCTTTTCGTGCCGCAAGCATGGAGCCTCTCGATGGAGCTCATGTTCTACGCGCTGGCGCCGTTCCTTGCCCGCGCCGGATGGAAATGGATCGCCGCGATATGCGCCGCCAGCATTGGGTTGCGCCTCGCTGGCGCCTACATCGACGTCGAATATCTGCTCTGGCAGGGCCGATTCTTTCCGACCGCGCTCTTCCTCTTCTTGCTCGGCATGCTGGCGCATAAAGCGCTGCCGCTCGCCGCGAGACTGCCCAAAGCCGTGGGCTGGGTCACTGCCGCAGCCGTGCTTGCCTTCATCGTGCTCTTCCCACTCCTGGGCTGGACGCACGTGACATGGCGCTGGGCGGTTTATGCGATCTTCGCCATCACGACGCCCTTCGTATTCAACGCATTCAAGGATGTCGCGTGGGATCGCTGGATCGGCGACCTTTCCTATCCGATCTATATGACGCAGCTCCTCGTCATCGGTTGGGTGCTGACGAAGGAGCCGCCATTCGGCGCATGGATCGCCATTGGCGGAACGATCGCGCTTTCCGTGTTGTTGCTGCTGCTTGTGGATCACCCGATCGATTGCTGGCGTCAGAGGCGTGCGCAGAAACGCAACGAGAGGAGCGCCGCCGAAGCAGCGCTCCCCGATGCGGCTTAGGACGCCGTCCGCGCGTAGAGCCGCGGCTCGTCGATATCGGTGACGAAGGCGCGCAGGCACGCGGCGGTGTCGGCGGTGCGCTCCCAATGCGGGGCGTGGCCGGCGCCGCTGAGCGTGATGAGGCGCGAGCCGCGCAGCGCGCGCCGCAACGCATGTTGATCCGCGCGCGGGACAAACGCATCTTTATCGCCCCAAATCAGCATCGACGGCGCACCGACCCAGCCCGCATCCGCCAATGGATCGTGCGCCGCCATCGCCCGCGCCGCGCCTTTCCAGGCGCGCACCGGGCAGCGCATGCTTTCGTTGCTGACAAACTCGATGAAGCCTTGCGACATAGGCGCTGCCATCGTGCTGGCTTGGAAACTGCGCACGAATATGGGGTCGATCTGATCGCCAAAGCCTTCCACTAGGTCGAAAAGCTCAACCGCACCTGGATTGGCGCTGAAGCTGGCGAAGCCGCTCAGCAACGCTAAGCCCGCCACTCGATCCGGGCGATCCGCCGCCACACGCAGCGCGACGGCCGCGCCCATCGAATGGCCGACGAGCACGGCGCGCTCGATCTCTAACGCGTCCAGCAACGCCGTCACATCGCCGGCGAAATCATCCATCGCGTAGTCGCTCTGCGGCTTGTCCGAATGGCCATGCCCTCGTTGGGTCACGGCGATCACGCGCCAGGCGCGGGGCAAAAGCGGCCGCACCAGGTCGAACGAGCGGTGCGTGTCGGAATAGCCGTGCAGCATCACCACAGCGATGCCGTCACGGGAGCCCTGCTCGACATAGGCCAAGCGCAAACCATTGTTCAGGCGCACGAAGGCGCAATCCGAAATCATCGGATCAATCTCCAGATCAAAATGAAGAACCGGCGGCAAGCGTGGGGCAGGAATTAAGGGCGCCCGCCGCCGGTTCGGATCAAGCTGCGCGCTCTTTTGCGCTCAGCTGCCGGGCTTGGCGCGCAAGGCGCCCGGCCCAAGGACTTTGCGGCTTGTGCGCCAGGCGCTCCGCCGCGATGGCTTCCGCCGTCGAAGCAAACCCGCCGCGCAGCGCCGCGTGCAGCGCCGTGAGCGTCAGCACGTCGCGCTGCGCGTGGCTGCCGCCGAAGCGTTGGGCGATGCCGCGCGTGGCCATGATCTTGTCCACGCACTCGCCGTAACGACCGGCTTCGAACGCGATGAACGCCTCCGCCAACGGCAGACCGACTTTGCGCGTCATGTACGCATTGTCGCCTCCGTCAGCCGCGGCCGCGCGCATGGCTTTCAATGTCCGCTCCGCGTCGATGGCGCGGCCGGCGCCGAGGAAGGCCATGATCGCGTGCAAATCGTTGAAGGCGTAGATCGTGTCCTCGCCCGCGCGCTGCCAACACGCCGCGAGCTTGTCGAAACGATCGCCGACATCGACGCCTTCGAGATGCAGCCGCCAAAGCATGGCCGAGGCGTCGATCCATTCAAGGATCACTTGAGCTTCGGTGTCGGGACGGACCTTCTCATCGAAAAGCTTCAGCACTTTGGCAATGTCGCCCTGGTCGAGATAGAGTAGGCCGAGATGCCACCAATTGTGATAGGCAAAGCCGCTCTCCGGCGCCCAATGCTGCGCATTGTCGGCGAGCCACGGAATGCCAGCTTCGAGATCGCCGCGCATTTCGTTGACGTGCGCCACGGCGTGCACGGCCCAACCATCACGCGGATCAGCCGCTACAGCTTGGCGGCCATAGATGTCGGCGCGCGCGTAGTCGCCGCATTCTTCAAGGCCAAAGGCGGCCATGCCCAATAGGTAGGAATAGCCATCCTCGCCGCTGGTGAAGGCGCGCATCGCCTGCAACGGCCAATCGCGCAGTTCACTTTGCATGCCCAGGAAGAAGCAGCCGACATGCGCGTATTGCAGCGCCAGCAAATCGCGCGGATTTTCTTGGGCGATGCGGGCCAGGCGCATCGTGCCGTCATTGTAACGGCCTTCCGCCCAATCCTGCGCCGCCTTCAGATGCAGCCGTTCGCGATCGTTGAGATTGGCCGCCGCACCGGCACGGATGCTCTTGGCCGCCTCTTCGGCGTAGGCCTTATCCGTCTGCTGCACGAGCAGCCCAGCGCGGGCGGCCCAGGCGCCGCCGAAATCGGGGTCGGCGGCGATGGCGTCATCCAGCGCCGCGATCGGGTCGCCGCGATAGAGGCGGATGAGATCGAGCGCCTCGTTATACTTGGCCATCGCGGCCTCTGACTTGGTCGAAGCAGAATTGCCGTAGCGATCTTTCAACATGGGTTTTCTCCAATTCGGTGTGGCCGCGCCGGGGGGGCGTTTGGCGAAGACGTTCAGGTCAAGCGAAGGATTGGGTGAGGCCGATCAGGTCTTGGCCAAGCAGCGCAAACGCCGCGTGCCAGAACACAACGATCGAAACCAAAAGCGTGAAGCCGCGTGACATTGTCCCTTTCCTTCGTTTCATGCCCAAACACTTGGCGTTGGGATGACGAGAGGTGTATCTGCGCGCCGCCGTGCTCGATAGAAAACTCGTGGTGCGGCGCCTGCACTTTCTAAAAAACGCTGAAAAATAGCGACGTTACGCGCGTCACAGGCTTTGCAGCGGCGGTTTCGCTAATGACGAACGCGTGAGAAGTGCACCGCTGGTACAGTACTTATGGTACGGTTTTGAATATGGGCGTGAAGGTTTTGAGCAAAGGCGAGGCGACGCGGGAGCGGCTGCTGGATCTGGCGGAGGCGGCCGTCCTGCAGAAGGGCTTCGCCGCGACCACGATTGAGGAATTGATCGCCGCCGCCGGCATGACCAAGAGTGGCTTCTTCTATCATTTCCGCGACAAGAACGAACTCGCTCAGGCGCTGCTACGTCGCTACATCCAGCGCCACAATGACATCATCGACGACATGTTTGTGCGCTCGGCCGAACTCACAGACGATCCCCTGCATGGCTTCCTCATCGGCCTCAAATTCTTTGCCGATATGTTGGCCGATCTGCCCAACACGCATCCAGGCTGCATCGTGGCGTCGTTCTGCTATCAGGATCAGCAATTCAATCGCGACATTCGCGACCTGAACGCAGACGGCATTCGCGCGTGGCGTGCACGCATCCTGTCGCGCCTGCAAGACGTCGCCAAGCGTTACCCGCCGCGAGCGGGCGTCGAAATTGAAGCGCTGGCCGATATGTGTACGGCGATCGTTGAGGGCGGCATCATCCTCAGTCGCACGCTCGACGAGAAAGCAATGCTCGCACGCCAAGTCATGGCGTATCGCAATTATGTGAAACTCGCGTTCGAAGCGCGGGTGGAGGCTTGAGATGGTTCAGGTTCAAGCACTGAGCAAAGGCGAACAAACCCGCGAACGTCTGCTCGACATCGCGCAGGACGCGGTGCTGCACAAAGGGTTCGCGGGCACCTCGCTCGATGAAATCATTTGCGAAGCCGGCATCACCAAGAGCGGCTTCTTCTATCACTTCCGCGACAAGAACGATCTCGCGAAGGCGTTGTTGCAGCGTTATCTCGACAACGAATGGCGCGTCTTTGACGACCTCTTCCGCCAAGCCGAAGAGCTCAGCGACGATCCGCTGCACAGCTTCCTCATCTTCTTGAAGCTGTTCGCCGACCTGATGAGCGACATCCCCAACGGTCATCCCGGCTGCTTGGTCGCCTCCTACGTCTATCAGGACTATCTGTTCAGCCAGGAAGTCCGCCGCATGACGACGGAGGGGCATCGCATCTGGCGCACGCGCTTCCGCGAGCGGCTGGACCGCATCGCCGCGCGCTATCCGCCAAAGATCGAAGTCGACCTCAACGACATGGCTGACATGCTCTCGGCAGTGGCGGACGGCGGCATCATTCTGGGCAAATCGCTCGCAGAGCCTGCCGTGCTCTCACGCCAGATCATGCAATATCGCGCGTACGTGAAACTGGTGTTCGGCGGTTAAGCCGCTTGCTGTGCCGTCATGGGCGTTGAGCGCAGATAGAGCGTGAAGGTGGAGCCTTTGCCGGGCTCGCTCTCGGCGACCACATTGCCGCCCATCGCCCGGGCCAAGCGGCGCGTGATGACAAGGCCGAGGCCCGCGCCGTCATGGTTGCGGGTCTTAGTGTTGTCGACCTGAACGAACGGTTGGAACAGGCGCTTCAAATCATCGGGCGCGATGCCTTTGCCCGTGTCGCGCACATGGATCGCCACGCCCGGCGCGCCATCGATACGACACGGCCTCGCCTCGACGCTGATTTCGCCATCATGCGTGAACTTCGCTGCGTTCGACATCAGGTTCAGCACGCATTGGCGCACGCGCGTTTGATCGGCATGGATGGTGGTTACGGCTGGCGCGAGCTTTACGCTGATGCGCGTGTTTTGCTTCTCGGCCGTGAGCCGTACATCGTCTGCAGCGGCGTTGAGCAGCGCGGCGAGGTCGAAATCTTCCGGCGAAAGCTCCATCTTGCCCGCTTCGATGCGCGAGAAATCAAGCACCTCGGTGATCATGGCCAGCAAATGGTTCGCCGCGTTGCGAATACGTGCAAGGTCGGCGGCGCTGCGCTCGGTTTCACCGCTCTCCAAATCCTCTTGCACGATCTCCGCATAACCGATCACGGCGTTGAGCGGCGTGCGCAGCTCGTGGCTCATATTGGCGAGGAATACTGACTTGGCGCGATTGGCGGCTTGGGCGCGCCGTGTCGCCACGGCCAACTGCGCCGTGCGCTCCTCGACGCGCAGCTCCAATTCTTCGGCGGCCTGCTCAATCCTGAATTGCGCCGCCATCAAATCGCGGAAGCTGCCAGCATTGGCGCGCGCCATGACGAGCGCATTGCCGCCAAGCAACGCCGCAAGCGCGGCGCCCAAGAGCGCTTGCTCGCCGCCCAAGGCGTACCCGTTCGCCACCAGCGCCAGAATGACCGGCGGCGAGGTGAAAAAGATCATGCGTGGCGTCATCACGTGCAGCGAGGTGCAGATCATCAACGCCCCGGCCGAGAACATGAGTCCGATCAGCGGCGCAGGCTGCGGCGCGAAAGCGAGCACAGCGTAGGGTGTCACGTAAGCCGCCGTTATCAACGCAAGCACAAAGGTGTGGCCGGCGAAGACGCCGCGCAGCGCCTTGTCGTCCAAACTCTCCAGCCGCGCCGAAAGGCGCGTGAACGCACGCTGCGCGAAATGATCGGCTGTCAAACCGACGACGCCGCCGATCGCGCACGGAACCCACCAAAGGCCGGGCACCATGAGCCCAACAAGCAGCGGCACCACGGCCACGGACGCATAGCGCGTGAGCCCATGCCCGGCCCACGCCAGCTCAACGAAGCGGCGGATCGTCATGACCCAGATGCGTCGATTTTCGCTTGTCGCGCCCAAGCTTTCCTCCGGGTCTTTGCGCCCTTAGGGCAACCCGGAAGGCGCTTCGCTAAACAAAAGGTGTAGATTTACCGTAGCCGCGCCTTCGCTTAGGCCGGGGCGGGGTCGCATTTCTGGCGAAACCCCCTAGGTTTCGAGCGTGAGCGAATCCCAATCCCCCGGCCTTTTCGGCGACGATACGAGCGGCGCTGGCTATGTCGTTCTGGCCCGAAAATATCGGCCGAAGACCTTCGAAGACCTGATCGGTCAGGAGGCGATGGTGCGCACCATCGCCAATTCGTTCGCGCTTGGCCGCATTCCGCACGCGACGATGCTGACCGGCGTGCGCGGCGTCGGCAAAACCACGACAGCCCGCCTGCTAGCGCGCGCGCTGAATTACAAGCGCGGCGACATTGATCACCCCAGCGTCGAACTCGATCCGCCGGGCGAGCATTGCCAGGCCATCATGGAGAGCCGCCATCCCGACGTGTTCGAGATGGACGCCGCCTCCCGCACCGGCATCAACGACATTCGCGAAATTCTGGACAGCGTTCGCTACGCGCCCGTCATGGCGCGCTACAAGATCTACATCATCGACGAAGTGCACATGCTCTCAACGGCCGCGTTCAACGGCCTTTTGAAGACATTGGAAGAACCGCCGCCGCACGTGAAATTCATGTTCGCGACGACGGAAATCCGCAAAGTGCCCGTCACCGTGCTCTCGCGTTGCCAACGCTTTGATCTGAAGCGCATCGATAGCGAGCGGCTGGCCACCCACCTCGGCAAGATCTGCGCCAAGGAAGGCGTGAAGGTCGATTCGGACGGCATCGCGCTGATCGCCCGCGCCGCCGAAGGCTCCGCCCGAGATGGCCTTTCGCTCCTGGACCAAGCGTTGGTGCAAAAGCCGGGTGAAACAGTCAGCGCGGCGGACGTGCGCGACATGCTCGGCCTCGCCGATCGCGCTCGCGTGCTCGATCTTTTCGACGCCATCTCCAAGGGCGACGCTAAAACCGCAATCACTGAAGCGCGCAGCCAATACGACAGCGGCGCTGATCCAACGCTCATCCTGCGCGATCTGCTCGACATCGGCCACGAGGCCGCCCGCGCCCAAGCGCTCGGCGCTGACGCGCGCATCATTGGCGGCGCTGATTGGGTCGGGCGCGTGCGCGGCCTCGCCGAAAAGCTGTCGCCCGCGCAGCTTTCGCGCATATGGCAGATGCTGCTGAAGGCGCTCGAAGAAGCCAGCAAAGCGCCCGATCCGATCGCCGCCGTCGAAATGGCGATGGTCCGCATTTGCGCCGCGCAATCGCTGCCGCCGCCTGAAGAAGCCGCGCGCTTACTCAGAGACGGACCGACGGCTTCCAGCCGGCCTTCGGCGCCGCCTTCCCGCGAACCGCTGCACGACACACCGACCGTCAACAAGGCGCCACCGCCGCCGTCTGCGCCAACACATCGCCTCCAAACCTTCGAAGATTTGCTCCGCGCCGTTTCCGATGCGCGCATGATCGAGCTCGAAATCCAACTCGACCGCATGAAAGTGGTCCAATATTCGCCCACAGGCGACCTCGTGTTCGTGTCGGCGCCCGACCAGCCACGCGACCTCATCCGCCAGATCAAAGATTTTCTCGAAGAGATCACCGAAATCGAATGGCGCGTGCGCGGAGTGGAAAGCACCAACGCGTCCGTCGAAAGCCTTGCCGAACGCCGCCTGCGCGAACGCCAACGCGCGATGGAAGAATTGAAGCGCCAGCCCTTCATCGCCGAGGCATTGAAGCATTTCCCCGGTGCTGAAATCACCGCCGTGCGCCAACCGCAGGAAGAAACCAGCGGTGGCGACGTCGTGCAGATGCCGTCTCAGAACAAGACCGCGCCCTCCCCGGCGCGCAAGAAGGAAGCCGACCGATGAAAGACATCTCGCAGATCATGCGCCAAGCGCAGCAGATGCAGGCCAAGATCAACGAGGCGCAGAAGAAGCTTGAGGCCATGGAAGTCGAAGGCACAGCCGGCGGCGGCATGGTGAAACTGCGCATCTCCGGCAAGAACGCCCTGCTCGGCATCGCGATCGATCCTTCGCTCATGGTCGCCGACGAACGCGAAATCCTCGAAGACCTGATCAAAGCCGCCCACGACGACGCGCGCCGGAAGCTCGAGACAGCGCAGAATGATGAGATGAAGGGCCTAAGCGGCGGCCTGGGAATTCTGCCCGGCTTTAAGATGCCGTTCTGAGACTGACGGCGCCGAAACGCCGCCAGCCCACAAGACAAATCAGCAGAACATCGCCGACGCCTCTTCGACACGCGCCCGCGCGGAGCCGCCGAGCTCACCCAACGCAGCTAGAAAGTTCTTGTTGCGCATGGCGGAGCCGAGGAACGTCCAGCGCAACGCTTGATGCTGGACGCTCAGAAACTCCGCCTTTTGATCGGCGTTGAGCGCACGCCCCGTCGCGCGTTCGAAGCTCGCCAGATCAAGCTCCGCCAAGCTGCGCAGACCGCCATCGAGAAACCCGCCGATCTCAAAATATTCGTCGATCGCGCGTTCGATCTGCGCTGCCGTCGCGTTGCGCGCCAATTCCTTCAACAGCAACGCATCGAGCCGCGCGTGCTGCGATTCCTCCTGCCAATGATGCTTCAGCAGGCTTTTGAATTGCGGATCGAGATCGCCGTCGTCGCGCACGCTCTCGACGTAATGCGCTTGCGACATCCACTCGATGCCAAGCGTCGCGATCGCCACCGACATTTCGCTATGCGCCAAAACCGCGTCGCGGATAGCTTCCGGCGGACCGAGAAAACTGCTTTCGGTGCCGAAGCCGTCCCGGAATTCAATCAAGAAGCGCCGAAATAATTCCATGTGCTTCACTTCTTCGCTCGCGAATTGCTGCAAGGCCGGCGCGCGATACGGCGTGCCGTCATCATGCGCGATCGCTGTGTTCACGAATGGCAGAATGAAGCCTTCGACCAGCGCGAACATGGCCAGATAGCCGTGCGCGCGAATGTGATTAAGCGTCAGCCGCTCGCGATCCGAGAGAAACGACAGCGCTTGCGTGCGCGCGAACGCCTCCGGCAAAAACGGCTTGCTGAAATCGAGCCTTTTGTCGCCGCCGATAATGTCGTCAATCCGCCAATTCACGCGCTTCGAGACGTCGAGCAGCGTTTGATAATTATGGTGTTGCACCTAAGCGCCTCCTTGCGTCCAACCCGCGACAGAGACATGCGCCGCCCAGAGAACAATCTGGAGTGGCGGAACACCCTTGATAGAGGCAAAATGGACAAGAGTGGAGATTGATTGGTGCAGCGGCCGATCCAAATCGCGATCCTGGCGACGCCGGAGGTCGAGCCCTGGGTGGCGCTCGGCATCCATGATGCGTTCTGGGCGGTGGGCGTGCTGTGGAACCGCGTCATGGGCGAGCCGGAAGCGCCAGCGTTCGCGCCACAAATCGTCTCCACCGATGGCGCAATGATGCAGACCAGCACCGGCGTGAACATCAACCCACAGGGCACGCTCGCCTCACTGCCGCGCCCAGACATCATCTTCGTGCCGTCGATCCTGATTGCCTCCGGCGCCGAGTTCGGCCGCAACAATCCCGAAGTGCTGCGCTGGTTGCGCGATGCGCACGCGAACGGCTCGCGCGTGGTCTCCTCTTGCACCGGCTCATTCGCGCTCGCCGCAGCCGGGCTGCTCGATGGACGCGAAGCGACAACGCATTGGGCGTTCGTTGATCCGATGCGGAAGGAATATCCGCAAATCAAGGTGCGCGGCGATCGCATCATCGTCACCGCCGACGACGACGGCAGCATTGTCTCCGCTGGCGGCGCGACGTCGTGGACGGATCTCGTACTCTATCTCGTCGGGCGTTTTGTAAGCCAAGAAGAAGCGCGACGACTAGCGAAGATGTCGCTCTTCGATTGGCATCACCAGGGGCAGAACCCGTACGCGCGGCTCGTCACCAAACCCCAGCGCGACGACGCCGCGATCCATGCCGTGCAAGAATGGGCGGCGCAGAATTACGCTGAGCCCGACATCGTCTCCGCAATGACAGCCCGCGCGCAGCTCACGGAGAAAACCTTCGCCCGCCGCTTCAGGGCCGCCACAGGCTTTGCCCCACTGGAATACGTGCAGCGCCTGCGCATCGAGGAGAGCAAGCAAATGCTCGAAACCAGCGACAGCCCGATCGAGGCGATCGGCGAGCAGGTCGGCTACATGGACGCCGCTTCGTTCCGGCGCTTGTTCAAGCGCTATGTCGGCGAATCACCTGCCGAGTATCGCCGCCGCTGCGCGGTGCCGGATCATGTCCGAAAACTGCCGACTTAGCTGAAGATGCGGCCTGGAAGCCCCTCGCGCCAACGCGTCGGGATCGTTATTTGTGAGCGATGCGTTCCAGCAAATCCACCACCGCCGCCCCTGAGATTGAGGCGCTGATCGCGTTGCTGGCGAAGGTGCCCGGCCTCGGCCCCCGCTCGGCGCGACGTGCGGCGTTGCAGCTTCTGAAGAAGAAGGACGCGCTGATGGTGCCGCTGGCCTCCGCGCTATCGGAGGCGGCGGAGAAAGTGCGCGCCTGCTCCACGTGCGGTTCGCTCGATACGCAAGACCCGTGCGCGCTTTGCAGCAAGCCCGAGCGCGATGACGGCCTGATCTGCGTCGTTGCTGAAGTCGGCGACGTCTGGGCGTTGGAGCGCGCGGGCGCGTTCAAAGGTCGCTACCATGTGCTGGGCGGTTTGCTCTCTGCACTCGATGGTGTGCGGCCCGACGATCTGCGCATCGCCAAATTGATCGAACGCGCCAGCGCACCGGGCGTGCGCGAAGTGATCCTGGCGCTCTCGGCCACCGTCGATGGCCAAACCACTGGGCATTATCTCGCCGAGCGCCTGCAGCCCATTGGCATCACGGTCAGCCGCCTCTCACACGGCGTACCCGTCGGCGGCGAACTCGACCTTCTGGACGACGGGACGCTCTTTGCTGCACTGCAAAGCCGTCGCCCGTCATAAGAATCTTCTCGCCAAAATCCGCGACGCACCCTTAGCTCCCCCGATCGGAGGGATCGAACATGGGTTTTCTCAGCAAATATTCCGGCGCGTTGCTCAGCATTTTACGCATCATGTCGGCGCTGCTTTTCATGGCGCATGGCACGGCGAAGCTGCTTGGCTTCCCTGCCACCGAAATGTTCGCGCAACCGCCTGAACCAATGACGCTCATCTGGTTTGCCGGCGTGCTCGAATTGGTCGGCGGCGCATTGCTCGCCATTGGCCTCTTCACGCGTCCTGTCGCGTTCGTGCTCTCGGGCATGATGGCCGTCGCCTATTGGATGGCGCACGCGCCGCAAGCGTTTTACCCGATCCAGAACCAAGGCGAGCTCGCCATCATGTTCTGCTTCACGTTCCTCTACATGGCCGCCGCAGGCGGCGGGTCGTGGAGCGTGGACAATATGATCGGCAGAAAGGGCTGATCTATTCGCGGTGCCGTTCGAGGCATTGCGTGCGCGCGCGCGTCACGCGTGGGTCCATCAGGCCCTCTTCGCGGAAACGCGCGAGCGCTGCTTCATATTCTTCGTATGTGAGCGTGCGCGTGAGGTTGTCCCACGTGCACGAGCACACGGCGCTATCCGGCGGGCAAGACGATTCAAAATGCGTCCGCGCTTCGGCGGGATAGGGATTGGGCTCAGCCGCACCGCACGCAGCGAGCGCCAAAGCCGCCATAAGAGACAGAACGCGCGCACGCATCGTCGCGACCTCCAGGCCGGCAATTATTGCCGGTCGTTAGCCACGATTATGCGCGCGGACGGTTAAAAGAGCCGCACCCGAACGCGGTTAAAAGCTATTGAGCCGGTCGAAAAACGAGCACATCTCCGCTCGCGGAGGCCAAAATCAGCGTTTCGCCTTCGCGGCGATACGTGCGCGCGTCGCCCAAAGCCGTGTGAAACGCCGCCTCTTGCGCCATCACCACTGGCTCGCACGCCATCTCCGTTGCGCCCACGTCAGCCACGCTGATTTGCGCGCCTATGATTTGGTACGTCCCGAAATAGCGATTGCAGCCGCCCGTGCCGCTAATGCGGTCGGCGGCGAATTCGATGGTGGGCGTGCGATAGGCGACGGGCGCGCCCTCGATGGTTTGCGCCTGCCAGCGTGTGCCGGAGAGCGGCGCAGAAGGTGCGCTCGACGCGCACGCGGCCGCCACGAGCGCACTCGCCAGCGCGAGGCCAGACAACGTGGTTCGATTGAGCACAACGCGCATAACGCCCGACAACGTCATGGAACGGTCTCCGGTTCCACACCAGGATTGACGGCCGGTTGCGGCAAGTTTGCGGCGCACTCGACCGCATAACCTTGGATCTGCGCATTCAGCGGGTGCACTTCGCGCTCTGCCGGCGTCATCCGCTCAAGCGCGTCGAAATCGGCGCGTGAGACGTTCGTTTCAATCTTGCCCCAGATGCAGGTGCACAATTCGTGCGACCCGCTGCGCGCGGTGCAGCTTTGCGTAAACCCGAACGAATATTCAGGTGTGTAGCCCGGTTGGGCTTGCGGCCCGCACGCCGCGAGGGTCAAGAAAGCAAAAGCCAACAAGGCGCGCATGGAGACTCCTTCGCGCTTTGATGCCCTAATTGGCGCCCTCTTCCAAGAGCCGGCGCGCGATCACCATGGCTTGGATTTCGCCAGCGCCTTCGAAGATGTTGAGGATGCGCGCATCAGCCAACACACGGCTGATCGGGTATTCCACCGCAAAACCGTTGCCGCCGTGGATCTGCAGCGCGTTATCAGCCGCCGCCCACGCCACACGCGCCGCCAAGAGCTTCGCCATGCCCGCTTCGAGATCGCAGCGTTTGCCGCTGTCCTTCCGGCGCGCCGAGAAATACGTCAGCTGGCGCACCGCCATAACTTCCGCGGCGATCATCACAAGCTTGTTCGACACACGCGGGAACTCGAAAATCTCCTGACCGAATTGCTTGCGGTCGATCGCGTACTTCAGCCCGAGTTCAAGCGCGCTCTGCGCCACACCGACAGCGCGGGCTGCGGTTTGAATTCGCGCGCTTTCAAACGTCGCCATCAACTGCTTGAAGCCTTGGCCTTCAACGCCGCCGAGGAGATTACCCGCCGGCACTTTGAAACCGTCGAAGCCGATCTCGTATTCCTTCATGCCGCGATAGCCGATCACCTCGATCTCGCCGCCGCTCATACCCGGCGTCGGGAACGGGGTCGCGTCATCGCCGCGCTGCTTGGGCGCGAGCAGCATGGAAAGGCCGTTGAAGCCATTGGTGTTCGGATCGGTGCGCACCAGCAGCGTCATGACATCGGCGCGGGCGGCATGCGTGATCCAGGTCTTGTTGCCGGTGACGACGTAGTGCTCGCCATCCTTCACCGCGCGTGTGCGAAGTGAGCCCAAATCAGAGCCAGTGTTCGGCTCAGTGAACACCGCCGTCGGTAGAATTTCTGCGCTCGCGATCTTCGGCAGCCATTCGGCTTTTTGTTCGGCCGTGCCGCCGATCAGAATTAGCTCGGCCGCGATCTCGCTGCGCGTACCGAGCGAGCCCGCGCCAATCCAAGCGCGCGAAAGTTCCTCGGAGACAACGCACATCGCCGTCTTGCCCAAACCTGAGCCGCCGTATTCTTCCGGAATGGTGAGGCCGAACACGCCGAGTTCGCCCATCTCATTCAGAATTTCGAGTGGGATCAGTTCGTCGTTGCAGTGCCAGCCGTGCGCATACGGCATGATCTTGTCGTCAGCGAATTTGCGGAATTGATCGCGGATCATCTCGAAATCAGAATCGAGGTTGGTGTTCTCCACCGTGGCGCGGCCTTGTGACTCATGCAGCAGCGCCGCGAGCCGGCTCTTCTCCGCTTGCGTGATCGTGAGCGCCACAGCAGGCGCGACTACGCCAAAATGATCCGGGCGGATGATCTCGACTTGCGTCATCGGCACGCCGCCGGCGAGTTGGGCGCTATACTCAGCAACCAGCAATTTCGCCAACAGCTGCTCGGTCTCGCCGAACGCGCCCTTCGCGCCCAACGCGCGCGCCCAATCGCGGACTTCGCGCAGCGTCTCAGCATAGGTGGCGACCCAGGCCAGGCCGTGCACGACATGCTGTTCGCGATGGAGAGCCACGCGGTCGATCTTGCCGCCCTTCGACACGAGCGGCTTTACCGCGTCGCGCGCCGCTTCGGCGTACTTGGCGGCGTTGTTGGCGGCTTGATCGAGCCCAGCCAGCAATTCAGCGGACATGCTATCTCCTCCCGAGTCAGGGCACTAAAGCCGGTCTTTCGCAGTTGCGAAAGACCCCGCCTGGGGGCCCGAGCGCGGCGCTGCGCCACAGGAGAGCGAAATGGAGCACGGAGCCACCGGTGGCGCGGTCCTGACCCAGGCGCTGGTCTTCCTCGGCGCCACCTGCCTCGTCATCCCAGCCTTACGCAGGGCCAAGCTCAGCGCCGTGATGGGGTTTCTCCTGATTGGCGTCGGCATGGGCCCGCATGTGCTCGGGCAAATGGCCGACGCTTGGCCCTGGCTCAACGCGTTTGAGCTGCGCGAAGAACGCCCCACGGCGTTGCTGGCCGAATTGGGCGTCGTCTTCCTGCTCTTCATCATCGGACTTGAGGTTTCGTTTGAGCGCCTCTGGGCGCTGAAGCGCTACGTGTTCGGCCTAGGGCTGGCGCAAGTCGTGTTGAGCACGATCGCCATCGCCGGCGTGGCGCTTGCCTTCGGTAATAGCTTCGCAGCGGCTTCAGTATTGGGCCTGGCCTTCGCGCTTTCCTCCACAGCGCTTGTGCTCCAGCTACTGCGCGAAGGCCACCAGATCGCAACGCCCGTCGGACGCATCTCGTTCTCCGTGCTGCTGATGCAGGACCTGATGGTCGTGCCGATCTTGTTTCTCGTCGCAGCACTTGGGACGGATGCATCCAGTTTCAGCGGTCACAACGTGCTCTTCGCACTCTTCAGCGCGTTGGTTTCGCTCACGCTGATCTTCACATTCGGCCGCGTACTCTTGCGTCCGCTCTTTCGCTGGGTTGCATCGATCGACAGCCGCGAGGTCTTCATCGCCGCCGCCATTCTCGCCGCCATCGGCATGGCGACCGCCGCGCAGTCAGCAGGCCTCTCGATGGGCCTTGGCGCGTTTCTCGCCGGCTTACTCCTCGCGGAAACAGAATTCCGCCACCAGATCGAAACCGACCTTGAGCCCTTCAAGGACCTGCTGCTCGGACTCTTCTTCGTCACCGTCGGCATGCAGATCGATATCGCTCTTCTCCTTGCCGATCCCGTGATGATCCTCATCGGCGTCGTCGGACTATTTGTCATCAAGATCGCGATCATCGCACCCCTTGCGCGCGTGTTCGGCATCCCTTGGCCGCGGGCAATCGGCGTCGCTTTCCTGCTCGGACAAGCGGGCGAGTTCGCTTTCGTCGTGATCGCCGTCGCGCGCGGCAATGGCGCAATCCCGGAGGCGACAGCCGATTACATGCTGCTCGTCACCGCGCTCTCGATCTTCGTCACGCCCTTCGTTGCAGCCCTCGGCGGCCGCATCGCGCGCGAGCTCGCGAACAAGGACACCACCATCGAGTCTGACCTCGCGCAGGAAGGCGGACATGTCGTCATCGCCGGCTTCGGTCGCGTCGGCCAAACGCTGGCCGACATTCTGGACAAACAGGAAATCTCCTACATTGCGCTGGATTCCGACGCCGCAGCCGTCGCAGTCGCCCGCAATCGCGGCAGCCCGGTGCATTTCGGCGATTCAAGCCGGCGCGACGTGCTGGCCTCCATCGGCGCCGCCAACGCCGCCGCCATCGTCGTCACGATCAACAATCCAGCCGCCGTCGATCTCATCGTCACGCAAGCCAAGCAAGCCTGGCCGCATGTGCCGGTCTATGCGCGCGCCCGCGACGGCGAGCACGCACGCCGCTTGCACCAATTGGGCGCAGCGCTCGCCAGCCCAGACACAATGGAAGCAGCGCTTCAATTAGGTGAAGCGCTGCTCAATGGGATTGGCGTTCCAGACGAAGCCGCGCGGCGCATCATTGACGAGCGCCGCGAAGCCGAGATCGTCAAGGCGCTCTATCAAGCGCCCTGACGCTTCCCGTCGTTAGAGTTTGTACTGCAACACGAGGCGCGTGCGCGTGCGGCTGGCAGGAGAGCCAACGCCTTCGCCCGAGTCGTAATCACCGTGCTCGATCGAGAAATCGAGATTGTCAGTCAGGTCCGCACCGACCGCCAGATCCCATTCTTCGCCGAAGTCAGCGCCGGTGCGCTCGGCTTCGAAATCGTAATAGCGCGCCATGAAGGTGAGGCCGCCGAGATAATCGGGCGCCCATTCCGGCGCATACGACACCATGATGTTGCGATCGACGACGCCGTCCGCGGGTTTCGTCGAGAACGCGCCCGCCCAACCTTGGAAGCTGTTCGACGAGCCGATCGGCACAAAAAAGCCGCGCGCGCCGTTGCCTTCAAGCGATTCATACCAGAGCTGCACGGCCCATTCGCCATATTCGGCGCTGATCGAGGCCTGCGTGTAGTCAAGATCGAAGTCGACCGTCGAGCTTCCGTAATCTTCTTGATTGGCGTAGCTGACCGCGTATGCCCATTCGCCGCCAAACGCTTCGATTTCCTTGCCGGTGGCGCGCACGCCGAGGAAGCGCGACGATTGGTTGATCGCGACCGGCGTGTCGAAATCGAACATGTAGGCGAAGCCGGTCAGCTTGAAGGCATCCGAGAACGTCTGGGAGACGTTCAACAGATGGCTTTCGCTTTCCCAATCATTGTATTCGGCCGTCGTGTTGTTGACGTGATCGACGAACGCATACGTCGCCTTCAGGCCGCCAAATGTAACGTCGGCGCGCAGCGCGTCGAGCGTACGTGCGTCCTGGCGGCTGTTCGACGCGTCGAGGAAGCGGCTGTCGTCGAACGAGATGGTTTGACGGCCCAAAGTCGTCGTCAGGTGCTGATTGACCTGCCAGCGCAATTGCAGGCGGTTCAGTTCCGTGCCGGGCGGGTCGGGGATTGAAGCGTACGGCTCGGCCGGCGGGATGCCGTCATTGTAGTCGCCCGCAAGGTCGCGCACGTCTTCGAACTCGACCAGCGCAGTCAGGCCATTCCACGTACCCGTCTGCCAGCCGAGGCGCGAGCGCAGCGTCAGTGCATCGGCGTCGTTTTGGCCAACCTGCTCAAAGGTCTCGTAACGCAGGCGCGCTTCGGCGATCAGTTCGCCTTCCGAGATCGCTTCACTGATGCTGCCCGCTTCTTCCGCGTTTGCGACGCCTGCAAGCGACGCAGCGCCTGCAACCGCGCCCAGCGCACGTACTAGAACCTTCCGCATATGCCTCATTCCCCTAGGCTTTTTGCCAATCCATGACGCGCCAATGGCTGACGCAATCTGGTTAATCAGACCTTGCTCTTTCTGTAATCAAACGCGCGCACTGCATTTTCTCGCAAAGATTCTCGCAAGTGCAGCGCTAGTCAGAAATGCTTAATGGCTCACGCGGCATGAGCTTATGCGAAGAGTCGCAACGCCACGGGGACGCGCTACGATGTTGAATCTCAACAACCTCAAGATTTCGCGGAAGCTCCTACTGGGTTTCTCTGCTGTCGTTGCCGTAATCGGCGCTACCGGCGGCGTCTCATTGCTGAACATCAACACAATGAACGAGGCGCGCTCGGAAAGCACACGCGGCAACGCAACGATGCAGGCCGTGTTCGACGCGCAGTTCCGGTTGGCGCGCCAGGAAAACTCGGTGCGCGGCTGGATTATCAGCCAGGACGAATATTACCTGGAGCGCGTTGAATCGCACCGCGCCAAGTTCAAAGACGCGCTGAACCACATCCGCGAATTGGCCGCGAGCGAACCTGAACAACTCGCCCTCGTAGATGAAGTCGAACGTGCTGCGGACCTTTGGTACGACGGCGTTGTGCCGACCGCCACGAGTCTCGTGCGCGATCCGGCCACGCGCGCCCAAGCCGGCGCGCTCGTCGGCAATAACGGCCCGGCGGACCAACTCATTGCGCCCGCCGAAGAAGGCATCGACGCGCTGCTGGCGGCCGAGCAGACTCAACTCGACCAATTGAACGCCGAATCCGAAGCCGCGGCCAATATGGTAGCGCTGATCCTGGTCGGCGGCCTCTTGTTCTCGGCGTTGCTCTCCGCCGCGATCGGCATGCTCCTGACGCGTATGATCGCACGCCCCGTCAATCAGATGACGGACGCGATGCGCCGCCTTGCCGATGGCGACAAGACCATCGTCGTGCCGGCCGTTGGCCAAAAGGACGAAGTCGGCGAAATGGCCGAGGCCGTCCAAGTGTTCAAGGACGCCGCCATCGCGCTCGACAAAGCCGCCGCCGAAAAAGTCCGCATGGAAAAGGTGGCCGCCGAAGAGCGCGCGCGCAACGACGCCATCCGCGCGGCAAATGAGAAAGAGCAAACCGAAGTGGTCGATGCGCTTGCCGGCGCACTGGAGCGCGTCGCTCGCGGCGATCTCACCTGCCAAGTCACGAACGACTTCGCTGGCCGCTATCTCAAGCTGCGCGACGACTTTAACGCCGCCATCCGCCAATTGCACGAGGCGATGGCGCTGGTGTCGAACTCGACGCTCTCGATCACCAGCGGCACCAACGAAATCAGCCGCGCCGCAGACGACCTCTCGCGCCGCACCGAAACGCAAGCCGCTTCGCTTGAAGAAACCGCCGCTGCGCTCGATGAAATCACGGCCGCCGTCTCCAAGACGGCCGCCGGCGCTTCGCACGCCAACGCCACGGTCGAAGAAGCGCGCTCGGAAGCCGAACGCACCGGCGAAATCGTCGGCGACGCCGTTCGCGCCATGACCGAGATCGAACAGAGCTCGCGTCAGATCAGCCAGATCATCGGCGTGATCGACGAGATCGCGTTCCAGACCAACCTCCTCGCCCTTAACGCCGGCGTCGAAGCCGCACGTGCAGGCGAAGCGGGCCGCGGCTTCGCGGTGGTCGCTTCGGAAGTGCGGGCGCTCGCGCAACGCTCCGCCGATGCCGCCAAAGAGATCAAAGGCCTCATCTCGACCAGCAGCGAGCAAGTCGAGACCGGCGTCGAACGCATCAACAATGCGGGCCAAGCCATCTCTTCGATTGTGTCGAAGGTCACCGAGATCAACGGTCTCGTGTCGGAGATCGCCGCCTCGGCGCGCGAGCAATCGCTCGGCCTCGGCGAAGTGAACACCGCCATCAACCAGATGGACCAAGTCACGCAGCAAAACGCAGCGATGGTGGAAGAAACCACCGCCGCCAGCCGCTCGCTCGCCGACGACGCCAACGACCTCTCCCGCTTGGTCGGTCAGTTCAAGGTCAACACGGCAGCGCCCGCGCGCGGCAAACGCAACGCGGCGTAAGCCGCGACACGACACACAAGTCCAACGGGCGCGTCGCAAGGCGCGCCCGTTTTGCTTAGACGCTCGTGCCGAATAGCGAGCCGATCAGAGCCGTCGCCGCCATCGCGACCGCGCCCCAAAACACGACGCGCGACACCGCACGCAACACATGCGCGCCGCCCGCCTTCGCACTCCACACACCAAGCGCGGCCAAGAACAGGAGCGACGCGATCGAGACGATCCAGCCGAGTTGCGCGAGCGGCGCCAGCCACGCGATCGCCAACGGCATCGCCGCACCGATACCGAACGACGCCGCGGACGCTGCCGCTGCTTGCACAGGCCGCGCCTGTGTCGCCAGCGAGATGCCCAATTCATCGCGCGCGTGCGCCCCGAGCGCATCCTTCGCCGTCATCTGCTGCGCCACCTGTCGCGCCAACGCCGGCTCCACACCGCGGCTCACATAAATCTGTGTGAGCTCCTCAAGTTCAAATTCAGGATCGGTCGCCAATTCGCGGCGCTCGCGCGCCAGATCCGCCTTCTCGGTGTCGGCTTGCGAACTTACGGACACGAACTCGCCCGCCGCCATCGACATCGCGCCAGCCACCAACCCCGCCACGCCCGCAATCAGGATGGGCTCGCGCGTCGCGGAGGCGGCCGCCACGCCCACGATCAAGCTCGCTGTTGAGACGATGCCGTCATTCGCGCCCAGCACCGCGGCGCGCAACCAGCCCACGCGGTCGAGCAAGTGACGTTCAGTATGCAAAATGGGCGGCATGAAGGGCTCCTATCGACGCCTTGTTGCCGCCATCGCACGCGGCGATAAACAAGAATCTTGGAGAATGAGTATGCGTCGCACTGCGTTGATCTTGGCCCTCGCGCTTGTCGCCTGCTCACCGCCCGCGCCGCCGCCGCCCGCGCCTGAACCCGCCTCGCCTGCTGCGGTCGCAGAGGAGCCTGCCATCAACGTCACGGCGCCGCTCGCAGACGCGCGCGTGACGAGCCCGCTCATCGTTGAAGGCACAGCGCCCGGTGACTGGTATTTCGAAGCGCAGTTTCCGCTTCAATTGCGCGCTGCGGACGGTACGATCCTCGCCGAAGCGCCTGCGCGCGCGCAAAGCGATTGGATGACCGAAGCGCCCGTGCCGTTTCGTGGCGAATTGAGGTTCCGCGTCAGCCAAGGCACGCCCGCCACCCTCGTTCTGCAAGAAGACATGCCCGGCGAAGGTGCAATCCCGCGCGAAGTTGCTATCCCGGTTGTGCTGGCGCCGCGCTGATCAGCTCATCCATCTCAGCGTCGTCGGCTCGATCGGATTGACGAACTCGCGGCCCTCTTCGCGGCTCTTAGTCCATTCGCGCTTGAGCTTCAGATACCATTTCGCCTGCACGTCGATGTCGTCGATCCAGAGCATCGCGGGCGAATATGCGAGGCCCGTGTTCTGCAGATCGACCATGCGGCCGTCTTGATCCAGGAATTCGCGGCCTGCTGGCACGAGGATCGGTTTCAGCACATCCAAGAGCGGTGCGTTCTTCCAGTACGTCACTTGCGTGATGCGCGTGGAGTTTTCGTTCTCGGGCGTAAGGCAGGTGAGCGTGAAGAGACGCGACGTTGGATTGTCCACCACCTCCCAGCGGAAGCCGGGCAGCATGAACGAAATCTCGGTCGTCACTTCGCCGCCGAACAGCATGCGATAGGCGAGCGAATTGCCGCTCGGCGCGTGCCGCTCGATCGCCCAACCACGTTCACGCGGCACGAAGCGCTTTTGCTTGAGCTTGCGGCCCGCGCTCGGCGGGCGCCACCACCATTGATTATGCACGTACGGCACGTGCGCGGGGTCCATCAGACCAACAACGGCGTTGTCCATCGTCGCCGCGAAGATGCGCTCGATGACGAATTTCGGTTCGACCAAATCGCCCAAACCAAAATCCGGCGCTGGCGGCGGCTCACCGCTGAAGCGCGCATCGCTGGAGACGAACACGAGCACGATGCCGTTGGCTTCGTGCGCCGGGAAATTGCGCACACGAATGCGGTTCGCCTCGTAAGGCTGACCATCGACCAGCGACGGGATCTGCTTGCACACGCCATCCTGGGTGCCGAAGCGCCAGCCGTGATACGGACACTCCACGGTCTGCACGCCATTGGTCGCTTCGATCTTGCCGGACGAGAGCGGCACGGCGCGGTGCGGGCAAATATCGCGCAACGCGAACGCGCGCCCCTCTTCGTCGCGCCCGAGCACGATCGGCTCGCCCAGAATTTCGCGACGAAACATCTTGCCGCGCTTCAACTCTTTCGAGGTCGCGGCGAAGTACCAGAGGTCGCGGAGAAGATCGCTCATAGCTGGGCGAAATACACGATCGCGGCGAGGCCGACAAAGCCCAGGGTCGCCGATGCGACGATCCCGCACACACAAAGCGCAGCATAGACGCCCCGCCGCACCCTGTATTCGCGCGGCCGCGCCCGGTTGAGCGCCCCGCCCGCAAAGAAGATCGCGCCAAGCGAGCCGGCGACGACGCCGGCGATGGCGAGCAGATAGAGCAGCAATTGGATCAGGAACATCGCGCGGCTTATGGCCTAGCGGGCGACGATCGTCACCCGGAAGACGTTGTTCGCCGGCTCATCGGTTTCCCACGGGCGGCGTTGCTCCATCACGATCTCACCCGTGCCCGGCGCGTTGGCGACGAACATGGAGACTTCCCAATGGTTGCCGCCGACAAACCCCGGTTGGCTCTGCGCTTGGGTGGTGTTTCCGCTGGCTTCGCCCGCCGTCGTGACAAACGCCGGCATCTGCGCTGGCGCCCACACATAGCCAGCTGTCGGCACGCCCACGAGTTCGATGGCGAAGCGCTGGTTCACGCCGACTTCGACCGTCTGCCCCGCTTGTGCGGCCGTAATGCGCACAGCGACGTCGCTCGGTGTCGGTGCGGGCACGGCTTGATTGCTCACCGGCGCTGTCTCCTGCTTCGCTTCTTGCGCGGGCGTGCACGCTGCCAAAGCCGCCGCCATCAGCATCACGCGGATCATTGCATCGCTCCTGCTTCCATGAGCCCGATGTAAAACCGGATGGTACGCTCGAGATTGACCAAAGTCAGGCGCTCGTTCGTGCCGTGAATGCCTTCAAGGTCTTCAGTCGAGAACATCATCGGCTGGAAGCGATAGACGTTCTCAGCCACCTCCGAATAATGCCGCGAGTCCGTGCCCGCGAGCACGAGACCCGGCGCCACCGGCGCATCCGGCAGAATATCGCGCGAGAGCGCGGCGAGCAGCGCGTAGCTGGTGCTGGTCGTGCTGGACATCGTGGTCGCGTCGCGCGGCGGCTCGACCCAATCGACGTCGACGCCTTCCATGCCAGCCACTTCAGCGCGCGCCCGCTGCAGAATGTCAGCGGCGGGATCGCGTGGGTGGAAGCGGAAATTGATCATCGCCGTAGCTTCCGCAGGCAACACGTTCGCCCGCACGCCGCCGTTGATCATCGTCGGCGCTTGCGTCGTGCCCATCAGAGCGCGCGCCGTCGGGTTCGCCGCCATACGCTGACGAAGTAATGGCCCAAACAACCATTCGTTCGACACCGCCATGCGATTGGTGAGCGAAAGCTCTGGCGCCAGGGCCCGCATCATCTCCAGCGCCGGCCCGCCTTCGAGGCGCTGCTCGATCGGCATGTCGTGAATGCGGACGACAGCTTCTGAGACGAGCGACACCGCCGTCTCCGGCGGCGGCATGGATGAATGCCCAGGCTGGCCGACGGCATGCACACGCAACGTGCCAAAGCCACGCTCGGCGATGCCGATCATCGAGGCCGGCCCACCTGTCAGCGGGTGATTGTCGATCGCGGCCATGCCTTCATCGAGCACGAACCAAGCGCGTACGCCCCGCGCCTTCAGCGCATCCGCCATCGCAATCGCGCCATCGTCGCCGCCAATCTCTTCGTCGTGGCCGAATGCGAAGATGATCGTGCGCACCGGCTGACGCCCTTGGCGCGCAAGAAACTCTGCTGCCTCCATCAAGGTGACGAGCGAGCCCTTGTCGTCGATCGAGCCACGACCCCAAATCGCATCGTCCTGGATCACGCCGCCGAACGGATCGACGCGCCACGCCGCGCGCGTGTCATCCGGTACGGGCACCACATCCTGGTGCGCCAGCAGCACGATGGGCGGCTGCGCCGGATCGCTGCCTTCCCACGTGTAGAGCAACGACAATTCGTTGATCACTTCGCGGCGCGCAACGGCGTGAAACGCTGGGTAGGTTTGCTGCAGCCATGCATGCAGATTGAGAAACGGCGTGCGATCCTCTTCGACGCTGACGAGCGACACGGTCGGAAACTGGATCGCTTGCGAGAGGTGCTGCGCGGCGGCGCTCACATCGATCTGATATTCGCCCGTGGCTGGGATAGCCGTCTCCGCCGGCGGCGGCGGCGCTACAAACGACATCGTCCGATAGCCGACGAACCCGGCCACCGCCAAAAGCACGACGGCTAAGCCCGCCAAAATCAACCGCACCATGAAGCGTCCCCCGCCATCTTTCAGGCATTTAGCGCCCCGGCCGGCGCCCGCGTCAACGCTGGAGGGCGCCGATTACGGTGTCGCGGCGTCAAAGTGCGGCAGAGCCGCAGGCCGCGACCGCACGCGTTCGTAATAGGCGCTCACGTGCGGCAAGTCCGGGCGCGCGAAATCGCCGCCGAACCAGCGGTGCACGGAGAGGCCGAGCGCGATGTCCGCCAGCGAGAAATCAGCGCCGGCCACATAGGCGCCTGTCTGACCAAGCTGCGCTTCAAGCAGGCGCATCTTCACGGTCCATTCTTGCAGAGATTCAGCGATCCGCGCTTCGTCCTCATAGCCGGCAAGCTTGCGCACGCGCGCGGCCACCGCGTAGCGCCAGGCAATGTTGAGATCGCTCGCCTGCCAGCCCAACCATTGCTCGACGCGCGCCCGCGCTTGCGCGTCAGACGGCAAAAGCGGCGAGGCCTCACGCTCGGCCCAATAGCGCAAAATCGCGTGGCTCTCCCAGAGCACGAAATCGCCGTCGATGATGACGGGCACTTGGGCGTTGGGATTGAGCGCACGAAACTCCGGCGTGTTCGGATCGCGGAGCGGCAAGCCCCAATCTTCGCGCGTATAGGTCAAGCCTAGTTCATCCGCCGCCCACAACACTTTGCGGACATTGATCGAGGTGACGCGGCCGAGAATACGCAACATGGGCGCGCTTATGCCCGGCGCACGCGCAAACGAAAAGCGGCCCTGTTTCCAGGGCCGCTTCGTGGGTCTTCACTCCCAGGGCTTAGTTCGACTTTTCGCCGTAGAAGATGCGGCGCGGGCGACGCGGGCGCGGCGCAGGCGCCGGCTCTTCGACAACGACCGGGGCCGGAGCGGCTTCCGGAGCAGCAGCGACCACGACCGGAGCCGGAACCACAGCGGCGACCGGTTGCGAGCCACCCGTCGGGCACGGCGTGCCGGCTTGTTGCATCGCGTTGCGGACGTCTTCGTCCACGCACATCAGAGCGGTCGCGGCGCTGTGATAGCCGAGGGCGACGAGTTGACGCGAGTTCTTCAGGCGTTGGCAGTTCTGGTCGCGCCACGTGGTGCCGACTGAAAGACCGAAGGTCACGGCTTGGGCGCCGAACGAGCTCGAACCCATGCAGGTGTCTTCGCCTGCGGTGAGGCCAGCGGCGTAGGCCGTGTTCACCGGATCGCGCGGCGTGTTGTTGTTGACGTTGACCGTCTGGCTCGAATTGTTCGAGTTCGAATTGTCAGCGCTGTTCGTGTTGCTGTTCGACGCCGTCGCCGAGCCGCCATTGGCGGTCACGGTGTTCGAGTTCGACGCGTTGTTCGTGTTCGAGTTCGACGCATGCGCCGAGTTCGCGTTCACGTTCGCGTTGTTGTTCGTGTTGGCGTTGTTGTTGGTATTGGTGTTGCGGTTTTCGTTCTGGTTCCAGTTTTCGTTACGATTGTCGTTCCAGTTCTGGTTCTCGTTGTTGTTCCAGTTCTGGTTCTGATTTTCGTTCTGGTTCCAATTGTCGTTGCGAACCGAATTGTTGTTCGTCGCATTGCCGCCTTGCGCGTAAGCGTTGGCTTCGGCGTTAGCGCCGCCATTGCCGCCGCTGCAATTGTAGCCGCAGCCACCATGCGTGCCGCCGGCGGACGCCGCCGGGGCAAAAGCGACGACGCTGAGCACAGCGGCGGTCGCCAAAATCTTCTTCGCGAGACCCACGTTCTTCTCCTGGCTTTTCAGTAAGCTCGGAGGGCGCTTTGCAGGTGCGGCGCCGCACTACGCGCCTCAAAACGGAACAAAAGCCGCGCCACACGCGAGTTGCGCCGATGCCCCAAAACGCAAACAGGAGCAAATGTATCGTTTAGGCGCTTTAACCAGCCACCTAGACCGTCAGCAGCTCCACGTGGCCGAAGCCCTTCGTGTAATCGAGCAGCGAGATCAACTCGGCGTCGATGCGGAAGATCGCCATATCCATCTCCGCCCCGAACGCCACGAACTTCGCGATCTGCGGAAACTTCTTCATCATGAGCGCACCGACCTTGGCCAGTTCGTCCGCGTCGGTCACCCGCCGCGCACGGCCGCCGATGGAGAGACCACGGATCGTGTCCCAATCATCATCATAAGGACAGGTCAGGGCGACGGAGACCCGATCATCCCGCGCGATGTTCTCAGCCTTCTGGCTTTTGGCGTTGCCGCCAAAGTAAAGCGCCAGCCCATCGCTGGCGAAGCTCACGACATTCGCCTGCGGCCAGCCGTCGGCGCGCAGCGTCGCAATCGTCAGATCGGGCGCTTCCTCGATAATCGAGATAATAAGGTCGCGCTGCGCCTCGCTAAGCATGGGAGCCTCCTTGTGGTTAAGGAGCGCTCCTCACGCCTGCCCGGCATTGACCTCGCGCAATCAGCTGCGCGCGTTGCTGAGCTCAAGCGCGTCTTCCCACGTGCGCAGGCCCGAGCGTTGCGCATTCACCAACACGGCCATGTTGCCCGGCGCGTGCTTGTTATCGAGCATCTTCTCGTGCGCGTCGGGGATCTTATCCCAGGCGAACACTTCCGACATCGCCGGATCGATCCGGCGATCGATCACCAGCTGGTTGGCTTGGGATGCGTGATAGAGGTGTGCGAAGTGCGAACCTTGGACGCGCTTTTGGTGCATCCAGAGGTAACGCGCATCCATGGTCAGATTGTAGCCTGTGGTGCCGGCGCAGATCACGACCATGCCGCCGCGCTTCACGATGCGGACCGAGACCGGGAAGGTCTGTTCGCCCGGATGCTCGAACACGATGTCTGGATCTTTGCCGCCGGTGATGGCGCGCACGGCTTTGCCGAACTTCGCCACCTCTTTCATATAGTCTTGGAAGCCCTCGCCGTTCACCTTCGGCAACTGGCCCCAGCAATTGAAATCTTTACGGTTAAGCACGGCCTTCGCGCCCATCGAGAGCACGTAGTCCTTCTTGCTCTCATCGGAGACGACGCCGATCGCGTGCGCGCCGCTGACCGCGCAAAGCTGCGTCGCGAACACGCCGAGGCCGCCCGAGGCGCCCCACACCAGCACGTTTTGGCCCGGACGCAGCACGTTCGGACGCCAGCCGAACAGCATGCGATACGCCGTCGCCAGCGTCAGCGTGTAGCAAGCCGCCTCTTCCCATGTGAGATGCTGCGGGCGGTGCATCAGCTGGCGCGCCTGCACTTTGCAGAATTGCGCGAATGAACCGTCGGAGGTCTCGTAACCCCAAATCTTTTGCGTCGGCGAGAACATCGGGTCGCCGCCATTACATTCCTCGTCGTCGCCATCGTCCTGGTTACAATGGATGACGACTTCGTCGCCCGGCTTCCAGCGCTTCACCTTGGCGCCCACGGCCCAGACGATGCCCGACGCGTCAGAGCCCGCCACGTGGTAGGGCTGCTTGTGCCCATCGAGCGGCGAAAGCGGCTCACCAAGCGCCGCCCACACGCCGTTGTAATTCACGCCCGCCGCCATCACGAGCACGAGCACCTCGTCCTCGCCGATCGTCGGCACTGGGACTTGCTCAAGCTGCATCGCGGTCGCCGGGCGGCCGTGCCGCTCCTTGCGGATCGCCCACGCCCACATGGTCTTGGGGACGTGGAATTGCGGCGGGATTTCCCCGATCTCGTACAAATCCTTGACGGCTTTCAGGTTCGGCTGGGCCATGACGCGCTCTCAAAGTTATGCTGCAGCGCACAATGGGACATCTTTTAGGCAGGTCGTCAATGCCCTGGCGCGCCAAGCGGCGCCGCGACAGCGGTTTCCTAGCGTAAAGCGAGATGGCGGTTGCCAACGCGCGCGTGTAAGCACCGCCAGCGCCGACCGCGCGTTCGGGAAATAACCAAAACACATGCTTTCCGTTCTGGACCTTTTTCGCATCGGCATCGGCCCATCGAGTTCGCACACCATCGGCCCGATCCGCATCGCCAAGCGCTTCGTCGATAATCTCGAACGCGCGCGTGCGCTCGCCGCAACGCACCGCATCGTCGTTGAGCTCCAAGGCTCGCTCGCGCTTACCGGCGCAGGCCACGCGACGCCCAAGGCCGTGATCCTCGGTCTTGCCGGCTTAGAGCCAGAGACGCTCGATCCCGCACACGCCGATCACATCGTCGCGCACGTGCACGCCGAGAAGCACATTCATATGCCCACCGGCCGCGTGATCGCCTTCGATCCCGCGCAAGACATCGTCTTCGCGTACGACCTGATGCCGAAGCTCCACCCCAACGGCATGAAGCTCACCGCTTACTCTGGCGACGGCGCCGTGCTCGCGAGCGAGGAATATTATTCGACGGGCGGCGGCTTCATCGCCACACGCCGCCAACTCGAAACGCCCCTCGACGGCGACATCATCCCCTCGCGCATCATCGTGCCGCATCCGTTCGGCTCCGCCGCCGAATTGCTCGAAGCTTGCGAGCGCGGAAACGTCAGCGTCGCCGACATTATCCTCGCCAATGAAGATGCGATGCGCCCGCGCAGCGAGACGGAAGCCAAGCTTGATCGCACCGGCGACGTCATGCGCGCGTGTATCGAACGCGGCCTGCAGCGCACCGGCGAACTCCCCGGCGGCCTGAAAGTGCAACGCCGCGCACCTGAACTTTGGCGCAAAATGAGCGGCGCGGGCGCGGCCAATGAGCCGGAACGTCTGTTCGATTGGCTCAACGTCTATGCGATGGCCGTGAACGAAGAAAACGCCGCTGGCGGCCAGGTCGTCACCGCCCCCACCAATGGCGCGGCCGGCATTATCCCTGCGGTGCTGCGCCATTATTGCAGCGAAGGCGACGTTGCCTCGAAGACGCGCGCGTTTCTGCTCACGGCCGGCGGCGTCGGCCTGCTCTACAAACAGCGCGCCTCTATCTCCGGCGCAGAGATGGGTTGCCAAGGCGAAGTCGGCGTTGCGTGCTCCATGGCGGCGGCCGGCCTCGCCGCTGTATGGGGCGGCACGCCACAACAAGTCGCCAACGCCGCCGAGATCGGCATGGAGCACAATCTTGGCCTCACCTGCGATCCCGTCGGCGGCCTCGTGCAAATCCCCTGCATCGAGCGCAACGCCATCGGCGCCGTGAAGGCCGTCAACGCCGCGCGCCTCGCGCTCCACACCACCGGCGCCACCAAAGTGTCGCTTGACCAAGTCATCGAAACCATGCGCCAAACCGGCCTCGATATGTCGTCGAAGTACAAAGAAACCAGCCAAGGCGGCTTGGCCGTGAATGTGGTGGAGTGCTGATGGCGAAGGGCAAGGATATTGGGCTGACGCTTATCAGTCTCGCCTTCGTCGCCATCGGCGTCTTCTTGTTGATCGAAGGCGATCCAGAAGATCGGGTGATGGCCCTAGGCGCCACCATTTTCTTCGGCGCCTGCGCGCTTGTCGGCCTGATGCAATTCGTGCCGCATCAGCGCGCGGCGCTGGACAGCGAAGGCGGCCTGACAATCCAGCCCGATCGCATTCAACTGACCGGCATGGCCATCGCGGCCATCGGCATGGCGGCCGGCTGCGCGCTCTTGGCCCCGCTTGCCGCAGCGGACAATCGCCCTGTGGTTTCGATCGCAGGCTATTTGGGCGTCGTATTCTTTGGTTTCGGCGGCCTCTTCATCCTGTGGCGCGTGATCACCGACAAACCGCTCGCGCGCATCGACCAGGAGGGCGTGCGCACATTTGGCGCGCGCGCCTGGTCGCTCGCTTGGCGCGACATCGGCGGCGTCAGCAGCGGCACGATTGCTGGTCAGCCCTTTATCGCCTTCGACGTGGATCTCTCGCGCGCGCCACGGGCTGCCCAATCGCGCTACACCATCGGCGTGCATGGCTCGCGGCTGAGGTTTGAAGATTTGCAGAGCGCGACGTTCGAGCTCTGGCAGCGCCACCGCGACGCTTCGGCGCCTGCTGCACTGCAACATTAAGCTTGCCGCCTTGGCGCGGCGCATGCTTCCTTGCCCGCGTCATGACAGCGTTCCAGCACGCCCCCGACAGCCCTTGGATTTTCCGCACCTATGCGGGCCATTCCACACCGGCTGAATCCAACAAGCTCTACCGCGCCAATTTGGCGAAAGGCCAAACTGGCCTCTCGGTCGCCTTCGATCTGCCGACGCAGACCGGTTACGACAGCGACCACATCTTGGCGCGCGGCGAAGTCGGCAAGGTTGGCGTGCCGATCGGGCATCTCGGCGACATGCGCGCGCTGTTCGATCAGATTCCGCTCGACCAGATGAACACGTCGATGACAATCAACGCGCCGGCCGCGTGGCTGCTTGCGCTTTATGTGTCGCTCGCGGAAGAGCAAGGCGCCGATCCGAAGAAGCTCACCGGCACGACGCAGAACGACATTCTGAAAGAATATCTCTCGCGCGGCACGTACATCTTCCCGCCCGCGCCAAGCCTAAAGCTCACCGCCGACACCATCGCATGGAGCCTCGACACGATTCCAAAATGGAATCCGATGAACGTGTGCTCGTACCATTTGCAGGAAGCAGGCGCCACGCCCGAACAAGAACTCGCCTTCGCGCTCGCCGCCGCCATCGCCATTCTCGATGAGGTTAAGGCACGCGGCGAGATCGCGCCGGAGCGTTTTGCAGACGTATTCAGCCGCATCTCGTTCTTCGTGAATGCCGGCATGCGCTTCGTCACCGAGCTCTGCAAAATGCGCGCCTTCACAGCGCTCTGGGAAGAGATCGGCCGCGAACGCTATGGCGTCACAGATGAGAAGGCGCTGCGCTTCCGCTATGGCGTGCAAGTGAATTCGCTCGGCCTCACCGAACAGCAAGCCGAAAACAACGTCTATCGTATCTTGCTCGAAACGCTCGCCGTGACGCTCTCCAAGAACGCCCGCGCCCGCGCTGTGCAATTGCCGGCCTGGAACGAAGCGCTCGGCCTTCCCCGTCCGTGGGATCAGCAATGGTCGCTGCGCATGCAGCAAGTGCTCGCCTACGAAACGGACTTGCTCGAGTTCGAAGACTTGTTCGACGGCTCCAAGGTCGTCGATGCCAAAGTCGCGCAGCTCATCGAAGGTGCGCGGGCTGAATTGGCCAAGCTCGAAGCAAGCGGCGGCGCGGTCGCCAATGTCGATTACATGAAAGGCGCACTGGTCGAGTCCAATCGCCGCCGCATCGAGCAAATCGAAGCCGGCAAACAAAAAGTCGTCGGCGTCAACGCCTTCACCAGCGGCGAGCCCTCACCGCTCGAAGCCGGCGAGAAGAGCATCCAAACCGTGGACCTCGCCGTCGAAGGCGAACAGATCGCGCGTCTCAAAGCTTGGCGCGCGCAGCGCAATGCCAGCGCCGTCGAACAAGCCATCGCGACTCTTGAAGCCGACGCTCGCGCCGAGAAGAATATCATGCCAGCGTCCATCGCCGCCGCGAAGGCTGGCGTCACCACCGGAGAATGGGCGGCGACGCTGCGCCGCGTCTTTGGCGAATATCGCGGCCCCACCGGCGTCGCCGTCGTCATCGATTCCAGCGGCGAAGATATCGACGCCGTGAAGCAAGACGTGGCCGCACTCAGCGAAAAGCTCGGCCGCACGCTCACCTTCCTCGTTGGAAAGCCCGGCCTCGACGGCCATTCCAACGGCGCTGAGCAGATCGCCGCGCGCGCCCGCGCCGTCGGCATGGACGCGATTTACGAAGGCATCCGCCTGACGCCCGCCGAAATCGTGAACGCCGCGAAGGAAAAGAAGGCGCACGCCGTCGGCCTCTCCATCCTCTCCGGTTCGCACCTCGACCTCGTGCAAGAGGTCGTGCGGCTCATGCGCGCAGAGGGGCTCGACAATGTTCCACTTATCGTTGGCGGCATTATTCCGCCTGCCGACGCGCTGGCGCTCCGACAAATGGGCGTTGCCGGCGTTTACACGCCCAAGGATTTCCGTATCACCCAAATCATGGGCGATGTCGTGAAACTGGTGGCTGCGAAAACGAGTGCGTAAAATCCAAGCGATCGCGCCGGCGCGGATCAAATGGGCGATTGAGCTCATGGAGATCGAGCCGAAGCACAACATTTTCGAAATCGGTTGCGGCAGCGGCATCGCCGCACAACGCATTTGCCCTGTGCTCGGGCGTGGCTCTTTCGTGGGCGTCGACAAATCGCCGGCCGCGATCAAAGCCGCCATCGCGCGCAATGCAGCATACACCAAGGCTGGCCGTTCAATCTTCATTGAGGCGCCGCTCAACGTGCTCGATCGCGAGCCCGCGCTCTTCGACCGCGTGTTCGCCGTGAACGTGAACCTGTTCTGGACCGACACTTACGACATCAAGACAGATATCCGCCGCATCGTCTCCAAGCGCAGCATTTTCGTGCAGGTATACGAACCACCAAACGCCAGCCAACGCCGCAGTATCGCGCGCGCCGCAGCAAAGAACGCGAACGAACTCTTCGAAAATGTCACGACCAAAATGACAACCCGCGGCGGCGCAGGTCTCGTCGCCATCATCGCAAGCGTCCCGAAAAAGCGCGTAGTTTAGCGCGACGTATTGATAAAGCGCGTCATCGCGCTTGCGCCCACGAGTGGGGCGAAGAACGGCACGAATGAGCACGCGAGCCCGATCAGAAACACCGACAAGCCCTTACGCTTGCGCAGCGCGATTGCGTCCGAAAACGCCATCCGTCGCACCGCTGTCTGCGTGAGATATTCGCGGCCCATCAGAAAGCCGTTGAGGCCGTAGAACACGAGCGCATTGACGACCGGGATCAGATAGAGCGGCAGCACGATCAGATTCACGATCAAAGCCGGAATACCGATGCGCAATCCGTTCAGCAGGCCCTGGTGTAGCGGCACACCCTGCGCGCCGGTGATGCCGAGCTTCTTCTCAACCCGCTCCGCCGCCACATCGAACAGCACGCCGCCGACGATCATTGAAATCGCCGGCGAGAGCGCGATCGCCAGCACGGCAATGGCGATACTCGCCGCCACCTCGCCCGCGGTGGAGAGATAGCCGAGCCAACCCGCGCCATCGGGGATCATCGGGATGACGAAGCGGATGATCGCGGTCGCTGTCCCGATCGTTAGCGTCAGCGCCACGACAAGGTTGAGCAGCGCCAGCCATGTCAGCCGGCCGAAGATCACGTCCTTCAAACCGCCCAGAATCGCGGCGAATGCATTCGTCATCAAATGCCCCTCGGCTCGCCGTTCGGCGCTTGACGGATACATACCGAGTTCGCAGCCTCAATCCAGGGGAAGAACAATGTCACCCGATGATCAAAGCCTGCGGGCTCAAGTCTGGGATTGGGCGAAGACCATCGGCACGGCGTTCCTCGCCTATACCGCGTTCACGACCGTTGCTTTCGCGAACTACCGCATCCCTTCGGAAAGTATGGTGCCGCATATCGAGGTCGGCGATCGCGTCGCAGTTTCGAAATATGCCTACGGCTACAGTCGCTATTCACTGCCCTTCAACGCGGCCGCATTGCTGCCCAAGAGCACGCAGCGCTTGTTCGGCCATCTACCACGCCGCGGCGACGTCGTGGTGTTCATCCATCCGATGACGGGCGAAACCATGATCAAACGCGCCATCGGCTTGCCGGGCGATGTCATCCAAGTGCGCGACGGCGATCTTATCATCAATGGCGTAGCGGTGGAGACGTCACCGCGCGAACTCGTTACCCGCACGGCGTTCGAGCGTGGCGCGGAAACAGCGCAACGTTACGACGAGCAATTGCCGGACGGTGTGCGCCACGCCACGCACAATCTCAGCAATCACGCACCGCTCGACAATTTCGGGCCTTACACGGTGCCCGAAGGCTATCTCTTCTTCATGGGCGACAATCGCGACAATTCACTCGACAGCCGTTGGGACGGCATGGGCGCTGTGCCGGTCGAAAATCTGATTGGACGCGCCGAAATCGTGTACGCCACGCATATGGGCGACGATCCGAGCGCGATCCCGCGCTGGATGCGCCCGCTGCATCACTGACGCGCGCGCTGCACCAGAAACACGCCAAACAGAATGAGCCCCGCGCCAAAGAGCGCGAGCGGACCCAATGCTTCGCCGAAGAACACCCACGACAACACCGCGGCGGAGAGCGGCTGCATCCACAACAGGATCGTCGACACCACGATCGGCAAACGCCCAACGCCGTACGCGATCAAGCCCTGCGCCGCGGCCTGCACGATCAGCCCCAAGCCGATCAGCGGCAGCCAAGCTTGCCAGGTTGAGGGCCAAAGGCTCTCCCGCATCACAAAGCTCGCGCCGAGCGCGAACACACACGCCGCGCTCGTCGCCCACAGCATCACCGCGCCCGTGGATACGCGCGTCGCGAGTGAGCGAACGATCAGCAGGTACGCGGCGTAACCGACGGCGGAGACCAGTCCCAAAGTATCGCCGAACCAGCCCAGCTCCGGCGTAGGCCCGGCTCCGGCGCGGGCGCGGGCGATCGAAAGGGTGAGCGCCCCCAGCAGCGCCAGTGCGCCGCCCCACCAAATTCCAGCCTGCAGCCGCTCCTTAAACAGCACCCAGCCAAACGCCGCCGCAAAGATCGGTGTCATATTCGAGAACAGCGTCGCGTTGGTGACGGTGGTAAAATCCAGCGCCGCCGCCCAGAGGCCAACTTCGGCCCCGAAAAGGAGCCCCGCCAGCAAGAGCCAACTGATCTCGCGACTCGTTCCTGCGCGGTCGCGCCCAGATATTGTGGCCCACACCGCCAGAATCGGCAGCGCCAGGGCGAATCTCCAGAAGTTCGTGGCCTGCGGCCCCAATTCGGAGAGCCGCACGAAGATCGGCGACAGCCCCAAGAGGGCCGCCCCTCCGGCAGCAGCCAATACCGCTTTCGTACCCCCGCTCGCATCGCTCATGAGCGGGCAAAAACGCCGGAAATTACTGGCGCGCAAGGGTGCAAAGACGGGCTGCAGACCCCCTGGAATCGGGGCTTTATGGTTAAGAGCCATTCACCGTGTCCGGCCCAATCTTCACAGATTCGACACGCAAAAATTGGCTGTCGGCGGGCTTCCCCATTGACCCTGCATTAACCGATGGCATCACTATATATAGCGGTACGGTTCGCCTCGGCACCCAACCACATGTGGTTTTGGCCAAGAGCGAGTCGGGTTAACACCGAGTTGAAACTGGGGGCTGACGTATGCAGGCAAGAGCGGAAAAAGCGGGGGTCCACCGCATGGGCGAGGTCCATCGCGGCAAACCTAAGCCCCTCCTTCCGCTGAAGGTGGTCGAGAAGGTCGTTACGGATCCGAGCCGCGATGCGCTGTTGACGGAATTCGGCAAGACCACGCTCACCGATCGCTACCTGCTGCCCGGCGAGTCTTATCAAGACATGTTCGCGCGCGTCGCGACCGCGTTCGCCGACGACATCGGTCACGCGCAACGCATCTATGATTATATCTCGAAACTCTGGTTCATGCCCGCGACGCCCGTTCTCTCGAACGGCGGCGCGGAGCGTGGCTTGCCGATCTCGTGCTTCTTGAATGCTGTCGGCGATTCACTCGACGGCATTATGGACACGTGGAACGAGAACGTGTGGCTCGCCTCGAACGGCGGCGGCATCGGCACGTATTGGGGCGGCGTTCGTTCCATCGGCGAAAAGGTCGGTCAGAACGGCCAGACGTCCGGCATCATTCCGTTCGTGCGCGTGATGGATTCACTCACGCTCGCGATCAGCCAAGGTTCGCTGCGCCGTGGTTCGGCGGCTGTGTATCTCGACGTGCACCATCCTGAGATCGAGGAATTCCTCGAAATCCGGAAGCCGGCCGGCGATTTCAACCGCAAGAGCCTCAATCTTCACCACGGCCTCAACATCACCGACGAATTCATGATCGCGGTGCGTGACGATCTCCCGTTCGGTCTGCGTAGCCCGAAGAACGGCGAAATCCTGAAGCACGTGAACGCCCGCAAGCTCTGGCAGAAGATTCTTGAGCTCCGCCTGCAAACGGGCGAGCCCTACATCGTCTTCTCCGACACCGTGAACAAGGCGATGCCGAGCCACCAAAAGAAGCTCGGTCTCAAGGTGCGCCAATCAAATCTCTGCTCCGAGATCATGCTGCACACCGGCATGGATCATAACGGCCGCGAGCGCACCGCCGTTTGCTGCCTCTCGTCTTTGAACGCCGAGACCTTCCTCGAATGGGAGAAAGAAGAAGGCTTCATGGAAGACGTCTTTCGCTTCCTCGACAACGTACTCGAAGACTTTATCCAGCGTGCGCCGCCGGAAATGGAACGCGCCATCTACGCCGCCATGCGTGAGCGTTCGGTGGGCTTGGGCCTCATGGGCTTCCACTCGTTCCTGCAAAAGCAGCACGTGTCGATGGAATCGGCGATGGCGAAGGTCTGGAACAACAAGATCTTCCGCCACATCCGTCGCGGTGCGGACGCAGCCTCGGTCAAGCTCGCGCAAGAGCGCGGCCCTTGCCCGGATGCGGCCGAGGCCGGCGTGATGGCGCGCTTCAGCCACAAGCTCGCAATCGCGCCGACGGCGTCGATCTCGATCATCTGCGGCGGCACGTCCGCCGGCATCGAACCGATCCCAGCCAACATCTACACGCACAAGACGCTCTCGGGCTCGTTTGCGGTGAAGAACCCCTACCTCGAGCAATTGCTCGAAGAGAAGGGCAAAAACACCGAGGCCGTGTGGTCGTCGATCCTCAAGAACGAAGGCTCAGTGCAGCACCTCGATTGCTTGACCGAAGACGAAAAGAGCATCTTCAAGACCGCGTTCGAAATCGATCAACGCTGGATCATCGAACTTGCCGCCGATCGCACGCCGCTGATCTGCCAAGCGCAATCGCTCAACATCTTCATCCCGGGCGATGTCGATAAGTGGGATCTGCACATGCTGCACTGGATGGCGTGGGAGCGTGGCGTGAAGTCGCTCTATTATTGCCGCTCCAAGTCCGTGCAACGCGCAGGCTTCGCCGGCGAAGACGCCAAGGCCGATTCCGCCGAAGCGCCGACCATGTCATCCGTGCGCACCGATTACGAGGAATGCCTCGCCTGCCAATAGGCGGCTAGTTTGGAATTTGGGTTGGAAGTTCTGGCGCGGAGGGCACCCTCCGCGCCTTTTCTTTTGCCCTGGAAAAAAGGCTGGAAAGTCGCGCGGGATACCCCCTCGACTTCACCTCGACTTTTCCTGGAGAAGCACGGGAATCTCGTGCTGGAGACACGAAGAGAAAAATCGCGACGACTGCTACTTCATACACCCCATTCCCGGACTGCGCTTCGCGCATCCAGGAATAGGTGCTGGCGCCCAACCTAGCGAGTGATCGCCGCCAAGATTTCCGCACTTGCCGGATCGGCTGGAAAAAACGTCTCGATCGCGAGCTCGTCGAGGGTCACGTCCTGGGGCATGCCGAACAGGGTCGTCACGCCAAACATCGAGAGCACGCCGGCATCGGTCTTCAGCTTCAGCGGCGTGATGACGGGCGCGGCTTCGCGCAGCGGCGGCGTATGCGCGCCGCTGGCCGGGTAGGTCCGCAATTCGGCGAGCAATTCCGTCAGCTCCGGATCGGCCGTCACCTCAACCTGCCGCTCCAGCCGCGCGAAAATATGCGCGCGCCATTCGCCAAGATTGAGGATGCGCGACGCGAGCCCATCCGGATGCAAGCTCGCGCGCAGCACATTGGCTGGCGGGGCTAGCAAAGCCGGCGCGATGCCGCTCATAAGCTTCATGGCGGCGTTATTGGCGGCGACGAGAGTCCAGCAGCGGTCGATCGCGAGCGTCGGATTGGGCTCGTGCGCCTTCAGAACCATGTTCATCGCGGCGCGTATGGCGTCGAAATCCGGATCGTCGAGCTTGCGTTCGCCAAAGCGCGGCGCAAAGCCGGCGGCCACCAGCAGCGCGTTCTGCTCGCGCAGCGGCAGTTCCAGATGCTCGGCCAATTGCAGCACCATCTCACGTGAGGGCGTGGCGCGGCCGGTTTCGACAAAGCTCAAATGCCTCGTGGAAATACCGGCCTCGCTGGCCAGATCGAGCTGGCTCATACGGCGACGCTGACGCCAGGTGCGAAGGTGATCACCGAAGGATTGGGCTTGCTGCATGGATCAAACATAGCCGGCGACGTTATTCGCGCCATTACCTCGCACGTAATCGCCCGCCCTGCGGCGCTGCGCCATCCTCCCGCCATCAACCCAGGAGGAACACATGCAACCGACCCTCATCCGCCGCGCCCTGCTCGCCGACGCGATACTCTCCGGCGCCGCCGGCATCGTCATGATCGTGGGCGGCGCAGCACTCGCGCCCTTGCTCAACTTACCGGCCGAACTCCTGGTGGGCGCTGGCGTGTTCTTCATCCCGTGGACGCTCGCGCTGCTCTGGATCGCACGCGCCACCCAGCTCCCACGCACCGGCGCGCAGGCTGTGATCGCCTTGAATGTGGCGTGGGTGCTGGCCTCGATCGGAGTGCTCTTCGTGCTGACGCCATCGCCGTTCGGCGCCGCCTTCGTCATCGCGCAGGCTATCGCCGTGGGCGTGCTCGCCGAGCTGCAATATATCGGCCTCAAGCGCGCGCCGGCGGCCGCGTAAACCATACACGCGGCGGGCGACCTCCCACGCCCGCCGCGCGATCCGTTCCCAGTCTTCAAGCTCTTGTGATCGCGGCCAGGTTTGCCCTGTGCCCGCGGTCACATCGTGCATCCAAACCGCTTCCTACATTCATCCTCAGTGCAGGAAACGTTTTTGCGTTTCGGGGAGTTGGGGAGCCATGTCACGCTTAGTCACCTCCGGGTTTGCCACAGCCATCGCGATTGCGATGGTGGCCGGGGCTGCGATCAAGCCGGCCGCGCCCGCCGCTGACGCTGCAGCGCCTGCGCGCATTGAAGCGCCACGGCGCGCGGTCGATCTGGGCCAATGCCAAATCCAGTACGACGCACTCCCTGCAACGCACCAACCGGCTGCGATGGAATGTGAGCACGCTAACTGGATCGCGCAACGCTGGGGCGGTCGCGTCATGGAAAGCACCGGCGCTGGCATGATCGAACGCGCGTCGTATGACGGCGCCAACGATTTCACCGACGTCCCGGCACACGCCTTGCCGCGCGCCGGCTATTGCCGCGCTTGGATCGATGGCGTTGAAGCTGATGCGCAACCTGCACAAGGCGATTGCCGCGAAGCGCGCCGCACGGCGGCGAACCTCGGCGGCCGGGTCATCTTCATGCCGCTCTAAGCGCGCATCGCGCCGAAGATGCTCTTGTGGCCGCTGATGATGCCTGCGATCGCTTGCGGGTCGGGCTCCAAAGACCACTCGCCGCGATCATAGGTGCCGCCGAGCACTATGCCGTCGCGCCGACCGAACATGTAGCCTTCCTGCGCGATCGTGTTGTAGTCGATCTCCGGCTGCGGCAGCAGGATCACGAGTTGGCCCCGCACGGGCGTGATCTCGGCATCGCCGAACAGTGCGCCCGCACCTAGGCCCGTGCAATTGAAGATCGTCCGCTCGGGCAGCGCTTGGATTTGCGCGACGTTTTCGAACCCGCCCACCACGATCTCGGCCCCCGCCATGCGGACGTCGGCCTCGACGCGACGCAAATAGAGCGGCGTCTCGATCATCATGGTGTCGAACTGGCGCACGTAGCGCTTGGGAAAATTGTGCTCGCGCGGTTCGAGGTCGCGCTGATTAACCACCAGCGCCCGCATCGCGTCGTTCTCTCGCGCCGGATATCGGGTGATGGGCTCGTCGGAGAGATTGTAATTGCGCTCCCAGCTCACACCGTACGCATCGCCGACCAAGCTCTGGTAACGCCGGAACGCGAATTGCGCGGCTTGGAAGTGCTGCGCCAGATATTCAGGCGTCGCCACGCGCCAATCATACACGGACGCCGGCCACCATTGCGCGCCGGCGACGTTGGATGTCGTGTTCGGCGAAAGTTCGCGTGCATAGATGCGAACTTTAGCGCCGCGCTCCTGCAATAGTCGCGCCGTCGCTAGGCCAACAGCGCCGCAACCAAGCACAGCGCAATCGGGTTTTGCCGGATCGTAGCCAAGGTCCACCGCGAGCTTGGCCGTACCCCAAGACAACGTGATGCCGCCGCCGCCGTGCCCGTAATTGTGTACGACAATCTTGTCGCCGAACGGCACGCGTTCGACGCGAAATCCGCTCGGCCGATACGGCCGCAAGCCAACGTCAATACGGATGATCCGCTCCTCCGAGACATGCACCGGCGGCAGCACAGCGCGATGCGGCGGCGCACGCCCAAGATCGCGCGCTAACCCTTCGCTAAATCCACGTGCGGCCGCGCACGAACTCGCAAGCCCCGCGCCGCCCAACGCCAAAACCTTACGCCGTGTATGCATGAAACTCCCTCGCGCGCATGAGATGGCTTACACGAACTCTGTCAACGATGGCTTGCAGATCGCGCGAAATCCTCGCACAAGGTCGCCATGCACGGGCATCACGGTCACGCTCACGATCATCATCACGATCACGCGCATCACCATCCCGAGCCTTCCGACAAACGTTATACAATCGCCATCGCGCTGAACCTCGGCTTCGTCATCGTCGAAGCGGCGGCAGGCTTCTTTGCGAATTCCACGGCGTTGCTCTCGGACGCCGCGCACAATCTGTCCGACGTGCTGGGTTTGGCGCTCGCCGGCGGCGGCGCTTGGCTGGCGCAACGCCAAGCGGGCGAACAGCGCACTTATGGCTATTCAAAAGCAACCGTGCTGGCCGCACTCGCTAACGCACTTGTGCTCGTCATCGCCTGCGGCGGCATTCTCTGGGAAGCGACCTCGCGCTTCTTCCGACCGGAAGAGACGCAGCCGATTTTCGTGATGACGGTTGCAGCGATTGGCGTGTTCATCAATGGCGCGACCGCAATGCTCTTCCTCGCCGGCCGCAAGGAAGACGTGAACGTGCGCGGCGCGTATCTGCATATGCTGGCGGATGCGGGCGTCTCCGCCGCCGTCATCGTGGCGGGCGCCGCGATCTGGTTCAGCGGATTTAACTGGATCGACCCGGCCATTTCAGTGCTCGTCGTGCTCCTGATCCTTTGGGGCGCCTGGGGCCTGCTGCGTGAATCGCTCGATCTCGCGCTTGATGCGGCGCCAGCGCACATCAATGTTTCAGAGGTGCGAGACTTCCTCGCCGGGCAAGCCGGCGTCACCGCCGTGCACGATCTGCACATTTGGGCGATGGCAGCGACCAAGCCTGCGTTGACGGCGCATCTCGTTCGCCCCGAGGGCGGCGACGATGCGTTCTTGAGCCAGCTCGCCGATACGATCAGCAAACGCTTCGGTATCAAGCACGTCACGATCCAAATCGAACGCGCCCAGCGCGACGATTGCGTGGATTGCCACTAAGATGTTCATGCTCCCGCGTATACGGGGGAGCTGTCGCGTAAGCGACTGAGGGGGCGAGTGGCGCAACGGAACCAGACTTACCCCCTCCGGCTCACTACGCTCGCCACCTCCCCCGCAAGCGGGTGAGGATTATTCTTCGCTCCACGTCTTCAGCAGCTGATGCGCGATCGCGAACGGCGGCGGCGCCCAGGAATCGGGATGTTTGCCGGCGATGAGAAGCTTGGCTTCTTCGCGCGTGAACCAACGGCCGCTTTCGAGTTCGGTCGTGTCCACCGTCTCGCGATCGTCTTCGACTTCGCAGAGCACCCCGATCATCAACGAATGCGGAAATGGCCAGGGCTGCGTCGAATGCATGCGCACTTCACGGACCTTCAATCCCGCTTCTTCCAACGTCTCGCGCGCGACGGCTTCCTCGATCGCTTCACCGGGCTCGATGAAACCCGCAAGCGCGGAATACATGCCCTTCGGCCAAGCGCGTTGGCGGCCGAGAAACACGTGCTCGCCGAACGTCGCGACCATGATGCAGACCGGATCAAGACGCGGATAATGCTCGCCACTGCAGGACGGGCAATCGCGTCGCCAGCCTGCTTCCACGATCAAAGTCGGCGTTGCGCAATTGGCGCAATAGCCATTGCGCGCGTGCCATTCGAAAATCGATTTTGCAGGCCCCAGGATCGCCAGATCCTCCCGCGACAAACGCGGCCCAAGCCCGCGCAAATCTTCGAAGCGGCCAAGATCGCCCAGAGGCGCCGGATCGGGGATATCGAGCGCAAAATGCGCGGCGCCTTTGGGATCTAAGCCTAGAAACAGCAAAGTCGCGTCCGCCGGCGCAATCCGCGTGCGCGCCGCGCCATTCAGCCAACCAGGCCCCACCACGCCGCCTTCTTCCATGACGAACGGCTGGTGCCGATAGAAGGGCACGAGCTGCGTCTCCGGCGCGGCGAGGGCTGCCTCCAGCCACGCCTTATCGCGCCGGTGATGACCGGCGCGATCGAGCGGCGAACGGGTAAACGCGTTCGGGTTATGCGGCAGCAACATCAAGCGGGCCGACGGAAGCGCAGCACGAACTGATCCGTCCGACCGCGAATATCGCCTTCGAACACGCGTAGCGCATGATCGTCCGCTGGATTGCGCAGGACTTGGCTCTCTTGATCAAGCACGAAGCCCGCCGCCGTGAGATCGGCGACGACTTGCTCTTGTGCGATACGATGCAGGGTGCTCGTGACGGAGATGTCGCTGCCCGCCGACGCCGCGTGATCGATGATCACAAGCACACCGCCCGGCTTCAACGCGGCGAACATTTCACGATTCAAGCGCGGCACGTCGATGCTCAGCTGCGGGAGGTAGAAATCGTGATAAATTTGCGAAATGAAAATCGCGTCGAGCGGCTCATCGATCGTCCAGCCCTGATAACCCGCCGTCAGATGCGTGACATTCGGATAGAGCGGCGCAATAGCAGCGAGCGGACGCGGGCGCTCCGCCGCGCCAGGACGATCCACGCCATAGACGCGCCCGCTCTCGCCGACCGCGACGGAGAAGAGCCGCGTGTAATAGCCGCCGCCGGGGCCAATATCAGCGATGCGCATACCGTCGCGCACGCCTATGAACGCCAAAATCTCCGCCGGATGGCGCAGCGCATCGCGCTCGCGATCGGCTTCAGGGCGGCGCGGATCGCCTAAGGCCGCCACGATATGCGGAGACGCGGCCGTCACTTCAGCCGGCATGGACATCATCAGCCCCGGCACAGCGCCACCGGCGCACGCGGCCAGAACCGCCGCAAACCCAAGCCCTGCCAACAATTTCCGCATATCGTCCTCCCGAATTGGCGGGAGATTTAGCCCGGCGCGGCGCGCTTGTCTTGCCTCTCCCAACGATGTGAACGATTGGAAACGGCTTCGCGTTACACTGCCGCCCATGATTCCTGTCACCGCCTCCCTCGCTCTGGACGAGCGCGACCTCGAAGAGCGCTTCATCCGCGCCTCGGGCCCTGGCGGCCAGAACGTCAACAAGGTGTCGACGGCGGTTGAGCTGCGTTTCAATCTCAACGGTCACACCGAGTTACCGGAAGACGTACGCGCGCGGCTGGAACGTCTTGCGGGGCGGCGGCTCACACTCGAAGGCGAGATCGTCATCCGCGCCGACGAGCACCGCACGCAAGACCGCAATCGCAGCGAAGCTTTAGCGCGGCTGGTCGATCTCGTGGAGCGCGCCACACACCGGCCTAAGCCCCGCGTGAAAACCAAAGTACCGCGCGCCGTCAAACAAAAGCGCCTCGACGGGAAGTCGAGGCGCTCTGACGTCAAATCAAAACGTGGTCGCGTCCGCGACCACGACTGATTATTCCGGCTTCCGAAACCGCATCACAAACTGATCCGTGCGGCCACGGATCGTGGGATCGAACACGCTTGCGGTTCGTGCGTCGGCGGGATTGCGCAGCACATCGCTTTCGCCGTCGAACACAAAGCCCGCCGCTTCCACTTCGCGACGCACGGTCGCTTGATCAATGCGGTGCGTGGTTGTTTCCGCATCCGTCGCCACCGGCGAGCCATCCACGGCGGAGTGATCGATGACCACGTAAAGGCCGCCGGGCTTCAGCGCCGCGAACGCTGACGCGTTCATCGCCGCGCGATCGCCCAGTGCGTACGCCGTCAGCGCCATGTCGTGGTAATTCTGCGCCGTGAACACGACGTCGAGCGGCTCAGGATAGGCGAGCGCGTCGTACGGTGTGCGCGCCATCACCGCGTTCGGATATTCCGCCGCAACGGCCAAGACCGGCGTTTCATACTCGCCCGCGACGCCATCGGGTCGGATCGTCGGATAGACGCGGCCTTCGTCGCCAACGGCCACTGCGAAAAGCCGTGTGAAATAGCCGCCGCCCGGAAAAATGTCCGCGACGCGATCGCCCGGCTCAATGCGCGCGAATGCCAGCATTTCAGCGGGGCGTCGACTGGCGTCACGGTCGCGATCGGCAGCCGGTCGGCGCGCATCAGCCACCGCCGCTACGATATTCGCCGCATCGGGCGACACCTCGACCGCAGCCGGCGGCGCGACCGGCGCCTCGCTCGTCGGCTGCCCGCAAGCGCTCAACGCCAACGCCGCCGCAGCGGCCAAAAGCAAATGTCTCATGTGCGTTCCTCCGGGCAGCGGATTTAGCGCTGCACCCGACGAACTTCACGTGCACTGCGACGAACGCACACTTCCGCGAGCTTAGCGCCCGCGCTTCGCCGTTTGCGGCGGCGGCATCAATTCCAGCTGTTCCGGCGGCGCTGGGATACGCGGTGCGACTTCGATCTGCGCAGGCTGGGCGATGTCGACGCCCGCATCGCCCGCGCCCAATTCCTTGAACTTACGCGCCTGCGGCAGCACGCGGCTTTCGACCGAGCTGAGCAAGCCGTTGTAGGTCGTCACCGTTTTACCGATCGCGTCGCCAACTTTGCTCATGTGATCGGTCATTACCGCCATGCGGCGATAGAGTTCGCGGCCGAGATCGGCGATCTCTTGCGCGTTCTTGGCGCTCTGCTCTTGGCGCCAGCCATAGGCGACGGACTTTGCCAACGCCACCATCGTGCTCGGCGTGGTGATGATGACTTTCGACGCGAACGCATCATCGAACAAATTCGCGTCTTGCTCTGCGGCGGCCGCGAGGAAGTTCTCGCCCGGCACAAACAGCACCACGAAATCCGCGGTCGCTGGCACGTGCTTCCAATAATCCTTGGACGATAGGCTTTTCACGTGCGCCTTCAACTCGGCCGCGTGCTTCTTCAAGCTGGCTTGGCGCGAAAGATCATCTGTCGCTTCCATCGCCTCCATGTAGCCCGAGAGCGCGACCTTCGAATCCACGACGATGCAGCGCCCGCCCGGCAGATTGATCACAACGTCGGGGCGCAGACGCGAACCTTCGCCATCCGTCGTGCTCACCTGCTCGGTAAAGTCCACATTCGGCGCGAGGCCGGAAAGCTCAAGCACGTTGCGCAACGTCTGCTCGCCCCAGCGGCCGCGCATCTTCGGCGACGCTTTCAACGCAGAGAGCAATTGCGTCGTCGTCTTGTTGGTGGAGCCGACCGCATCGACGATCTGCTTCACCTGCTCGCTCATCGCCGACTTGTCCTGCAGCCGCGCTTTCTCAAGCGCCTCCACAGAGCCCGCGAGCTTCGTCAGCGTCTCCTGTGCCGGCGCCAGGACCTCTTTCACACCCGTCGCGGAAGCGGCCTTGTGCTTTTCGAACGTCTCATTCGCGAGCGCCATGAAGCTTTGCCGATTAGCCTCCAAAGCCTGCGTCGCCAGCGCCACGAATTGTTGCTCGACCTTCTTGGCCTGCTCCTCAGCCGCCGCCGCACGCGCCGCCGCCCCCGCCTTCTCGGCCGCCAGTTCCGCGCCCAGGCGGCTCGCCTCAGCCCGCAGCGTCTCGCACTCGGCCACGGCGCGGTCGCGCTCGGCCCGGATCATGTCCACCCCCTCAAAGCGCGCCTTCGCGGCTGCGGCAGATTCCTGAGCCTTTGCAGAGCGATAGGCGAAGAAGGCGGCCGCCCCGATGGCGGCCAGGGCGAGGAGAAGCAGGAGCGATTCGGTCATCGCGCCAGTGTATCAGGTTGATCTGGCGCATGGCCTGTTGCCCGCTTCGGGCGTAGGTTCCTCCACATGAACGCGATCGAATATTTGATCCCTGTCGCCCTGGTGGTCGTCTTCGGCGTCCTCTGCTTTGGCATCTACGCCATGTTCCGCGGCGGCGATTTTGGCCGCTCCTGGTCGAACAAGGCGATGCGCATGCGCGTGGTCGCGCAATTCGTCGCCATTCTGATCCTGGTTGCGGCCATGTGGGCAAAGCAGCATTACGGGTAAATGGTCAGACTAGATAAAATCGTCACCAAGGCTGGCGACGGCGGCAAGACCCGCCTCGTCACCGGCGAGCCCGTTTCCAAAGCCAGCGCCCGCGTTGCAGCTTACGGCGCGGTGGACGAAGTGAATTCCGCCATAGGCGTCGCGCGCCTGCATACGAACGCCAAGCCCACGCTCGATGCGATCCTGGAGCGCGTGCAGAACGATCTCTTCGATCTCGGGGCCGACCTCGCCACACCGCATGCGCCCGATCTCAAATTCGAGCCGCTGCGCATTCAACCCAGCCAAGTCGATCGCCTTGAAGCGGAAGTCGATCAACTCAACGAACAGCTGGAGCCGCTGACCTCGTTCATCCTGCCGGGCGGCTCACCTGCGGCCGCGCACCTGCACCTCGCTCGCGCCATCGCCCGCCGCGCCGAACGCGACATTGTCGCCCTCGCTGACGTTGAAGAGATTTCGCCGGACGCGATCAAATTCATGAACCGGCTGTCGGATTTGCTCTTCGTCGCCGCGCGCTACGCCAACGACCAAGGCAAAGCGGATCTGCTCTGGAAACCCGGCGCGAACCGCTGATGCGCGGTGGCATTCATCACATTGATCTTACTGTGAGAGACGCGCACGCCTCGCGTGCGTTCTACGAAAGCGTGCTTCGCTTCATGGGCTATCGCCTCGCCGACGCGCATCCCAACGGCTACGATTTCGATTGCCGCGATGGCGATACATTCTGGTCCATCGGCATCTTGAGCGCGCGCGGCGCACACGCGGATCGCGTTCATGATCGCTATAGCGCGGGCCTGCATCACATCGCCTGGAACGCCGCGAGCCGCGAAGATGTCGATGCGATGCACGCGCACCTTCAGAGCATCGGCGCCAACATCACCGATCCGCCCGCCGATTATCCGAAATACGGCCCCGGCTATTACGCCGTATTCTTCACCGACCCCGACGGCCTGAAGCTCGAATACGTCTTCAAGCCGTGAGCAGTGCGCTTGCGTGCTGTTCGCCTTGGTGAGATAGTCACTTCACCGGGCAGCAACGCGGGCGCCCGGTGAGACGATGTTCGTCCAAGTCCCGCTCCAATCCCGTTTGGGAGGAGCGCACTTATGACGGACCCTCGCCTTCAATCCATTTTGCAGGACGTGATCGCGGGCCAGCGCCCGAGCACTTGGGTCACGCGCGAGCGCCCCAAGATCGATCGCATCGCCTGCCCCTGGGCGATCCTGCGCTTCATCGATGCGAACGCGCGTATTCTCTATGCGCCGACTGAGGATGTCTTCGATGTTGCGGAGCGCGAGCACGCGGTGGCGTTCGATATTCCGGGCGCACCCATCTCACACGATGGCGATCTGTGTAGCTTCGACACGCTTTTGCGCGCGTTCGGGTTGAGCGATACGGCGTTACAACGTCTGGCTCTGATCGTGCGCGGCGCGGATACGGATCGTCATGAGCTCGCGCCGGAAGCGGCTGGTTTGCACGCGATTTCGCTAGGGCTTTCCCGCAATTATGGCGACGACCACGCGCTCTTGGCGCAAGGGCTCGTCGTATATGACGCGCTCTACGCCTGGGCGACACAGCCCAGCGTCGAGCGCCATGCGTGGCGGCCTGCGGTGTAGGAAAAGCCGGCGCGCTCACGAGCGCGCCGGCAACGCCGCCTCAGCTTTTGCGCGACATCGCGTCGAGCTGTTTTTGCATCGCTTCCATTTGCTTACGCAATTCGGCGACTTGCTGATCGCTGTCTTCGTCGTCAGCGCTCGGCGGTTTTGGCATGCCGGGGATGCCGCCGCCCGTATATGTCGCGCCTGGCACCGCGAACGGCGCCCACATTTTCATGGCTTGCTGGAACATCGCCATGTTGCGTTGGGCTTGCTCCTCGAACGCGGCCATCGGCGTCGTTGCGCCAAACGTGCGTGAGAAATTCTCGCGCAATTGATCTTGGCCCTTGGAGAAGCTCTCCATGCTCATTTCGAGATAGGGCGGCAGGAAACCTTGCATCTGATCGCCGTAGAAGCGGATCAAGCGGCGCAGGAACTGCACCGGCAAAAGGTTTTGCCCCTTGCTCTCCTGTTCGAAAATGATCTGCGTCAGCACCGAGCGCGTGATGTCGTCGCCGCTCTTTGCGTCGAGCACGACGAAGTCCACGCCCTCGCGCACCATTTCCGACAAATGATCGAGCGTCACGTAGCTCGATGCGGCGGTATTGTAGAGCCGCCGATTTGCGTACTTCTTGATAACGACGACCTCACCTTGAGCTTCGCCGCCGGCCTCCCCCGCCGTTGGACCGTTTGCATCCGCCACGATCGCTTCCTTTATTTTGCGCCCGCGAACACCGGGCTTTCCAAGAGAATCCGCTCTCCTTCGCCGCATTGCAAGAAAAAGCGTCCGTTAGGACAGCCCATTGCGACCGGCGCGCTTGGATTTCGCGTTTCGCTTGTGCGATAGGACGGTTAATCTCTTCTTTTCGATCCAAGGCCTTCGCCTTTCAGGAGCCTGCCGCATGACCGACATCGTGATCGTTTCCGCCGCCCGTACGCCTGTCGGCTCGTTCCTGGGTTCGTTTGCTGCAACGCCCGCGCATGAGCTCGGCAAAATCGCGATTACGGCCGCGCTGCAACGCGCAAAAGTCGACGCCAAAGACGTGTCGGAAGTGGTGCTCGGCCAAGTGCTGACGGCCAACCAAGGCATGAACCCGGCCCGCCAAGCCTCGCGCGCCGCTGGCGTGCCGGATGACAGCCCGGCCTGGTCGTTGAACCAGGTGTGCGGCTCAGGGCTCCGCGCGGTCGTGGTCGGCTATCAGCAGATCAAGGCAGGCGACGCGAAGATCGTGGTCGCGGGCGGCCAGGAAAATATGAGCCTCTCACCGCACGCGCAGAACATGCGCGGCGGCACGAAGATGGGGCCTGTCGAGTTTGCCGACACGATGATCAAGGACGGCCTGACCGACGTCTTCAATCAATATCACATGGGCATCACGGCCGAGAACGTCGCCGAGAAATGGCAGATCACGCGCCAGCAGCAGGACGAGTTCGCCACGCTCTCGCAGCAGAAGGCGAGTGCGGCGCAGAAGGCCGGCAAGTTCAAGGACGAGATCGTCGCCGTCACCATCAAGGGCCGCAAGGGCGACACGGTGGTTGAGAATGATGAATACATCAAACACGACGCCACACTCGAAGGCGCAGCTGGTCTGCGCGCAGCGTTCAAGAAGGACGGCACGGTGACGGCCGCGAACGCGTCGGGCTTGAACGATGGCGCGGCCGCACTCGTGCTGATGACGGCCGACGAAGCGGCCAAGCGTGGCCTGACGCCGCTCGCGCGCATCGCCTCGTGGGCCTCGCGCGGTGTCGATCCGAGCATCATGGGCACGGGGCCAATCCCGGCGTCGAAGGCAGCACTTGAGAAAGCTGGCTGGAAAGTTGGCGATCTCGATTTGGTCGAAGCCAACGAGGCCTTCGCCGCGCAAGCCTGCGCCGTGAACAAGGATATGGGCTGGGATCCGGCGATCGTGAACGTCAACGGCGGCGCCATCGCCATCGGCCACCCGATCGGCGCCAGCGGCGCGCGCGTGCTGACGACGTTGCTCTACGAACTGCAACGCGCCGGCAAGAAAAAGGGCCTGGCCACGCTCTGCATCGGCGGCGGCATGGGCATCGCGGTGTGCGTGGAGCGGTGAGCGCCGCAAGGAAGACTGTAAAGACCGCGAAGAAGGCAGCGCCAGCGAAGGCGCCCGGCGCTGCCAAACCCCACCGCATCTATTCCATCAGCTTCGCCAGCGTGTATCCGCACTATGTCGCGAAGGCGGAGAAGAAGGGCCGGTCGCGGGCGGAGGTGGATGAGATCATTCGATGGCTCACCGGCTATCGCCAGCAATCGCTCAATGCGCACATCAAGAAGCAGACGAGCTTCGAGGATTTCTTCGCGCAGGCGCCGAAGATGAACCCGGCGCGCTCGTTCATTACGGGCACGGTCTGCGGCGTGCGCGTCGAGCAGGTGAAAGAGCCGCTGATGCGCGAGATCCGCTATCTGGACAAACTCATCGACGAACTCGCCAAGGGAAAAGCGATGGAGAAAATATTGCGCAGCGAGAAGCCGTAGCGATCCGCCCGGCATCAGGCTAAATCCCCAGCGATGTCCGACGTTCAACGCAAACTGACCACCATCCTCGCCGCCGACGCTGCAAGCTATAGCAGCGTGATGGAGACCGATGAGGTCGGCACCTTGTCGGCCTTGCGCGCCGCACGCGGTGTATTCGCGCAGTTCATTGCCCGCCATCACGGCCGCATAGCCAATACGGCGGGCGACGGGCTGATCGCGGAATTCCCGTCTGTGGTGGAAGCGGTACAATGCGCCATCGAGGTGCAGCGCGAATTGGCGAGCGATGCGCGAGGCGGTTTGCGCTTCCGTATCGGCGTGCATTTGGGCGATGTGCTGGTCGATGGCGACGATCTGCTGGGCGAAGGCGTCAATCTCGCCGCGCGCCTGCAAAGCATGGCTGAGCCCGGCGGCATTCTGATTTCGCAGCAAGTCTATGATCAGGTGCAGAAGAAGCTCTCGGTCGGCTTCCACTATCTGGGCGAAAAGCAGCCGAAGAATTTCGCCGAGCGCGTCAACGTCTATAGCGTCGGCGGCGCCGAGGGCAGCGCGAGCGACAGCAAGGCGCGTGCGAAGAGCGCGGCGCCCGCAAGCGAGAAGAAGCAACGCTTCATCGCACAGGCGGCGCGGCTGGGGCTGATCCTCGCGGCGCTGTTCGCCATCGATTGGATGACGGGCGGCGCGTGGTGGGTGCAATGGCCGGCGATCGGCATGGCGCTGTGGTTGGCGTTCCGGTCTGGGCCGCTGTTTGAGCGCTCCTAAGCGATCCCCAATTCGCGTAGCACCCCAGCCTGATCAAAATACGGGCGCTCGCAGCGGATTTTGGCGCTGCCTGGTTCGAACTCGAAGCTCGCGGCCATGCGCATACGGAAGCTTTTGCCCGTCGGCTCGATTGTGCGGCTGCCCACTTTGAGCGGGCCGAGATGCGTGCCGGTCAGCCAAAATTCCACGAGCACTGTGTTGTCGGCGTGCGAGATGGCGATGATCTCGTTGCCCTGATCCGGAAACGGCGTGCGCGAGGCGGTGAAATAGGCGCGTACGGCTGCTTCGCCGTCGAACACTTGGCCGCCGCCATACATTTCGTAACGCGGGTGCTCGAACGTGGCGATCACGGCGTCCCAATCGTGGGTCACCTCGAGCGCCATGTGATCGCGGACGGTTTGCAGGCGGGCTTCGGCGAGAGCATCTGTCATGCGCCGAGTGTGGCGCGATCGGTGTGGCGCGCAAGCCTCAAGCTTTGCTCCCCCGCCCAGTATGCTCTTTTTCCCAACGCTTGCGTAATTGCGCCGGCCGTTGGCGATAGCGGGTTTCCAGCACTTCCGCGTCGCGGAAGCGATCCGAGCGGAAATGGCGGAAATCTTCGCGCAGCTCACACCAGGCCACGACCAGCCGTACGGTTTCAAAATAGCCGATCATAAATGGCCAGATCGTGCGCTCCGACGTGCGGCCGTTTTCGTCAGCATAGGCGATGCGCATTTTGCGTTGTTCGCGGATCGCGCCGCGCACAGCCGCGAGGTCGAACGCGTCGATCGCGCGCTTATGTGACGACACTGGCGCGAGCTGCGCATCGAGCACGACAGGCCGCAGATGCTCCGGCACGGCGGCGGTGAGCTTGCCGATGAGATCGCGCGCGCCACGCGCCAAAGCCGCATCGCCACGCTGCGCCACCCAGGCGGCGCCGAGCACGGCTGCTTCCAGCTCATCCTGTGTCAGCATTAGCGGCGGCATGTCGTAATCGCTGTCGATCACGTAGCCGGTCCCGGCCTCCCCCCGGATCGGCACCCGCTGGGCCATTAGCTCGGCGATGTCGCGATAAAGCGTGCGCAGCGACACCTCCAATTCATGGGCCAATTCTTGGCCCGTGACGGACCGGCGCTTGGAGCGGAGGATCTGGATAATCTGGAAAAGGCGTTCGGTGCGGCGCATAGGGATAACTTATACTGACATCCTGCTGCCACAAGGCTGTCAGCAGGGGCGAGCTATGACCTCTTTCCAAGCGAAGCGAGGAGAGAGAAATGACCGTTCTGTATGGTTGGGGCCCGATGTTCGGGGCGCCGAGCCCAAGCCCCTACGTGATCAAGTGCGACATGCAATTGCAGATGCTGGGCGTGAATTTCACGCGCGCCATCGCCGATCTGGAGCGCGTGCCAAAGCACAAGGCGCCTTATGTTGAGGATGACGGCCGCATCATCGAGGACTCCACCTTCATCCGGCTCTATTTCGAAGAAAAGCTCGGCGACGATCTCGATGAAGGGCTGACGCTTGAGCAGCGCGGCATGGCCTGGGGGCTTGAGCGCATGCTCGAAGACCGCCTCAGCATGATCATGGCGCATGAGCGCTGGTTGGTGGATGCCAATTTCGACAAGGGCCCGCGCCAATTCTTCCAAGGCGTGCCGGAGCCGCAGCAAAGTGCGCTGTGCAAGGACGTGCGCGAGCAATTGCACACAATGATGGTGCGCCACGGCATCGGCCGTCATTCACGCGAAGAGCGAATGATGCTGGCCGAGCGCGACATCTCGGCGATCGCGGCTGTGTTGGGCGACAAGCCCTATCTCTTCGGCGACACGCCAAAGGCCGTCGACGCCTCCGCCTTCGGCGTGCTGGCGTCCTGCGCCACACAATTCTTCGAAACGCCGCTCACTGGGTTGGTGCGCGAGCACACAAACTTGATGAGATACCTCGAACGCATCGAGTGGCGCTTCTTCGGCGAAAGCGTCTGGCCGGCGATGGCGGCGTAAATCGTCGAGGCGCGGCGGCGATTCATCGCTCTCGGCTCAAACATCCGCTTCGGCAGGCGCAGCCTCCCGGCGGGAGTTGATGATGAGAACGATCCTCGCCGCTCTTGCGGTGCTTGCGTGTGTGGGCTGTGCTTCGGCGCAAGCGCAGCCTGCCGCAGCCTCGCCGTGCAGCATGCCTGAATTCCGCCAGATGGATTTCTGGGTGGGCGTTTGGGATGTGCGTTGGGAGGCCGCTTCTGGGATGCCAGCGGGCCAAGGCGTCAACACGATCACGCGCGCTTACGGTGATTGCGTCATCCAAGAAGCTTTTGACGGCGGGCCCGCAACCGGCGGACTGATCGGTCATTCAGTTTCGACTTATCACGCGCCGCTGCAGCACTGGCGCCAGACCTGGGTCGACAACCAAGGTGGCTATTTCGCTTTGGTTGGCGGGCCCGAGGGCGATGATTTTGTACTGGTGAGTTCGCGCGTCAGCGATAACACGCCGGTACAGCGCATGGTGTTCACAGAGATCACGCCCAATAGCCTGACCTGGCGCTGGCAACGCACACCCGACGGCGGCGCAACCTGGGCGGATCAATGGGTGATCCACTATACGCGGCGCTCGCGGTGAATCTGCGCGACGCGAAACCTTCGCATGGTTCCAAAGCCGGCGCCGCTGCCCTCGTGGCTCAGCGGTTAGACGTGTTGGTCAATCAGGATTTGGTTGCCGTCTGGGTCTTCGAGTGTCAGGTGCGCCGGCCCTTGGAGTCTGCTTGCATCGACCTCGGCGACCAGCGTGACGCCTGATGCTTTCAGGTTCTGCTGAATTTCGCGGATGTCGGTAAAGCTGGCCAAAGCTTGGCCGTCGCTATCCCAGCCCGGATTGAACGTCAGCAGGTTCTTCTCGAACATGCCCTGAAACAGGCCGATGAGCGTGGTGTCGTTTTTCATGATCAGCCAGCGCTGATCCTGGTTCCCGCCGAACGCAGTGAAGCCCAATTTTTCATAGAACGCGCGCGAGGCCGCAATATCCTTCACCGCTAGGCTGATCGAAAATGCGCCAAGTTTCATGGGGCGGCCCCTTGCTGAGTGGTTGATCAGTGAGCGCGCGCCGGCAGCACGCGCGGATTGCGCAGGATCGCGGCGGAGATGAGCGCGATCAGTAGGCCCACGGGAAAGATTTCCGCGAACGTCATGGGCAGACGGAACAGCGGGTTGCGATACGCCTCTTTGATTTGGTCGAGTTGAGCCGCGTAAGCCTCCAATTCGGCGGCGCTGACGCCAGCAGCGCGTTTGGTCTCGATGGACTGGGCGACGTACGTCTCCATGAACGTGTAGTTCGTGGCGGCGAGATAGATTTCCCAGCCGATCACATACGCGACGCCCGCCGCGGCCGCGACCAGCAGGCCGAGACCGAACGCCGGCATGAATTTGATCACGCCGCCGAGCTTCTTGTTCCGGTAATCGCGGATGGCCAGGAAGATCATCGACAACGCGACGATCATCACCAAATAACCCAGCCATTGCGATGAAAGCGCGTGGCCGTGGCCTTGGCCGCCCGCGAGCATGATGCCGAGAATGATGACGGCGATGACGATCGCGCCCGATACGGCGCCGTAACGCAAAGCAGTGGCGAACATCACTCAGTCTCCCGATTGTCGTGGTAAGACTAGGGCGGTTCGGCTCGGGAAATGACATCACCCAAACGGGTGAAATCGGCCAAATCAGCCGATTGGATGAAAAATTCTAAGGGATAAGCGCCAGTTCGCGTGCTTTTTGGATGGCTTGGGTGCGACGCTGCACCTCGAGCTTTTGGTAGAGGCTGGCGACTTGGCTCTTGATCGTGTTGGGCGAGACGCCGAGGGCTTGCGCGATCTCCTTGTTGGCTTTGCCCGCCGCCAGCAATTCCAACACCTGCAATTCGCGCTGGGTCACGCCGAGCGAGGCGAGCGCTGCGGTGTTCTTCACAAACGCCGCCGAGGGTGCGCGACGCGCCAAGCGCATGCCGGCCCATACGCCGAGGCCGGCGAACCCAAGCGCGATCAGCGCCACGTAAATCTCGACCGCGAAGACCCGGGCGAAGAATTGGTATTGGAGCCATTGCAGGGCGAGCGCCCCGCCCGCGAGCGCCAGCGCATAAAAGATCACGATCCGCGTCATGGCTGGCACTTTGGCGGAACCATCGGTCAGGCGCTAGGCGATGGCGTCAGCGTCGCACCTGTCCGAAAAATACTCGTTTCCGCGTTGCAGCATGTTGCCTCGCGTCCGGAGTCGCGCAAACTGCGCGCCTGTCTCCGGGCTTTGTCCCGGCCAATGATAAAATCGGGAGAGAATGATGGCGCGGGTGGCTTTGGTGACGGGTGGAACGCGTGGGATCGGCAAGGCGATCTCGGCGCGGCTCAAGGCCGACGGTTTCAAGGTCGCTGCGAACTATGCGGGCAACACGGAGAGCGCCGAGGCGACCGCTAAGGAACTCGGCATCAGCGTCTATAAGTGGGACGTGGGCGATGAAGCCCAGTGCGCTGAAGGCATCGCCAAGGTCGTCGCCGAACTCGGCCCGATTGACGTATTGGTCAACAATGCCGGCATCACGCGCGACGGCCAATTCCACAAGATGAGCGCTGAGAAATGGCGCGAGGTGATCCGCGTCGATCTGGACTCGCTCTTCTACATGACCCGCCCAGTGATCGAGGGCATGCGCGATCGCGGCTTCGGTCGCATCATCAATATCAGCTCGATCAACGGCCAGAAGGGCCAATTCGGCCAGGTGAATTACTCAGCTGCGAAAGCCGGCATGATCGGCTTCACCAAAGCGCTGGCGCAGGAGAGTGCGGCCAAGGGCGTGACCGTGAACGTCGTAGCACCCGGCTACATCGACACCGACATGGTGGCGGCGGTGCCAGAAGATGCGCTGAAGAAGATCATCGCAACGATCCCGGTGGGCCGCTTGGGCAAAGCCGAAGAAATCGCCGCGATGGTGGCGTTTCTTGCATCGGACCAGGCGTCCTTCATCACGGGCGCGACGATGACCGTGAACGGCGCGCAATACATCGCGGGCTGACGCCGCTTATTGTGGCGAATACACGCCGGTATAGATCCAAATGGTCGCAAATGCGCCGAGTGCGGCGACGGCGAGGAGAAGTCCGATCTCCAGCATCGCGAGCGTGCGCTTATCGCCTAGGCCAAGGTCGGGGGCGCCGAGATGTTTGCTCATGATGGTGCGGCCTGAGAAATCGGGTTCTGGTAGAGGCGCGAGATCAAGCGATCATTATTCCAAACTTCGACGATAGCGTTGGTTGGCAGCTTGCCGCGTGCAAAGGCGATTGCTTCGGCGTCGTCGTCAAAAGGTTCGAAGATGGAACTCGTGGTTCGGCCTGATTTGTCGAGATAGCGTACGGAATAGTTCATGGCGCGCTCCTTCTACGTAAGCGCCGAGCGTGGCGGGATCGCCGCGCTCGGCCTTATGTCTCAGCTTTTTTTCGGCTCAACGATTGGTGTTACAGGCGCGCTCGTCGGCGCGCCGAGCGGCGCGGCCTGCTTCTCGGGTTGTTGTTGCGGGGTGGAAGGTTGCGGCGCGTTCTTGGGTTGATCGGCCATGACGAATTCTCTTTGTGATTTGCGCCGGAAACACACCGGCCCAACCCACATGGCCCGCGCGCAAGCAGCGGCAATGACGGTGCTTTGGGTGCAGGTGGGAACAGGCGCTTAAAGCGAGCGAATACATCACGTGCGCTCCCGAGATATATTTTCTGATATGTGCGCGGGCTGCGGATGGCGCGGAACTGTCTCCCGTAACGGGCGTTCTTCTCGTATTCCAAGGAGAAGATTCATGGACAAAGAGCACGTCAAAAGCGCTGCCGACAAAGCATCGGGCACGGTGAAGGAAGCCGCTGGCAAGATGACCGGCAACAAGAAGCTTGAAGCTGAAGGCAAGATCGACAAGGCCAAGGGCGAAGCGCGCGAATTCATCGGCGACGTCAAGGACGCGACGAAGAAGCAGCCGAACTAAGCTGATCACGATCTAATGAAACGGCCCGTGCGCAAGCGCGGGCCGTTTTGCGGTGTTTCGCAGGCCGTTAAGCGGGCGCCGGCAGCACGACCATCTCATAGACGATGAGCACCGTGTAAGCGGCCCATAGGCCCGTCAGGATAATCGCTCCGACCAATGGAGCGAGATGGGTATTGCTTTCCTTGTGCTCGGCCATGGGTTTGCGCCTCCCTGCGCTGTTCGCGCACGTTTGCGTGCGTCAATTCCAGAGCTTGGGCTTGCGTTCCCGCCAAGGCAATTCCTTTTCGAGCTGCCCGGCGAGGCGCAACAGCGTGGCTTCGTCGGCGTATTTCGCCGTGAACATCACAGCGATCGGCAGACCGCTTTGGCTTTGCCAGAGCGGCAGCGAGAGCGAGGGTTGGCCGGTGATGTTAAACGGCGGCGTGAACGGAAACGCTTGCGCTTGGCGCTTGTCGAAGGCGCGCAGATCGTCCGTCAACGTATCGAGCTCATCGACGCGCGGCACGTTCGTGCCGAGCACGGGCGTCGCCAGCACATCCCAGTGTTCGAAGCGTTGCAGGATTTCGCGGTTTGAGAGCCGAAGCTGCTGCCAGCCCCACATCGCGTCTTCACCGCTGATCCGCTTGCCCGCCTGATACGCGCGCCAGGCCAAGCCCTCGATCTCGCCTTCTTGTGGTTCGCGGCCTCTCACTTCGGCCCAGCGCCGAATGCCCGCAGCGAAGTTCGACGCCGAGACCAAACCCTGCGCGCGATAGAGCGTGCGATAATCGATGCCGAGCCCCTCCTCGCGCACGTCGTGACCGAGCGCTTTCAGCGTCTCCGCCGTGCGCTCCAATGCACGTTGAATCTCCGCATCCACTGACTTGCCCGATGGCGTTTCCGTGGACCACGCGATGCGCAGCTTGCCGGGCCCACGCTCCACCTCTTCCAGATACGGCCGCTCTTTCGCAGGATATGCAAACGGGCTCGCGGGCTCCGGATAGCCCGTCGCGTCCAGCATCGCGGCGCTATCGCGCACGGTGCGGCTGACAACGTGATCGACAGAAAAGCCCATCGCGCGATCGGTATCGTGCACGCCGTTGGGATTGCGATCGCGCGTCGTCTTCATACCGACCAAGCCGCAACACGCCGCAGGAATGCGGATCGAGCCCAAACCGTCACTCGCATGCGCCAGTGGGACCATGCCAGCCGCCACCGCGCTCGCCGCGCCGCCGGAGGAGCCGCCGGAGATGTGCTCGGGATTCCAAGGATTGCGGCACGGCCCCAGCAACGCCGACGTCGTCACGCCAGGGATACCGAATTCCGGCGTATTGGTTTTGCCCGCAAGCACCACGCCGGCATCGCGGTAGCGCGCTGTGAGCGTTGAATCTTCACCATCCGCCGCCACTTGCGCGAACTTACTCGCGGACGTGCGCGGCCAACCCTTTACGCGCAGGCCAAGGTCCTTGATCAGAAATGGCACACCTTTGAACGGCCCGTCCGGCAATGCGCCTGCGGCGGTCTGGCGGGCCTCATCATAGGCTTTGAAAGTAACCGCGTTCAGCGTGCCATTGTGGCGCTCGATCCGCTCAATGGCGGCGTCCAAAAGCTCAACGGGCGTCACATCGCCCTTCCGAACCAGGGCGGCTAAGCCCAAGCCATCGTATTCGGCGTATTCGCGCATGGTTTTCTCCCTGCGCGAACGATAGCGGTTAATTTCCGTTTGGCACGCCCGATGCAGCGGCGAGCCTATGGAGGAACGGGCTCACCCCCACGCACTCGACGCCGAGTTCGAGGAAATCGGCGAACAACGCCGCGGTGAACGCCGCAAGAGCGATCGTCGCGCCACGTGCGACCGGCTCGACCCGCTGTTCGCGGCCACGCTCGTCAACCAGATCGCTCGGCCGGAAACCACATGCACGCATAGCTATGCAGCGCCGACACTGACGCCGCGCCGCGGCATCGTGGTGAACCTAAAAGCTTAAGCGCTCTTCTTGGTCGAGCGCTCGAACTCTTCGAGCCAGCTGTCGATGGCGTCCAGCCGTGCTTCGATGCTTTCGATCCGCGACGCCGCGTCTTCGCGCGGCGCGGCATCACGTGTCGCGACGCCACTGCGCAGCGTGACTTCGACGATCTCGGCGCCAAGCACGCGAGCGAATGCATCTAGTTCCGCCGCGCTTGCCGCGCGCTCGTTTACATAGATCGCATGCAGATCGGCGCGTTCGATGCCAGCCGCCTCGGCCAGTGCGCCCCGGTCCAGCCCGCGTTCACCAAGCTTGGCGTCGAACCAATCGGCGTCAAAAAAAAGCGACATCGATCCACCCACGTTCAAACCGGCGCCGAACCTGCAGGTCCGCTCCGATCATGGCCGCCATCCTCCCCCGATTCGCCCGCTGGCTCGACTTCTCAATCGCGTTAGCTTTGGGAATGTGGTGCCTGTGACGGCCATCCTCCCCGCTTGCGGGGGAGGTGCTGAGCGCAGCGAAGCGTGGGGGGCAAGTGCGCGCACAAACGCCCCCTCAGTCGCTGACGCGAGAACTCCCCCGCAAGCGGGGGAGCATGAAACGAGCTTAATGCTGGCCCGCGAACTCGACGTCGCGGCGGGCCGAGATGATCGTCACCACGACACCGGCGAGCACATCCAGGAGCGCCATCACCAGAATGATGAAGAACGCGCTGGTGGCGAACGCCGGGTGGAGCAGAAACTCGACCAAGCAGATGATGAACACGAGCATCGACAGCGCGTGATTGAAGATCGCCGCCGTGCCGGTCGACGTTGATTTCAGCAGCTCAACGAAGAGCAGGATGAGTGCGAGCAGCACCATCACGTCGCCGAAGGTGACGACCCATTCCGCGCCGGAGGCCATGGGAATTTCCAGCCATGGCGTGTTGAGGTGACGGCGTACGCCGGCGCCATCGCCGCTCTCGGCCGCTGTCGCCCCGAAGGCCCAGACATTGTAGGTCAGAACCGGGATAAGGATCAGCGGAAAGACGTTGAAAATCGCCCCCATGGGACTCCCCTGCTGTTGCGTGCCTGCTCGACGCCCCCGCGTCGCCGCCGTTTGAAGCGCTATGCGTTCGCCTGGATCTACACGGTCGTTCATAGCTCGTCCGTACCCCCAGGAGACCGCGCCCGGCTCTGAAGCCACATTACACCCCACAGGTCCGTCATGTTGGCGGCGAGCCTGCCTAGGTTCGTGTACTTCGAGCGCCCGGCGCCCCTGTGACGATGGTTAACCTCTAAAAACTCGACTGCATAGCCTTCGCGCAGCATCAGTGCGGCCATGAAACGATGCATGTGGTCGAAATAGGGAAGAAGCAAAAACGCCTCCCTTTTGAACACCTTGACGCCGGAACCGCTGTCATCCGCGCCATCGTTGAGCGCGGCCTTGCGAATATTGTTGGCGACACGGGAGGCGACGCGCTTGCTCCAGCTGTCCTGGCGCTTGGCGCGCTTGCCCGCGACCATGCCGAGGTTTGCAGGCGCATCGGCGCGCGTCAGCTTGGCGTAGAGGCGCGGCAGGTCGGCCGGATCGTTCTGGCCGTCGCCGTCCAGCGTGCCCACAATGGGCGCACGCGCGGCAATCACGCCCGTGCGCACGCCCCGGCTTTGGCCCGAATTCTTGCGGTGCCCCACGATCCGCAGCGCCGGTAATTCCGCTTTCAAAGCAGCCAGTTCAGCGCGCGTGTCGTCGCGGCTCGCATCGTCCACGAAGATCATTTCGTAGGAACGGCCATCGAGCACGCCGGCGATTTCACGCGCCAGATTGGCGGCGTTACCGGCTTCGTCGTGGACCGGCACGACAACACTGAATTCGATCGTCTCGGGCAAGAGCTGTCCCCGGGGCCAGGAAGGCGGCCCTCTTAGCCGCTTCGGCGCCCTGAGGCGAGAGCGCGCGCCTGAGGGGCGCCGTCAAGACACAGTCATTTTGCCGGGTTATGGGCGGTTTCCATGACGGAATCGCCGCCCCCTTCACTGGTCCAGCAATTCACGCGGGGCTGGCGGGGCTATGTGCTGATTGCGCTGATCGCTTTGGCGTCCGGCCTCATTGGCGCAACCAAGGTTCCCCCGCTCGATATCGATGAGGCGCGCTTCGCCCAAGCCACGCGGCAGATGGTCGAGAGCGACGATTACGTCCGCATCCGCCTGCAGGATCGCGACCGCAATCGAAAGCCGATCGGCATTCATTGGCTGCAAGCGGCGTCCGTGCATGTGTTCGAGCCGCTGACGCCGAAGCTCAACACGATCTGGCCCTATCGCATTCCCTCAGCACTTGGCCTCGCGCTCGCAGCGCTGGCGACGATGTGGGCTGGCGCCGCGCTGCTGCCGCATCGCACTGCACTGATCGGCGCAGGGCTTTTCGCGACAGGCTTGCTCGCAAGCCTCGAAGGCATGATCGCGAAAACAGATTCCGTGATGGTGGGCTTCACCACGCTCGCGGTCGCCGCTCTCGCGCAACTTTATGCCGGCAAGCCGCGCCCACGCATGATGAGCTTGGTGTTCTGGGCGGCGATCGGCGCGGGCACCTTGATCAAGGGGCCGATCACCGCGCTCGTCGCCGCGCTCACGCTCGGCGCGCTCTATGCTTGGGAACGTAAGGCGGCATGGATGAAGCCGCTACTCTGGTGGCCTGGGCCGCTGCTCGCGCTCGCGATCACGCTGCCTTGGCTCATCTCCATCGGCATCGTCACGAATGGTGCATTCTACACCGAGCTTCTCGCCAACGAACTCGGCCCCAAAGTCGCCGGCGCGGATCACTCGCATAGCGGCTTCCCCGGCTATTATCTGCTACTTCTGCCGCTGCTGATTTTCCCGGCGACGTACGCACTTCCGGCCGCCGCGCGCATCAGCTTCGCCGCCATCCGCGCCCCGCGCACCGACGAAACCCACGCAGCTTTGCGCTTTCTACTCTGCTGGGCGATCCCGACCTTCGTGCTGTTCGAACTCTTCCCGACCAAGCTCGTCCACTACACGCTGCCGGCTTACCCCGCGATTGCGCTCTTGTGCGCGACCGGCCTGATGGCCATGCGCATGAAGCAATGGCGCACCATGCATCCGCTCGGCGCTGTGTTGTTTGCCTTGTTCGGCGGACTCATCGTCGCCCTCACCGCGTTCGTCGCGACTTACATGCCTGGCGGCTTCGACGCCGACTTCCGCCGCGCGCTCAGCGCCGGCATCATCGGCGCGCTGGTCGTCATCGCCTCGATCGTTGGGCTTTCGCTGGCTAAGCGCCCAACCGCGCGCGCCGGCATTCTCATCGCTTGCGCGCTGGCGCTTTCCTTCTCGCTGCGCGAACGCACGTTGCCGGAAGCGCGCTCGCTCTTTGTGAGCCAAGAGGCGGTCGCTGCGCTCACGCGCGCGCGCATGATGCCGCGCGATCAGGAGCCGTTCTGGGTCGTCGGCTACAGCCAACCCAGCCTCATCTTCCTCACCCGCACCTCGATCCGCATGGTGCAGCCGGAAGAAATGGCCGCGCAAGCTGAGCCCGGCGACAGCCTTGTGATCGAAGGCCGTGTGCTTGAACGCACGCTGGCGCTGCTGCAAGCGCGCGATCTCGGCTATGAGGAAGTCGATGCGGCGGCGCGCGGCATTGCTTTAGGGCGCGGCGAGAACACGGCCTTGCATATCGGCCGCGTACGAAAGCTTAGCGACGCCCCCCCCGACGCCCACCAATAGCGTCGCGCAAGCCGATCAAAGCGCCGATCGCTGGCCCCGCAAACAGCGCAAACATTCTTTCCAACGGCGTCTTCGCGCTCTTCACGGCAAACCGCGCCAAGCCTTGCGCTTGCCGCCGGCCTTTGCGCTGGCGCTCGAATTGCACGCCCGACGCTTCAGCTTGCAACAGCACCGAACCGCCAGCATCCGCTGCGCGCTTGCATAGATCCAAATCCGCCGCATCGCTCACATAGGCTTCGTCAAATCCGCCCAGCGCACTGAAATCCTCGCGCCCGATCAGCATGAACGCGCCCGACACGGACGCCACAGGCGCCGCCGCACTCGGCTTGGATGATTTGCGCTTGCCGCGCGCACGCTTCACGCCGGGCAAACCCATCGCCACCGCGAGCGCTGAGAACGTGTTGAGCGCACCGCCGCGCGCGGCGCGCTTCTCACGCCCTTCAAGGTCGGTCAGCCGCCCGCCGACGATCCACGGCGCCGCGGCGCCATTGGCGGACGTCGCCATGCGCTGCACCGCGCCACGCTGCAGCACGACGTCCGAATCCAGAAACAACAACCAGCGCCCACGCGCCTGCGCGACGCCAAGGTTCGCAGCCGCCGCCGCACTCATGCGCGCATCGGCCACCACCACGCGCACATCGCGGCGATCCAATTGCAGCGCCCGCAGCGCCGACGACACCGCCGGCGCATTGGCCTGATCCACGATTACCAGATCATCCACCCACGGCTCGGACAGCGCGCTGCGTAAGCACAGATCAAGCGTCGATTGGCCGGTGGCGTTTGTGGCGACAGCACGCGCGACGACAATCGCGGTCACGCGCGGCTCAAGCGTCGCCGTCGCTGATCTTTCGCGAGAGGGGAACTTGTCCACCCTTTGTCTCCGCCCCCGGAGCCGTCTCCGAGTCACATCCTGTATGGCATATAGGGCGGCGTCTAGGGTCGCGTGTGTCCGAGTCTGGACAACACGCGGATGTTACAGCTGATTTAGCGAATTCGGGCCGTTCGCTTACGCCAACGGCCCGATTCTTACGCCCGCTTCAAATCCGGCGGCGTCGCCTCATCGGCGAGTGCGGCCAGCGCTTCATCCAGACCGAGCACGCTCTGATCCTGGCTGCCGAAGCGACGCAGCGCGACCTTGCGCTCCTCCGCCTCCTTGCGGCCGACTACAGCGATCACTGGGATCTTCGCCAGCGAATGCTCACGGATTTTGTAGCCGACTTTTTCGTTGCGCAGATCGAGCTCCACGCGCAGCCCCGCCTGCTTCATCGCCGCCGCGACGTCCTGCGCGTAGCCATCGGCGTCAGACGTAATCGTCGCCACCACGACCTGCGTCGGCGCCAGCCAAAGCGGAAACGCGCCCGCGACGTTCTCGATCAGAATGCCGATGAAGCGCTCAAGCGAGCCCAAGATCGCACGGTGCAACATCACCGGGCGATGCTTGGCGCCGTCTTCGCCGACATATTCCGCATCGAGCCGATCCGGCAGCTGGTAATCGAGCTGGATCGTGCCGATCGTCCATTCGCGGCCGATCGCGTCCTTCACCGAGAAGTCGAGCTTCGGCGCATAGAACGCGCCGTCGCCTTCCGCGATGACCGGCTCCACGCCCGCCGCGCGCGCAGCGTTCAGCATTTGCGCTTCGGCTTTGTCCCAGAATTCATCCGTGCCGACGCGCATTTCTGGGCGCGTCGCCAACGCGATCTTATCGCTCGCCATGCCGAAATCGGCGTGAATCGATGCGGCAAGCTGGATGAAGCGCGTCGTCTCTTCTTCGATCTGGTCTTCACGGCAGAAGATGTGCGCGTCGTCCTGCGTGAACGCGCGCACGCGCATCAGGCCGTGCAGCGAGCCTGACGGCTCGTAGCGATGGCACGCGCCGAACTCGGCCATGCGCAGCGGCAGATCGCGATAGCTCTTCTGCCCGAACTTGAAGATCTGCACGTGGCCAGGGCAATTCATCGGCTTCAGCGACAGCGTTTCGCCTTCCACCGTCTCGCACACGAACATGTTCGGTCGATACTTGTCCCAGTGGCCTGATTTTTCCCAGAACACGCGGTCGAGCACTTGCGGCGTGCGCACTTCGACGTACCCCGCTTTCTCCAAGCGGCGACGCATATAGGCTTCGATCGTGCGCCACAGCGTCAGGCCCTTCTCGTGCCAGAACACCATGCCGCGTCCCTCTTCCTGCATATGGAAGAGATCCATCTGGCGGCCGAGTTTGCGGTGGTCGCGCTTCTCGGCTTCCTCGAGGCGCTTCAGATACTCCTCAAGCTGCTTCTCATCGGCCCAGGCCGTTCCGTAGATGCGTTGCAGCTGTTGGTTCTTCTGATCGCCACGCCAATAGGCGCCCGCAAGCTTCATCAGCTTGAAGGCTTTGCCCAACCGACCCGTGCTCGGCAGGTGCGGCCCGCGGCAGAGATCGCCCCATTTATCGCCATGCGAATAGATCGTGATCGGCTCGCCCGGCTTGATCACTTCATCGATCGTCTCGGCCTTGTAGATTTCGCCGATGGAGCGGAAGTGCGCGATCGCGGCGTCCTTCTCCCAGACCTTGCGAATGATCGGCAGGTCCGCATCCACGATCTCGCGCATGCGCTTTTCGATCTTCTGGAAATCGTCCGTCGAGAACGGCTCGTCGCGCGCGAAATCGTAATAGAAGCCGTCCTCCGTCACCGGGCCGAACGTCACTTGCGTGCCGGGAAACAACTCCTGCACCGCCTGCGCCAAAACGTGCGCCGCATCGTGACGCAACACTTCCAACCCATCAGCGCTATCGCGCATGACGAGTTCGATTTTACCGCCGCCTTCGAGCGGTCGCGTCAAATCCCACCACGCGCCATCGATCTTGGCGGCGACCACCTTCTTCGCCAGGCCCTTGGAAATGCCCTCGGCCACAGCAAGCGGCGTTGCGCCATCCTCGTACTCACGCACGGCGCCATCGGGAAATTGCAGAGAAATACTCATGATGTGCTCTTATCGGATTCGTCGTTGTTGTGTGGCGGCGCGCGATAGCCGCCTTTCCAATCCCCTAGCCGCCACGGGGCGTACCATGCGGCGCGCGGCTTTTGCTCCGGTGCAGGATCCCAGCCGTGCCCGCCCCAGGGCTGACACCGGCAGAGCCGCGCCGTCGCCATCCAGCTCCCCGCCCACGCGCCATGCTTGCGGATCGCATCCGCCGCATAAGACGAGCAGGTCGGCAAATAGCGGCAATCGCGCCCGATCAGGGGCGAGAGCGTCCATTTATAGAGCTGGATAAGGCCCAAAAGGCCCCGTGCTGGTAAGCTCGGCGACATCACAAAAACAGGTTTTCGGTTGATCTGACCGGGGCGCAACGCCGCCGCTACGGCGCGCCCGATCCCGCGCCGCCGGCTTTAATAAGTAGTCGTCGTGGTGGACGTGAGCCGTTGCATAAGTCGCCTATAACATGGTTCGCCCCAAGGGCTCAACCAAGAGCAAGTCAGTGTCGCCGCAAAACCATTCGCTCGCTGCGTTCTATGGTCCGAGCATAAACGGACTGTCGGACGATCGAAATCGCCCAGCTCCCCGGCGGCAGAAACGCCAATTCCTCAGCGAGCTGTTCCTCGCTTAGCCCACACGACGGCGTGTAGATGTTGAAGTCCTCAATGATCGGCATCTCGTCGCCACATGCGCCGTCGGTATAATGTTGGAACAGCCCAATAAGAGCTTCAGTCCACGCGTCCCCATCAGCCTCAGCCGCGTTCGTTGAATAGATGTGGTAGTAGGTCGTCTCACGCTCTGCGCATGACGCCACCACAAACAACAATACAGAGAGGAGCCATCTCACCGGGACACTCGTAGCGCCCTATTGCGCTGCTTCAGCCGGCGCTTCGACGCGCTTGCATTGCGCTTGTGTGAACGCGCCCCAGCACTCGACGATCGGGCGATCGCCGATCGAGACGACATATTTCGAGGCGACGTAATAATCCGAATACGCATTCGTGCCGGCGAACGCCGCGCCGATCGTCTCGAAGCCTTCGGAGATGTTCTGCGGGTCGTTCAGCACCTGCTCGGCGGCGGCGCGCATGGCCGGCTCGTCGGGCTTGGTGAAATAGCCAGCGACGCCCGCGACAACCAAAAGCAGCAAAACCAGTCTGAGCATCGAAATTCCCCTAACGCCCCACGCGCGGCCCGGACGCTAGCGCCCGCGCCCTGGAGGGCCAAGTGAATTATGGACGTCAGCTCACCTTCCGCTTCTTCGGCGGCGCCGGCGGCGCATACGCGGCGGAGAGCTTCTTCGGCGCTACCGCACGCCAGCTCTCATCCAGCCAATCCGTCAGTTTCGCCATCGGCGGCTTGGCCTTGGCGCTAAACTGGAACGTCACCCAACCCGCGCGGCCCAAGCCATATTCTGTCGGCTTCGCGCCCTTCACTTTGAGCGCTTCCTCATTGCGAAACGGCAGCTTCATCGAGCACGAAAAGCCGCCGTCTTCGTCGCCGCCCATGAACATAAACACCTTCTTGCCGCCGACCTTGAACGCGCTATGGCCCCAAGGAAAATCCTCGACCGTGTCGGGATACGCCAACGCCGCCTTGCGCAGCGCTTTGCCATCCGGATGCCTCAGGGGCGGTGATGCAGACATGCACACGAGCCTAGCTCAAAGCGCGCGATACATCACCAGCGCATCGACGAAGCCCAAGCGCGGATGTTCAAACGCGCCCGGCAAACACCCCACGATCTCGAACCCATGCGCCACCCAGGTTTTCACCGCGCGCTCGTTAGTCGAAATCACGATGTTAAACTGCATCGCCCGAAACCCGCGCGCCTTCGCCCGTTCCAGCGTATGCAGCAGCAACGCGCGCGCCACGCCTTGCCCGCGCGCTTGCGGCGCCGTCGCGTAGCCGGCGTTCGCCACGTGCGCGCCCGGCCCCTGCTGATTTGCGCGCAAATATGAAACGCCGAGCACAGCGCCATCGCGCTCCGCCACGCTCAGCTCATGCGCCGGCGCACACCAATAGGCGAGCGCCGCCTCCCGGCTCATGTCGCGCGGCAAAGTCAGTGTCTCGCCTTCGCGGATGATCGGCTCAAGGATCGCCCAGATCGCATTGGCGTCGGCGTCCGTCGCAGCGCGAATATGCATCAGCCCGGCCGCACGCCCAAGCAGCGGCGCATGCGCTCTGCATACACAGGCGCATGCGCCGAAATCCGCACGATCGAAATATCGAAGCACGACGCAAACGCTTGTTGCGTCTTGGAGCACTCGCTCATCGTTGCGTGATGCACACACTCAAAGCCTGCCGCGCCGAGATCGCTCACCAACGCCGCCGGCAAGTCACGCGGCGCGTAGCGCGCGCTCACATAAGCCGGCGCGTCTGCGATCAACGCGTTCACATCCAACGGCGCACGCACCGGCGCACTTGCGCAGGCCCACAACACCAAGACAGAAGCGAGAATCCCCCAGCGCGCCATCTCAGCTGGCCTTCGCGCGCGCGGCTTGATCCAAAGCTTCAACAGCGGCTTCGAACGCCAGCATCGTGCTGGTATGGCGCGGCGGATATTCGCGCACGCCTTCCAAATGCCGGAGTTCCCAGAAGCGGCCTTGCGGCGGAGGTGCGCCCTCTTTCAGCATCGCGCGCAAGCCGTCGCGCGCTTCGCGAATTTCCTGCGGACTCGCCCCAATTGCGTGCATCGCCAGCACGCCGGTCGCCGCCTGTCCCAAAGCGCAGGCCTTCGGGTGCACGGCGATCTCGCTCACCACACCATCTTTCAGCTTGAGTTCTACCGTCACGACCGAGCCGCAGACGCGGCTGACCTTGGTCGACGCGCCATCCGGCGCTTCCAACCGGCCGACATGGGGCATGTCGGCGGCCAGTTCCAAAATCCGGGGGTGGTAGAGGTCTTCCATCCGCCTTTATGTGGCCTTCCTTGACGGCGATGCAAAGCCCACGGAGGCTGCCCCGATGCAACGACGTTCATTCCTGATCGCCGCGAGTGCTGGCGTGGCTTGGCCCGTGTTGGCCTGGGCGCAGCAACAGCCCAGCGGCACGACGCCCGCACGCCCGCCCGCCAACACCGGCCCGCGCCAAATCGAGCCCGCCAACGATCTTGAGCGCGCCTTTATCGCGGCGCTGCACGACGAAGAAGCGCGTCCCGAATTCCGCCGCCTGCTGCTCGACAGCCAAGTCGCGCTCGCGCTGCAATCCAATCTCGACGACGCGCCGCCGCGCCTGCTGGCGCTCGGCGAAGGCCGCCAAGCCGGCTTCGTGTTCACCTCAGCCGCGCGCCTCGCCGAAGTGATGGGCCCCGCTGCGCCGCGCGCGGTCATCACTGGCCGCGAAGCGTTCGAGCGCCTGCGCGAAAAGTACGTAATCCTGAATTGGCGCCTCGCGCCGATGCTCACGCTCGAGCCGCCGGATGTCGCGAGCTATCTCAACACCGCACCGACAGAGGCGCATCCGCATCCGTAATTAGCGGCCAGGACCGCCGAGCAGACCATCGCTGCCGCAGCGGCGATCATAGAGCCCGCGCGTACGCGCCAAGCGGCCATTGCCGCCTTCATCGAAGAGATGGACCTGCCATGTGTGCGTGCAGCCGCTTGCGCTGGTGGTGCGACGGCAGACTTGCTCCGGCGGATCGCCGCGCCCGTTCTGCGGACCCGCCGCGCAATTGAAATCCTGGCGACGCAGATCGCCCGACACCGCGCTCAGCTCCAAGCCCGCGCCATAGCGGCTCGCGACATTGCGTTCGAACGCTGCAAGCGTCGCAGCCGGCGTTGCGTTGCGCCAATCGCCCAGCTCCAGCGGCGAGGATGGAATGCTCGCCGGGCCAGACGGCGTCGACACACCGCCCACGGATGTCGTCTCACAGGCAGCCAAAGCCAGCATCAACGCCGCAGCGATCGCAAAACGCTTCATCTCATTCCATCCCTTTGGCCAACTATGTGGCGCGTGTTCTTATCTTGCGCCGAGGCACATGCGGTCGAAGCCCGCGATTGGCTCGGCCCGGTTGCGCTCTAATACGACATACCAATCCACAGCGCACTGCTGTTCCATAATCTCGATGCGGCAATCGAGGCGGTCGCCATCTTCGCAACGGAACCCATTGGCTTCGAGATCCGTCTTAATCGCGGCGCGATCGCGCCCAGCGAAACGCTCGCGCACGCGGGTTTGGAACGCAGGCGCGTACACTACGGGGTCCGCTGCGCGCCATTGGCCGAAATCGAGCCCGCCGGCGCCCGCGCCCTGCGGTGGCGCGCTTTGACTGGCGCCAGCGCCCGTCGGCGGCGGCAAGGCCGAGCCGCGCTCAACCGGGAACGGGAAATCGCCATTGCGGCCTTGATCACTGGAGCTTTCGCCCCCGCCGGTCGCACAAGCCGCCAGCGCTACGAGCGCCGCAAATATCAGAACGCGCATGAAAATTCCTTGTCCCCAGGCTGACGGGCTTAGTCACCTCGGGCGCCATCTTCAAGGCGCGACGCCCAGCTCAGCCCGCCATAAACCGACCCACGAGGGAGCAGACGCGTGAAACCAGCCAAAGCCGCCGAGAAACGCCGCGGCCCCAGCCGCGCAGCGGGCCAATGCCTGTGCGGCGCGGTGCAGTTCGAGATCGGCGTGCCGGCGCGCTGGGCTTGGCATGACCACACTGCCAATTCACGCCGCGCCCACGGCGCCGCTTACGCCACCTATGTCGGCTGTTATCGCAGCCGCTTTGGCATCACGAAGGGCGAGGATGAAATCTCGCGCTTCACAGAGCCAGAGACAGGCCACGTGCGCAGCTTCTGCAGTCAATGCGGCACGCCCATCGCGTATGAACGCGCACACGCGCCGCAAATGATTAACGTGCCGCGCGCGCTCATCTCAAGCGGCACAGGCCGCGAACCGCGCTATCACATCGGCATCGATCATATGCAGGAATGGACCTATCAGGGCGAAGCACTCTCCGCCCTCAAAGGCTTTCCGGGCGTCGTCTGGACGCGCGGCAAACGCAAGCGCGCTTAAGGCGCCGGGGTTTCGTCCGCTGGCTCGGCGCTATCGTCGAGATACGATTGCGCTTCGGTGCGCAAATTGAAGCCATCGGTGAGAATGTTGTCGATGCGCCAGCCCTGCGGCGTCTCCACCATGTCGTACAACACCGCGCGCGGCTCGTTGCCGTTGAGCGTGAAGCGCGCCTCCAACATTACATGGCCTTCCGCCGCCGGCACAGGCTCCGGGCCAGTTTGCGGGCCGACTTCGAGACCGCTGATGCTGGTGCAATCTTGACAATTGGCGGCGATGTCGCCTTCGATGAACGGCTCGTTGCGCGCCAGTGCTGCGACCTGCGCGCGCGAGGTCAGGCTCGCCAATTCATCCGTCATCGGGATCGCATCGAGCGGCGTCGAGACGCGCCCGATATGCTCTTCCACCGTCGCGTAGAGATCGCGAATGACGGCTTCCGCCTCGCTCGTATCCGGCTGCGGCGTACAGGCGGCGACCACAAGCACAAACGCGGCGACGAAAAAGCGCTTCATCAATTTCCCCAGATTCTGCGTGGCCTTGGTAGCCCCTAGCCCTTCCGCCGCCAAGTCGAACCGCTGGGGCCATCCATCACTTCGACGCCGCGTGCGGCAAGTTCGTCACGCAAACGGTCGCTCTCGGGATAATTTTTCGCCACCCGCGCCGCGACTCGCTCGGCCACGAGGCGATCGATCTCGACCGCCTGCTCGCCGAACGAGGCTCTGAACCAATGCTCGGGATCTTCGCGGAGCACGCCCATGAGATGCGCGGCCGCCAACAGCTCGCCCTTGGCCTTCGCTTGATCAGCGGGCTTCTTGGCGATGTTCGCCGCCGTCGCCAGCGCTGAAAGCTCGGCGATCGCGGCCGGCGTGTTGAGATCATCCGCAAGCGCTTCGACAAACGCTGACGGCGCAGCCGCCTCAGCCGCAGTCACATCCTTCAAGCGAAGTACGGCGCCATACAAACGATCCAAGCTCGCTTGCGCTTGCTTCAAGAGATCATCGCTCCAATCGAGCGGTGCGCGATAATGCGCGCTGAGCAGGGCCCACCGGATCGTCTCGCCCTGCCAGCCTTGCTCCAGCAATTCGCGCGGCGTGATAATGTTGCCGACCGATTTGGACATCTTCTCCTTGTCCATCGTCAGGAAGCCGTTGTGCATCCACACGCGCGCCAGCGCATGGCCATGTGCGGTTTCACTCTGCGCGATTTCGTTTTCGTGATGCGGGAAGATGAGATCGATGCCGCCGCCATGAATGTCGATCGGCGAACCCAACTCGCTTTCGATCATCGCCGAGCATTCGATATGCCAACCCGGTCGTCCCGCGCCGAACGACGCCTCCCAAGACGGCTCACCCGGCTTCGCCGTCTTCCACAACGCGAAGTCGGAAGGGTGACGCTTATCGTCCTCGCCTTCGACGCGCGCGCCGGCTTTCAGCTCGTCTTGCGAGCGTCCCGAGAGCTTGCCGTAATCTCCGTCGGCGCCGACGGAGAAATAGACGCCGGTCTCGGCCCGATACGCCGCGCCCTTCGCCAAGAGCTGCTCGATCAGCGCAATCATGTCATCGACGTGCGCCGTCGCGCGCGGCGTCAGCGTCGGGCTCAGCACGCCAAGCGCGCGCGTGTCCTCTTCGTAGATGCGCTCGAACTTCCGCGTGATCTCTTCGATCGGCACGTTGCCGGCCATCGCCGCAGCAATGATGCGATCGTCGATGTCGGTGTAATTGCGGGCGTAGATCACCGCACGTTCACCATAGGTCAACCGCAGAAGGCGGAAGAGCACATCGAACACGACAGGCGGGCGGGCATTGCCGATGTGCGCGTAGGAATAGACCGTGGGCCCGCAGACATAGAGCGTCACCCGGCTTGGATCAGCGGGGGTAAACGGCTCTTTGCGCCGCGTGAGCGTATTGGTCAGCGTAATTTGCATGATTTGGGTTCTAGCGGCGGGCCGTGCTACACTCCATATCCCATCGGGGCCAAGTTTCAGGGCTCCGTCGCCTGAGGTGAATTTCGGGCGGGCGTTAAGTCCGGGTGTCCGTCTGGTGCGTACCATCAGCAGAACCCTCCCGGCTCGACCTCCGTCCCTCAGACTAAGGACTTAAGACCTCCTCATGAGTGAAATTTTGAAATGGCGTACGCCCGCCGAGGCTGCGCAAAAGCGTCCGTCGCGCGAAGCGGCGATGGAAGCGGTGCGCACCTTGATCGCCTGGGCCGGCGACGACCCGGACCGTGAGGGCCTGAAGGACACCCCCAAGCGCGTCATCGAAGCCTATCGCGAATGGTTCGGCGGTTACGACCAGGACCCCACCACCGAACTCAACCGCGTGTTCGAAGACGTCGGCGGCTATGACGACATCGTCATGCTGAAGAAGATCGACGTGGAGAGCCATTGTGAGCACCACATCGCGCCGTTCCTCGGCAAGGCCTATGTCGCGTATCTGCCGACCGAAGCCGTGGTCGGCATTTCCAAGATCGCGCGCGTGGTCGAAATCTTTGCCAAGCGCCTGCAGACGCAAGAGACGATGACCATCCAGATCGCCGAAGCGATCGAGCACACGTTGAAGCCGCGCGGCGTGGCTGTGCTGATCGACGCCGAACACCAGTGCATGAGCACGCGCGGCGTCCACCACAAGGACGTCACCACCGTCACCACCCAATTCACCGGCGAGTTCAAAGAGAATGTCGAACTCCGCAACCGCTTCCTGAAGCTGGCGGGGTATGGGTGAGGCCACCCAATAGGAATTTCTCAAAGGGCGCGATGCAAGTCGCGCCCTTTTGCTTGCGCCCTAACCCGCCTCACGCGGCAGGATCACCATGCGATACGGGATGAACAGGCGAAGGTCCAAATCGCCGGCGCGGCGCCATGCGATCGGGTTTTCCAGACCTTCAAGCCGCGCGCCGTAGCCGTTGCCCAGCGCATTCGAGATTTGCGAGGCGTCGCCCGCGATCGCGGCGATCAGCGACGGGCGATATTGTTGCGGATCATTCAAGGTGAGCTGCATCTCGCCGAACGACACCTCAACCCGCCCCGGCCGCGGAATGTTGGTCACGAATTGCGTAAACCGCTCGCGCACCGCGTCGCGATCATCGCCAGCAGCGACGCGCGTGCGCACCGTGATCGTCACATAGGATGTGTCCGGCCGGGGACCACCGCGCAGAGATTCCATCGCTTTATCGACGTTGAACGCCACCACGCGCGCTTGCCCGGATTCGTCGGAATCCTCCTCGATCAACGCCACTGAGATACGTGCGTTGCGGTCCGCGTAGCGCGTCAGGCTCTGCAAGGCTTGGCGCAATTCGGCGGTGCGTTGCGCCGCTTCGCGCGTGTCCGAGCCGATCGTGATCTGTTGCACGGCGAAATCCGCGCGGCGCACCAGCGACACGTGCGGCACACTGAAATTCTCATACGCCTCGCGATAGCGCGTCGCCGTAACGACGATCTCTTCTTCCTGTGCAAAGGCCGGCCCCACGCCCATCAACGCCAGGGCCGCACCGACCAATATGCCGCGAAACATAAGCCCCTCCCCTATTGCCCTGCCAAAACGCTAAGCCCGCGCGCAGACTGGCGGCAACCAGAAGTACATCGCTTCACCCGGACGTGATCGATGTTGCGGGTGCGTGGCAAACCTGCGTAGAGGGGGACATGCGCATCGCCGTGGTCGGTCTTGGCATTGCTGGTTTGAGCATCTGCGCGCGCTTTGCGCTCGCCGGCCACGACGTATCTGGCTTCGACCAATTCGAGCCAATGCACACGAACGGCTCCTCGCACGGCGACACACGCATCATGCGGCTGACGCCCGGCGAAGGCGAAATCTATGTAAAGCTTGCGCGCCGCGCCCAAGAGATGTGGCGCACCTGGGAAGGTTTGGCGGGGCGCCCTTTCATCGAGTGGACCGGCGGCTTGATGGCCGGCCCCCGCGGCTCGCCCTTCGTGGCCGCAAGCCAACACCTCAGCCACACGCCCGCCGCCATCATGCGCGGCGACGCCGTCCACGCGATGACGCGCGGCTACATCGCCATGCCCTATGAATGGGATGTGTTTCGCCAGGAAGATGCTGGTGTCATCGCCGCCGACGCGGTGCGCGCGTTTCTCTTGAAGCAAGCGCCGCGCTGGGGCGCGAAGCTTCACTTCAACGCACGCATCGAAGCGCCGATCGACGGGCTTTCGTTGAAGATCAACGATGAAGCGCGCGCGTTCGATGTGGTGATTGTCGCCGCCGGCGGCTGGGCGCGAAAACTGCTGCCGGAATTTGCCGGCAAGCTTGCGGTGAAGCGCCGTGTCGTCGGCTGGTTTGAATCACCGAACCCGCGCATGGCGCCGGTGATCTGCGCCGACAACGATGAAGGCGTCTATGGCATGCCCGCGCCGCGCGGTCTTTATAAGGTCGGTCTGCATGCGATCGGCGGCGCCACTGATCCGGACGATGTGCGCGAACCCGATGCGCAAGACGCAGCACTCCTCAGCGAACAAGCGCGCGTGCTTCTGCCCACACACAATCCCGAACCCGTGCGCATGGCGCGCTGCCTCTACACCGTCACGCCCGATGAGCACTTTCTCATCACGCCGAGCCGCATCAACGAGCGCGTTCTGCTGTTCTCAGCCTGCTCCGGGCACGGCTTCAAATTCGCGCCGATGTTTGGCGCCATCGCCGAAGATTGGCTGAATGGTAAGGAAACCGAGGAATTGGCGGCATTCGGGCCCGCACGACGCGCCAACGTGAACCGCCTCGGAGGTGAAAAAACGTAAGGTCACATTTGTGACTCAGACGAGTCACGATGCCGTCGCCGAATCCGCGAACCATGCGCGCCATGAACGCAGATCAATTCCTGGCCCTCGCCGAAGCATTGCGCTCCTACGCGCAACATTCCGGACGCGACACGAATGCGTCCAATCTATTCGTGCACGGCATGCTGATGCGCGCGATCCAGGTCGATCGCGTCGAACCGCCAAAGCGCGAAGACGCGAAGCGGCGCGCCGCTTAAGTCACAGGCGTAATCGCGCCAACGGCGGGGCCGTCTTCCGGCGCGACATTGAACGCCGCCACGCGCGTCGTCTCGTAAGTCTTCGAGAGGATGGTGGAAACGGCGAAGAATTCGGCCAGCGCCTGCTGCTTCGAGAGCGTCAGCAGCAAGAAGCCATGATGCTCGGGATCCGTGAATTTGATGTGCGGATTGCGCGCGCGCACGCCCGCTGCGAAATCCACGCCGAACGGTGCGAAATACGCCGCCTCGCTTGGCGACGTCACCGACGTCGTGCCAAACTCAACGGCAACACGGCCCTGCTCGTCCGCGACTTCGTTCGCCCAGGCGATATGCGTGTCGCCGGTAAGAATCAGCGCATTGCCGCTGGCCGCGCGGATCGATTGCAACAGGCGCGCGCGCACCGCTGGATAGCCGTCCCACGCATCGACATTCAGCGGCAGCGGGAAGCGCGTGAGCTTCAGCAATTGCGTGACGCCGGGGCTCAAGCGCTCCAACGCTTGCGCCAACGTCGGCGGCGTCGCGGAAAGATCAGGCGCCGTCAGCGGCGCCACCAGCACCTGGTTGCCCAGCACTTGCCAGGTCGTGCCGCCTTGCGCCGACCCAGCCAGCTCACTCGACAGCCATTGCTCCTGTGTTTCGCCCAAGAGCGCACGATCGGGCGCGGAGAGCGCTGTGTTCAACGTCTCAAGATCGGGCGCGATGAAGAAGCCGTTCGGCAAATTTGGCACAGCAGAGATCAGGCCCTGCGCACGCCGCCAATCCAGCACCGGACGCAATTCATCACCGACATTTTCGTAGATCGCCGGCAAGCGCTGCATCGCCGGCACATCCGCCTCATGCTCGCGCAGCGCAACGGGCGCAGCCGGATTGCTGAAATTCCAGCGCTGCATCTCGATCGGCATTTGCGTCGCGTAGTCGAATTGCTGCGTGCGCGCGAGCAAACGCGTTTCGACCATCACCAACGTCGCCAGATCGCCAAACTGGAACGAGCGATTGATCGCCTCGAACGCGCGGCCGGGCTCCGGATCGCGGATCGGCATCCATTCGTAATACGCCTGCAACGCCGCGCGCTTGCGATTGGCCCATTCGCCTTCGTTGGGCTGGTGATTCTGCGCACCTGTCGAAAACGAGTCATTCGCCGTCTCATGATCGTCCCACACCACGATCCACGGCGCCATCGCATGCGCCGCCTGCAATTCGGCTTCGGTTTTGTATTGCGCGTGGCGGGCGCGATAATCCTCGATGCGCGTCAGCTCCACTTCCGGCGACGGCACTCGGCCAAGCTGGATCGCGGTGTCGCCGCCATAGCCGGAGAGGCCGTATTCGTAGATGTAATCGCCCAGATGCAGGACGACGTCGACATCGTCACGCGCAGCCAGCGCGCCATAGGCGTTGAAGAAGCCGTGCGAGAACGACGCGCAGGACAGCACCGCAAGCTTCAGCTCCGCCAAACTGCCGCGCGGCAGCGTCTTCGTGCGCCCCACGGCGCTCGATGCGGCGCCTGCGCGAAAGCCGTAAAAATATGGCGCACCAGCGCGGAGGCCCGTCACATCCGCCTTCACCGTGTAGTCGCGTGCTTCGCTGGTCTCGACGACGCCCGTCTTCACCACATCCGTCAGCTCGCGATTGCGCGCCACGATCCAGCGCACCGGCACAGCGCCCGCGTTCGACGGCGTCACCCGCGTCCAGATCACGACGCGATCGCTTTTCGGATCGCCCGAAGCGACGCCGTGGTTGAACGCGACCTCACCCTCATAGGCCGGCGTCTCGACATTCGGCGACCCACATGCAGCCGTTGCACCCGCCGTCGCCACCGCCGCCAGCGCGCCGCGCCGTGTCCATACACGCTTGCTCATTCGCCCGCCCCTTCAATGGCCCGCACGCGCAAGCGCACCGGCTGGTGATCCGTGTGTTCGAAGCCAAGGTCAAAGCCACGCACACTTTCGACCGCGACATTTGGCGAAACGACGAAGCCGTCAATCGTCGTCACGTAATTCTCCCCCGCCACGTACGGCTTGTGATTGGTCCGCACGCTCGGGATCGTCGCATCCGCCGCGATGCGCCAGCCGGGCGGCAGCGCGTCTTGCGGGAAAGGGAAAAGCCAAAACAGGAAGCGCTGATCGGTCGTGTGCGGGAAATCCGTCTGGGCCAGTTGGAAATTCCAGTCGCCGCCAATCACGACGCGCCGCCCGCCCTCATATTCCCCTTGCGCCCATGCCATCAGCTCGCGCAATTGCCGCGTCCGCACCACAGCATCTTCGTCGAACGCCGCGAGATGCACGCTGGCGATGGTCCAATTCTCATCTCCCGCCAGCCGGATCAGCGGCGACGCGTAGCGCCGTCGCACGCCGAGGAAGCCGCTATCCTCCGCCGGCAGCGCGACAATGTCCGCGCCCTGCACGGCGACACGCGCATAGAGCGCCTGCCCATGCTCGAGATGCAGCGGCCACGGCAATAGGCGCGTTTTGAAATCCGAGAAGAACGTGTTGTCGCGATCGCGCAGCGCGTGTTCGGCCCGCGCCCGCACATCGATCCAATAATTTACCGGCCCGCCGCGCGCCGTCTCTTGCATGACGACAACATCGGCGTCGGCTTGGCTCAGCAGAAGCGATTCAATGCCGGCCACGTTCGCGCGCACGGCTTGGCGCGACGGCGGAAACAAATGCTCGCCGCCGTCCGAAACGAAATCGCTATCGGCGCCCAAGCCGCCATAGCCGACGTTCCAGATCAGAATGTCGAGCGTGTCGTCCGCCTCATCCAGCGCTTCACCCGGTGTGCGGCGAATATCGGAGGCTTCGGCCGAGACCTGGTGGTTCACGGCCAGAAAAGCGGCCACGTAGAGCGCGCCCGCCGCAATCAACACGGCCAATATGATGAGCGCCCGCTTCATCGGCGTTTCGCGTCCTCCCGCGCGCACTATGGGGGCTGGCCCTGCCCGCGCAAGTCGCTATTGAGGGGCCAAATGTCCGACCACGACGAAGATTTTGAGACAGGCGAGGTCCGAGAAGCGATCGCCCCTGAAGACGCCGGCGATCGCGTTGATGCGTGGCTGGGCAAGCTCTGGCCGGACCTCTCCCGCTCGCGCGTACAAGGCTTGATTGGCGCCGGTAAACTCAGCGTGGATGGCGCGCCGGTGACGCACGCGAAGGACAAGCCCCGCGCGGGCGCCCGCTACGAACTCGTTCTACCACCGCCAGAACCGGCCGCACCTCAGCCCGAAGCACTGCCGATCAATGTCGTGTTCGAAGACGAACACCTGATCATCGTCGACAAAGCCAGCGGCATGGCCATGCACCCAGCCCCCGGCTCGATGCGCGGCACGCTCGTGAACGCGCTGCTCGCGCATTGCGGCGACAGCCTTTCCGGCATTGGCGGCGTCGCCCGCCCCGGCATCGTCCATCGCATCGACAAGGATACGACTGGTCTCGTTGTCGTCGCCAAGCACGACGCGGCGCACCAGGGCCTCGCCAAACTCTTCGCCAAACACGATCTCGATCGCGTCTATTACGCCGTGACGCGCGGCGCACCTAAGGAGCGCGCGGCCACGATCGAAAACCGCCTCATCCGCTCCACCGAAGATCGCCGCAAATACGTTGTCGTCCGAGATCCCAAAAGCGAAGCTGGCAAACACGCGATCACGCAATATTGGACGATCGAGAGCTTTGGGCGGCAGCCCGATGTGTCAGCGGGGCATCCCGCCGCCGCGCTGCTGGAGTGCCGCCTCCACACAGGCCGCACGCACCAAATCCGTGCGCACCTCGCGCATCTGGGCTGCCCGCTCATTGGCGATCAGCTCTACGGCAAGCAACGCGCCTTCAAAGCCGAAGGCCCCCACGCAGCCGAAGCCGCCGAAGCCGTCGCCGCCTTCCCGCGCCAAGCGCTGCACGCCGCTGTGTTGGGGTTTGTGCATCCGATCACCGGCGAGGAATTACGCTTCGAAAGCGCGCTGCCTGCGGACATGGATGCTTTGCTGACGGCACTGCGGCGGCTCTAACGAACCGCCGCAGCCCGACCAGCTCTTAGTAGCGCGCGCTGAGCGACACGCCGATCACGCGCGGTTCATTTACGAACGCGGTGTTGTTGTTGAAGTCGATGCCGCCGATCACGTTCTCTTCGTCCGTGATGTTGCGACCGAACACCGCCGCTTCGTAGCGGCCGTCCGCACTGCGATAGCCAGCCCGCAGGCCGCCTTCGAATTGCGTGTCGGTTTCGTATTCGACGGCGTCATAGAGAAAGATGTTGAACGAGCCGCGCACGGTCCAATCCGTGCCCACAAAGAGCGACGCGCCGCTGGCCAGCGGATGCTCGTATTCGGCCGTGACGTCGAACGTGAATTCAGGCGCCTGCGGAAACGGGTTTCCGTCGATGAAGACGTTGCCCAAGCCGTCGCCCGGATCGCGCACCGTGCATTGGCCGGAACCGCACGGACCAACCACGAGATCGGAATCGTTGATCTCTGTGTGATTGTAGCTGAACGACGAGGTCAGGAAGAGATTGTCGGTCGCGGCCCACTCGCCTTCGATTTCGAAGCCATAGGCTTCGCCTTCAGCGGCGTTGACGAGTTGGTTGAAATTGCCGAGGCCGCCGATCGCCGAGAATTGCTGGTCTTCGATCGTGTAATAGAAGACCGCCGCATTCAAGCGCGCGCGATTGTCGAGCAGGTCAGCCTTCACACCGGCTTCGTACGAGAGGATCGTTTCCGAGTTCGCAACAGACGGCGGATTGAAGAACGCGACATCGCGGCCTTGGATCGTCGGCGCACGGAAGCCCGTCGCGACGCGGCCATAGAGATTGAGGTCTGGATTGACCTCATACACCGCGCTCAGATCCCAGCTCAGATGCTCGTCCGAGACGTTCACCGGCGCGACCGGGATCGAGGTGAGAATGCCCACCATGTCCTTTTCGTCTTCGGTGTAACGCAGACCAGCTGAGAGCGTCAGGCGATCGTTCACTTCGTAGCCGACTTGGCCGAACACCGCCCACGACGTGTTGGTGTGCTCAAGCGTCGTTAGCGGCGGGAAGCCCGCGCCGACCGTGCTCACGGTGAGCTCAGAGTCGAAATAGAAGATGCCGGCCTGCCAATTGAACGCACCGGCTTCGCTGGCGATGCGCAGCTCTTGCGTGAATTGCGTCAGATCGTCGATCGAGTCGGTCGTGTCCGAGTCAAACGGGATGAAGCCCGGACCAACGCCGGAAACGCCGCCATCGATATCGCCGCGCGAATTGCCGTCGAGCGTTTCGTAGCCCGTGATCGAAGTCAGCGTGAGGCCGCCGAAATCATAGCTCAACGTCGCCGAACCACCGAGTTGGTCGTAGGCCTGATTGTTGCCTCCGCCGCCATTATACGAAACACTGTCGCGATCGAAATTGCCGTTCAGCTCGTTCGAGCCCGTCGTCAGCACGTTGGCGCGGAAGAGCGTCGAGGTGCCCTCATAGGTGCGGCCGTGCAGATTGAGCAACGCGCTGAATTCCGGCGTCGGCTCAAACAACACTTGCGCGCGGCCGGCGAAATCATCGTAGCCGCCGAGTTCGCTGCCATCGAAAGTGTTGTCCACCCAATCGTCGCGGTGACGATAGGAGAGCGCCACGCGGCCCGAAATCCCCGGCGCGATACCGCCGCCCACGGCGCCATCCAGCACCGACGTGCCGAAGCTGCCATAGCTTGCGTTCAGGCGCGCATCGAATTCATCGCTCGGACGCACTGAGCGGAAGTTCACGATGCCAGCCGGCGTGTTGCGGCCGAACAGCGAACCTTGCGGGCCACGTAGAACTTCAACTTGCTCGACGTCAAAGATCGGGAACGATTTCAGCGCGACGTTTTCTTGCACCACGTCGTCGATGATCACCGACACAGGCTGCGAAGCCGCGAGATCGAAATCGGTATTGCCAAGGCCGCGAATGTAGAAGCGCGGCGCGACACGGCCGTTCGAGGATTCCACATTAAGACCCGGCACGCGACCGGCGAGCTGCAGCACATCGCCACCGCCGCTGACCAATGCGCTCAAGCGCTCATCGTCAATCGTGCTCGCCGCGACCGGCACGTCCTGCAAATTCTCAGAACGGCGTTGGGCGACGACGTAGATGTCCTCAAGCCCTGCTTCGTCCGAAGCAGTTTGCGCGAAAGCGGACGGCGCAAACGCCGCCGTGGACAAGAGAATGGCGAGCGTGACAGCCCGCGTAAGACGCTTCGTTCTAAGCATGAAGACCCCCATTTCGACCCTTCACCGGCCAGGGTCCATTTATGTCGGCACTGTGAACAGCAAACGGGGGAACATTACCAAGCGCTTCGCCCACCGCGCGAAATGCTCAGGCGCGCGGCAGCGCCGCTGAGCCGATCGCCACATCCACCTGTTCCTGCGCGGAACATGCACTTGCTCCCTGCCGCGCGTCGGCGACCCAGGTTACCTTGCGCGCGCGGTTAAGTTTGGGGCGGAAATTCCATGACGCTGTTTGCGAATGTCGAGCGCTTGCTCGCCTCGTTGGTTGCGCTGTTGCTCTTCACGCTGAACGAAGTGCGGATGTTCCAATCGCTGCCGCGTAGCGCCGATCCGGGCGACGGGCGCGTGCATGCCGTCTGGATGCAAATCGGCGACGCGCCGGCGCAGGTCTATCTCTCGGTGTTTGACATGAGCCTCCGTTGGGGACTCGCCGGGCTGACCGCCGCACTGGCCATCTGGGCGCTCATCGAGACCTTCCAGCAGGCCAAAGTGCGCAGCTAAGCGCCGTTCGTCGCGCCAATCCGAGGGCGCCATAAGACCTGCATTGTTCCGCCGCATTCGTCGCGCCAGTGAGGCGCGCGATGGGGTTGGGTCGTTCTGAGCAATTGGCCGATTGGCGCGTGCGTCTATTGGCGCGCGGCGGCGGCGTTCTGTTTTGCCTTTTGTTCGCGGCGCTGCTGCTCATGAGTTCACGCACATTCATCAGCCCCGAGCGCCCCGCTGCTGGCGTCGAAGTGCTGACCGAAATACGCCCACCGCCGCCCGATAGTCTCCCGCAAGCGCCCACCGTTCAGCGCGCCACGCCCGGCGCGCCGAACGCCGCACCCACGCCAACGCCAACACAGCCCAGTGTCGACGCTCAAATGCTCTCCCACATGCTTGGCTGCGCCAACCCGCGCATCGCGGCCCGCCGACCCGATTGCCCGCGCGAGCCTCGACCAGAGGATTGGCGTCGTCCGCAATTGCCCACCGGCGGCGATTTCGAGCCCGAGGAACCCGTCGACCTCGACCGCGCCTTCACCCGCGCCGAGCAGCGGACCATCGTTATGCCGCCTTGCCCGCCCAGCGGCTGCATCCGTATTGGCCCGCCCCCGCCCCCGCCATCGCGCAGCGCCGAGCAGGTTTGCGAGGAAGGCGGATTGGGCGGTCCATGCCGTCCGCCGCCCTTCCGTCCTGAGCAAGAAACAAACTCGAGTCCGTAAGCGCGAATCAATCCCTATGGGGTCGTTCGCGAATGTTCATGGCGCTGATTCTATTGGTTGATTTCGTTTCGCTTGCCGAATCGGATAGTTCTTGCTATGTTCCATTCGTTAGGAAGTAGTGAGTTTCTGGTGTGCGAGCCGAATAGGGCGCGCCGCCTCCGTTCCTTCAAACTGCTGAACCGCTTCCTATATTAGCAAGCGTGACGGCAACCGAGCCGCCCTCTCGTACGTAAGAGAGTGAGGCCCACCCGCCCGTCACATGAGGGGTTCTACACATCATGGCTTCAACAGCGCTGACGCTCGCACTGTCCCCTGAGCAAGGACTGCAACGGTATCTCTCTGAGATCCGCAAGTTTCCTATGCTGAGCAAGGAAGACGAGTTCATGCTGGCGAAGAGCTGGCAGGAACACGGCGACACGCAAGCCGCGCACAAGCTCGTCACCTCCCACCTTCGCCTCGTCGCCAAGATCGCGATGGGTTATCGCGGCTACGGCCTGCCGATCGGCGAAGTGATTTCCGAAGGCAATGTCGGCTTGATGCAGGCCGTCAAGAAGTTCGATCCCGATAAGGGCTTCCGCCTCGCGACCTACGCGATGTGGTGGATCCGCGCCTCGATCCAGGAATACATCCTGCGTTCATGGTCGCTTGTGAAAATGGGCACCACCGCCGCACAGAAGAAGCTCTTCTTCAATCTCCGCCGCATGAAGGGCGAGATGGCCGCACTCGAAGAAGGCGACCTCAAGCCTGAGCATGTTGCGTCGATCGCGCACAAGCTCGCAGTGACGGAAGAGGAAGTCGTCTCCATGAACCGCCGCATGAGCGGCGGCGGCGATGCATCGCTCAATGCGCCGATCGGCGGCGCGGCCGGCGAAGGCGATGCCGAATGGATGGATTGGCTCGCCGACGACCAAGCCGAAGGCACGCAGGAAACGCGTCTCGCCGACAGCGAAGAATTCGACGCGCGCATGACGCTGCTGCAAGAAGCGATGGGCGAGCTCAACGAACGCGAACGCCACATTATCCAAGAGCGCCGCTTGAAGGATGAGCCGGCGACGCTGGAAGAACTCTCGGTCGAATACGGCGTCAGCCGCGAGCGCGTGCGTCAGATCGAAGTGCGCGCGTTCGAGAAGCTGCAAAAGGCGATGAAGAAGGTCGCAGCTGAGCGTGGGCTTCTCGCAGAGGCCAACGCCTAACACCAAGTCCCTTGCGCGGGTTCAGCTCCTCCCCCTGACCCGCGCCAGTCGTGCCTTCCGCCCATGGCGCGACCTTCGGCCCTCGCTCCACCAGCGAGGGCCGAACCCTATGTGCCCGGCCGCTCGTCGGCTTTCGCGCTCGACGACAGCAATTGCGTGAACGCCTCACTCTCCTCGGCATAATCTTGCTGCATGCGGTCGATGAATCCGCGCTGCGCCTTCATCAGATCGTCAGCGGAGGTGCATTTGCTCAACGCCTCCATCTGATCCGCGTAGGCATGCATGCGCCGCGCCCAAAAGCGCGCGGCTTCCAGCGCGAGGCGCTGCGAGGCGGCAAACGAAGTTGCATTGAGGGGGGCGAGTAAATCCGGCGTCGAACGCGCGCCGTTGCGTTTTGCTGTCATGGCGGTTCTCCGAATGGAACCGATGCATTGAACCAAGTTTGGGTGGCGCCTTCGCACGCTCGCGCCATTCGGGTCACGTCGAAGGAGGCCGCTTGATACATCGCACGCGCGCGACACGCGAATGTTGCGCGAAATCAAGCTTAAGCGCGATTGCGCGTCGCGCAGTTCCCGGAACTCGATTTTCCACCAAACGTTCAAAAATCGAACCGGAACAATGCATTGTCTTTCAATTTCTTCACCACACGGCTTAAAGCCCGCGCGAATGCGACAGGCGCTTGGCTCAAGCGCGCCGGCGCGCGCGTGGGTGAAGGCGTCAGCTCTGAACCTTGGCCGCGCATCGGCATCTGGGCCGGCGGCATTGTCGCCGCATTCGCGCTGACGCTCGTTCTGTTTCTCACTTTCGCAGACTGGAATGCGCTGCGCGGCCCAATCAGCCGCTTCGCCTCCGCCGCGACCGGGCGCCAGATCATCATTGGCGGCAATCTCGATGTGAATCCGTGGTCGTGGACACCCGAGGCCGATGTGCAGGGTCTCAGAATCGGCAATCCCGCACGCTTTCATGAGCGCGGCGCCTTTGCCGAGGTGCAGAACGCAGAGGTCTCCGTACGCCTGCTGCCGCTCTTCATCGGCCGCTTCGACATCGTCCGCCTCGACCTCGATGGCGCACATGTCGCGCTCTATCGCAGCGCCGAGGGCGATTCCAACTGGTCCGCGGGCCCAAACGCCGGCCGAGGCCGCCAATTCAATCTCCCCGCCATCCGCGAATTTGCGCTGCGCAACGGCCGCGTCCAATTCGAGGACGACAAACGCAACATGGTGCTCGACGCCACCTTCACCACGCAGGAAAGCGCCGACGCTAGCAATCCCGGCAGTTTTGAACTCAACGGCGAAGGCCGCATCAATCGCCGCCCCTTCACCATTGCACTAAGCGGTGCGCCACTCCTAAACGTCCGCCGCGACCGCCCCTACAATTTCGTCGCCGAGGTGCACGCTGGCGCCACCCACATCGAGGCCAATGGCGCGATCAATCGCCCGTTCGATTTCGGCGTGTGGGGTGCGGATATTCGCGCGCGCGGCTCTGATCTGGCGGATCTCTATCCGCTGATCGGCCTCGCACTGCCCAACACGCCGCCTTACAATCTCACCGGCCGCGTCGAGCGCAACGGCCAGCGTTACGGCATGCCAAACGTGCAAGGCCGCGTCGGCGATAGCGATCTACGCGGCGCCTTCACCGCCACGCGCCAACGCAATGGCCGCCTCTTGCTCGACGGCGACTTCCAATCCAATTCGCTCGATTTCGACGATTTGCTCGCCGTGCTCGGCGGCGCGCCATCGACGCGCGAAACCGCGTCGCCCGAACAACAAGCCATCGCCGCGCAGCTCGCCGCGCAAGGTCGCATCCTCCCCGACGCGCGCCTCGACATCAGCCGCGTCCGCAACATGGATGCGCGCGTCTCCTATCGCGCCGCACGCGTCCGCAGTGATCGCTTCCCGCTACGCGGACTTTTCGTCGATGTCTCGATTGACGAAGGCTTGCTCCTCCTCGATCCGCTCCAGCTCGAACTCAGCCGAGGCCGCCTCGGCGGCGCAATCAGCATCAATGCGCGCCATGAAACGCCGCGCGTGGATATGGATGTACGCCTCACCAACACGCGCATCGAATCCATCATCGCACTCAGCGGCCAGCCGCCCGTCACCGGCCCGCTCTCTGGCCGTGCGCAATTTAGCGGTTCGGGAGCCTCCGTTCGCGACGCCGCCGCCAACGCGAACGGCAACATCGTGCTTGTCACCCAAGGCGGCGAAGTGCGCGAAGCGTTCGCCGAACTCACCGGCATCAATGTTACCCGCGGCCTTGGCCTGCTGCTCTCCGACGACGACAGCACCACCAATGTCCGGTGCGGCGTCGTCAGCTTCCGCGTTCAAAACGGCATCGCACGTACGCGCACGCTCGTGGTGGACACCAAAGACGTCCTGATCGGCGGTGAAGGCCAGATCAGCTTGCGCGACGAAACCATGTCGGTCCGCATTCAAGGCGAACCGAAAGAGCCGCGCCTGGTGCGTCTGGAAGCGCCGATCACGATTGAAGGCAGCTTGCGGGCGCCGCGCGTGGGCGTGGAAGCGGAAGGCGCGCTCGGGCAAGGCGGCGTCGCCGCATTGCTCGGCTCACTGGTAGCCCCGCTCGCGGCGGTGCTACCGTTCGTGGACGCGGGTCTCGCCGAAGACGCAAATTGCGGCGCGCTGCTCGCCGGTCGGCAAGAGCAACGTACGCGCGAGGAAGGTTAGGTCACCGCGGCCGCGATCGCGAAGAGCACGATCGCCGCCACCATTACCGCGACCGTGGCGCTCGCGGCATACCCAAGCGCGCGATCCTCCGGCGCCTTCAGCAGCACCGGCAAGCCGCGATACATCAGATAAACCATCGCCGCCAAAGCGAAGAGCGAAAGCCACCAGAGCGGCGGCCACAGCGAAAAGAAGCCGGAGAGAAACGCCGGCGTCAGCGAATACGCCGCCACCTTCTGCGCCGAAATCTCGCTCTTATCGGCGTCGAAATTGGGCGCGAGCGCATTGATGATGATGCCCAGCAAAAACACGAGGGCGATGCTGACGATCCACGTCACCACTGCATTGATCAGAGCGCCGCCGGCGTCGGCGCCGAGCAAGCCATTGAACAAGGATTGGCCGATCAGATCGCAAACCGGCGGGATCGCCGCCAGCGGCGCGACATAGCCCAGCAGAATATTCGGGATCGAGGTTTGCTCGTCGCGAATTTGCTCCCACTCTTTGGTGGGGTTCTGAAACAATCCGAACGCGCGCGAGAGGATGAACTCAGATTTATGCAGCGCCGCTTGCGCGCCCGCGCGCGCTTGCTCGGCATCGAAATGAAAGCGCCGGTTGCCCGAGCCTTCGCCGCGCTCTTCATCCCCTGCCGACATTCGGCTCCTCCGCAAATCGCAAAGCCGAGTCTAGCCGCTCAAGGCGGCCAAGGGGAGCCTCAAACCGCTCTCTTGTCAGGTGTGCAGCCGGAGCCGCTTACGCCTTGAACGGGTCGCGCATCAGGATGACGTCGTCGCGCTCAGGGCTGGTCGACACCAGGGCAGCCGGGCAGCCGATCAGCTCTTCGATGCGGCGGATATATTTGATCGCCTTGGCCGGCAAATCCTTCGACGAGCGCGCGCCGCGCGTCGTCTTCTTCCAGCCATCGAGCGTTTCATAAACCGGCTCGACGCGCTGCTGATCCTTCAGGCTTGCCGGCAGATAATCGATCACCTTGTCGCCGATCTTATAGCCGGTGCAGATTTTGATCTCGTCGAAGCCGTCAAGCACATCGAGCTTCGTAAGCGCGATGCCGTCAGCGCCCGAAAGCGCGATCGACTGGCGGACCAGCACCGAGTCAAACCAACCGCAGCGGCGCGCGCGGCCCGTATTGGTGCCGACCTCACGACCGATCTCGCCGAGCTTCTTGCCGATGTCGTCATTGAGCTCAGTCGGGAATGGCCCGCCGCCGACGCGCGTCGTGTACGCCTTCACCAGCCCAAGCACGTAGCTGATCTTGCCAGGGCCAACGCCCGAACCCGCGCTCGCTTGGCCAGCCACAACGTTCGACGAAGTCACGAACGGATACGTCCCGTGATCGACGTCGAGCAACACGCCCTGCGCGCCCTCGAACAAAACGCGCTTCGATTGCTGAAACGCGCCATCGAGCACGCGCCACGCCGGCTGCGCGAACGGCAGCACTTTCGGCGCGATTTCGGCCAATTCCTGCTTCAACGCCGCGACATCAATCTCCGGCAGATCGAGCCCTTTACGCAGCGCATTGTGGTGCGCCGTGAGGCGCTCGATCTTCCAATCAATCGCTTCGGGATCAGCGAGGTCGGCGACGCGGATGGCGCGACGGCCGACTTTGTCTTCGTATGCCGGGCCAATGCCGCGCTTGGTGGTGCCAATCGAAGCCGCGCCGGCTTGCGCTTCACGCGCCGCGTCGAGATCGCGGTGGAACGGTAGAATGAGGCTGGCTTGATCTGAAAGCACCAGCATGTCCGGGGTGATCGCAACACCCTGCGCCGTGATCTTCTCGATCTCATTGATCAGCGCCCACGGATCGACAACAACGCCGTTGCCGATGATCGAGAGCTTGCCCTGCACCACGCCCGACGGCAGCAGCGCGAGCTTGTAGGTGGTGTCGCCAACAACGAGCGTGTGGCCCGCATTGTGGCCGCCCTGGAAACGCACCACGACGTCGGCGCGATTGCACAGCCAATCGACGATCTTGCCCTTGCCTTCATCGCCCCATTGAGCACCGACAACCACTACGCCAGACATGCGTTTACCTCGCCGGGCGTCTCAGCCCGCGTTGTGTTTTGACCGCGCCTCATTGGCGCGGTTCCCCTTCTGGCGCAAGGCTTTAGCAGTCAAAAGCCCGAGCCTGCGCGCCTATGCCCCGCGGCTCAGATGTCGAACTTGGCCGGCGGCGCGGCCACCGACAGGAAATGCCGCCCAGCGCGGCGGCCGATATCGTCCAACAGCGCCAAATTGCCCGCGTCGCCATTGGTGATTTCGCTCATCGCCTTGATCTCTGCTGCGTCGAGTTCGCGGCCCAGCAGATTCTGTGCGTGTTCCGGCCGCCGCGCGCTTTCTTCGATGTTCTCGATGCGCGCGTCATAGCGCTGATAGTGCAGCACCGGATCAATCGCGAGATACGCGCCTGACGGCTGATCTTCCTTCTCGGAATTGATGTACCAGCGCGCGCCGCTCTCCGAGATCGCCTGCATGTAGGCGATCTGCTGCAACGACACGTCATTGATCATGCCGCGCAACGCGTTGAGCGTTTGGCCGACGAACGTCTTCTTCCGATATTGGTTGGCGTCCATCCGTTCGCGGAAGAAGCCGGTGCCGAGCGAGAGGATATAGAGATTGTCCTTGCCTGGCTTCCAATTGAAGCCATACGCCGGATCGGTCGCGGCAATCGCCAATTCCATCGCCGGATTGTTGTAGCCTGCGACGCCGCCATCGATCACGAACGCCGCCGTCGAACGATCCGCATCGCCGGGCGCCGGCAGGTTGAGCAGCACGCCTTTGAAATAGTGCGGCGCCGCCGCACTCGCCTGCACGATGTCGCGCAAGCGGAAGCCCGAATTGTGCGGGTAATATTTCCAGTTCGCGTTGTTGAGCAGAATCCAGGCGCTGCCCGTATCGATGCGTTTGCAATGCACGGCCAAGCCGCACTGCAAATCTTCGCTCTCCAAAGTGCGCCCGCCGAACTCGCCCTTCAGCGCCTTCGTCAGCGGCCCACTCACGAACATCGGCGCGAAGATGCCTGCGCCTTGAAACCAGAAGCGCTTAAACACCTTCGGAATAACAGTTTTGTAGAGCGCCCAAATCTCGGACACGCTCATGCCGAGCGCCAAGCCCGTGGCGATGATCGATCCCGTCGACGTGCCGCCGATCAGATCGAAATACTCGCTGAGGCGCATGTCCGGCTTGTTGTAGCGCTGGCGCAAATGCGCCTCGAGCTCCGCCAGCATGCCGACCGTGAGCAAGCCGCGCACACCGCCGCCATCGAGCGCCAGAATGCGCTTCGGCCCAGGCCGCTCGAACCGCGCGCGTAGATGTGTCCCCATCGCCATCCCCCTTCTGGAGCTGGCCGCATCTTAGGTCGCGCAGCGCGCGACGTCAGCCGCCGAATTGATAGCCGATGCGTACGCCGAGCTGATCGACACCCTGATTGCGGCCAGAACCGATGATTTGGCCGTGGCTCAAATGCGAGAAAAACACCTGCGCTTCGAGCGGGCCCGCGAAGTCGCGCGTCAGGCCGAGCGAGGTGCGGAAGAGATCTTCCGAGCCGAACAGAATGTGCTCTTCGAAGAATTCCGCCGCTTCCGGCGTGCCATTGGCGTAGGGATTATCGACCTCGCCATTATGGATCACGTAGCCGACGCCCGGCTCCAGCGCCCAGCCCTCGGCAAAATCCCAGCGCCATTCAAGGCCGACGCCGCCAAAGCTCGTCTCACCCGCGACGTTCACCGACGCCAAAATGTAAGGCTGCGGCGAGCCGGCCCAATTGAGGAACGCGGGCGAGTCAAACGACACCTGAAACTCGACGTTCGGGCCGTCTTCCTTGTCGGCATTCTTGCAATTGGTGACGCAGATATTGTGCGCCATCACGCCGACATGGACTTCATCGACGCCCGCATTCGCCGCCGGCGCAAGAGCCATCGCCGCACCGAACGCCGCAACGCCCGCGAAATATCCCCGCATCGATTCTGTCTCCCCGAAAGTGCGGGCAAACCTAGCCAGCGCGGCGGGCGATGAAAAGCAGCTTAGTCTGCCGGATCGGGATCGAGCCGGTAGCTAAAGCGCAGGCCAACATAATCAAGGCCTTGGTTGCGACCGCTGTCGAGGATCTGGCCGTGGCTCATGTGCTGCCAATAGAGCTGCGCCGCGAAACGATCGCCGAACTCACGCTCCAGCGCGAACGTCGTGCGGAACAAATCTTCCGAGCCCAACAATTGGTTGTCCGCCTCGAATGACGCCGCTTCCGGCGTTCCGTCGGCAAATGGATTGTCGATCTCGCCATCGTGGATGATGTAGCCGAAGCCCGGCTCCAAGGCCCAACCATCGGCGAATTCCCAACGCCACAACACGCCAAAGCCGCCGAAATTCACGCCCTCATCATTCGTCGCGAAAGAGCCCATCAGATACGGGCGCGGCGAGCCGATGATGTTCAGAAAATCGGGCGAGGATGACACGATCTCGAACTCGACATTGCCGCCACTGTGCTTGCCTTCGACGATCTCGCCGTGATCGTCGCGGATATTGTCGACATACCCCAGGCGGATTTCTTCCACCTTCGCCGAAGCCGGCGCAGCGATCCCCGCGACAGCCAGCAACAGCGTCGAGCAAAACAACTTCAGCTTCATCAGAGCATCCCCTCAAGCCGCGCGGGCTCTGCGCGGCTGAGGGCATGAACGCTGACGTGGCGGCCAAGTTCCGCTTAGAAGCGCAACACTTTCGCGTAACGCACCTGCGGCAGCGCTTTGATGCGGGCCAGCAGATCGTCGGAGACGATTTGATCGACGCCGACCAGCGCGATCGCATCTTCGCCCTCGCCTTCACGACCGAGGTGGAAGGTGGCGATGTTGATCTTGGCGTCCGCCAACATGGTGCCGAGCGCGCCGATGAAGCCCGGCTTGTCGGAATTGTTTACGAACAGCATGACTGGATGGAAAGGCGCTTCGAGCTGCATCCCCTTCACTTCGGCGATCTTCGGCGCACCGGCCACGACCGTGCCCGCGAGCGAACGCCACTTGCCGCCCGTTTTCACCTTGATCCGGATCAGGCTGTCATAGATGGGCGAGCTTTCACGCACGCTTTCTGTGAGCGCCACGCCGCGCTCTTTCAGCAGCGCTGGCGCCGAGACGACGTTCACGTCCTGCAGCAACGGGCGCAACAGGCCAGCGAGCGTCGAAGCCGTCAGCGGCTTCATGTTGAGCTTGGCGACTTCGCCTTCGTACTCGATCTCAACTTCTTCCAAGCCGTCATCGACAATCTGGCCAGCAAATGCGCCGAGCTTTTCCGCAAGCGCCGCAAACGGCTTCAGACGCGGCGCTTCTTCAGCCGTGATCGACGGCATGTTGAGCGCGTTGGTGACCGCGCCCGTCAGCAGATAATCGCTCATCTGCTCGGCCACTTGCAGCGCCACGTTCTCCTGCGCTTCGTTGGTCGAGGCGCCGAGGTGCGGTGTGGCGATAAAATTCGGCGCGCCGAACAGCACGTTCTCCTTCGCCGGCTCCACCGTGAACACGTCGAACGCCGCCGCCGACACATGGCCGCTTTCCAGCGCTTCACGAAGTGCGGCTTCATCCACCAAACCACCACGCGCGGCGTTGATCACGATCACGCCTTTCTTGGTCTTAGCCAAAGCTTCGCGCGAGAGAATGTTCTTGGTCTTCTCCGTCATCGGCACGTGCAGCGAGATCACGTCCGCGCGCTCCAGCAATTCGTCCAGTTCGACCTTCTCAACGCCGATCTGCACCGCGCGCTCTTGGCTCAAGAACGGATCATAGGCGACGACCTTCATCTTCAGGCCCAGCGCGCGATCCGCGACGATGCCGCCAATATTGCCGCAACCAATCAGGCCCAGCGTCTTGGCGTAAAGCTCCACGCCCATGAAGCGGTTCTTTTCCCACTTGCCGGCTTGCGTGCTCACATCCGCCGCCGCGAGTTGGCGGGCCGCTGCAAACATCAGCGCAATCGCGTGCTCGGCCGTCGTGATCGAATTGCCGAACGGCGTGTTCATCACCACGATGCCGCGCGCGGTGGCGGCGGGGATATCGACGTTATCGACGCCAATGCCGGCGCGGCCGATCACTTTCAAATTTTTCGCCGCGGCGATGATATCCGACTTCACCTTCGTCGCCGAACGAATGGCCAGGCCATCATAATTGCCGATGATCTCCTTCAGCTTCGCCGCATCGGGACCAAGCTGCGGCTGAAAATCCACCTCGAGCCCGCGCGACCGAAAAATCTCGACGGCGGCTTCGCTGAGTTCATCGCTGATCAGAACTTTTGGCATCGGTCTCTCTCACTTACTCATGTTGCCCGACGCCGTCGCCGCTCAGGCGCCATTGCCGGTTTCGGTTGATGTTCATTTTCGCGTCGACTTCCTCGGCCAAATCTTTGCCGAGGATACCGAGCACGCGGTGCAGCAGGATCATCACGTCCGCCGCTTCCGCGCCGATCTCGTTTTCGTCGCCCGCGCGCACGGCGGCGGACAATTCCTCGAACTCGGCGCGGGCGCGCTGGATCAGAACAGCGAGATCGTTGACCTCGCCGAACGTCTCAGCGCCCCAAGCGGCAATGCTAGCGCTGGTTTCGCGCGGCATGGCGATGCTCCGTGATGGAGTGGATTAAGCGGGAAGCTCAGCGACGAGCGTTGCGAACGCCCACTCGATCCACGGCGTCAGCGCCGCGACATCAGATGCTTCGATCGTGCCGCCGCACCAGATGCGCAAGCCCGGAGGCGCCGAGCGATACGAGCCCATATCGAGGCCCACGCCCTCTTTCTCCAGCAACGCCGCGAGCTTCTTCGCGAACTCGGCTTGCGCCTCTTCGCTCAAACCGGTCACGCGCGCATCGACCACCTTCAAGCACACGCTCGTATTCGAACGCGTCGCCGGATCAGTGGCGAGAAAATCGACCCAATCGGTCTTCGCCACCCAATCGACCAACACTTTCGCGTTGGCGTTAGCGCGCGCTTGCAATGCTTCCAAACCGCCCAGCGATTCAGCCCATTTCAGCGCGTCGATATAATCTTCCGTGGCCAACAAGGACGGCGTGTTGATGGTCGCGCCTTCGAAGATTTCGAGATCGACCTTGCCTTTCTTGGTGAGGCGGAAAATCTTCGGCAGCGGCCGATCGGGCGTGTAGCTCTCCAGCCGCGCAATCGCACGGGGGCTCAGGATCAGCATGCCGTGCGCGCCTTCGCCGCCCAGCACCTTCTGCCAGGAGAACGTCGTCACATCGCACTTCGACCAATCGATCGCCTGGGCAAACACAGCGCTGGTCGCATCATTGATCGTGATGCCGTCGCGATCAGCGGCGATCCAATCGAAATTCGGCACTTTCACGCCCGACGTCGTACCGTTCTGTGTGAAGATAATGTCCGCATCTTTGCGCGCGGCGGCGAGGTTGGGCAGCGCGCCGTAACTGGCCGTGTGGGCCTTGAAATCGAGCTTCAATTGCTTGGCGTCGGTCACCCATTCTTCGCCGAAGCTTTCCCAGGCGAAGATATCGACCGGCTTTGCACCAAGCATCGACCACATCGCCATCTCGATCGCGCCCGTATCGGACGCGGGCACGATGCCGATCTTGAAATCAGCCGGCACGCCGAGCACGGCGCGCGTTCGGTCGATGGCTTCCTTGAGCTTGGCTTTGCCGGGCTTGGCGCGATGCGAACGACCGAGCGGTGCGTCTTTCAACGCATCGGCTGTCCAGCCAGGGCGTTTTTTGGTGGGTCCCGACGAAAAGCGGGGGTCAGCCGGGCGCAGCGCCGGCTTAGCGGGGGTATTCATCAACTTGTCTCCCATCCTCACAGATGAGCGTCCGCCGTTGGGAGCGGATGGCCCACATACCACCTGCCTGCGTTTGGGAGTTTTTGCAATGCGTCGAATATCTCGACCGCAGCGTCAGCTATTTCCCGCTAACCATAGCGCGCGGAAAGCTGATTACTTCGCGTCACCGTCAGGCGGCGCGGGATGCGAGGTGGGCGGCGGCGGCGCAGCCTCCAAGCCTGGCAGCATCGGATCATCGAAGATCGCCGGCAGCTGCTTGGCCGCGCGCGCGCGCCGCTTCTTGCGCTTCGGCGCTTCCGGGTGCGCTTCGATGCGGTTGTGCAGTCGCGCCAGTGACGGATCGAGTTCGCCGCGCAGATAGACAGCAACTTGCCCCAGCAAACGCACACTCGCGAGCGTCTGCACCGCACGCACAAAGCCGCCGCGCCGCGACATCTGGCTGCCGACCACGCTCTCCAGATCGAAGCGATCGCACCAATAGGGTGCGGTGTCCGCGAACGCCGAACCCGTCACCGGGTCTTCATCCACGCCCGCGCCCGGCGCGAAGAAACGCTGCACGAAATCGTACGGCTTGCCCTCATCCGCCGGCGCCGACACCACCAAGCAGCCCTGACGCGGCCCACGCACCACCGTGTTGATCGCGGCAATATCGGGCTTCATCGCCAGCAGCTCAGCTTCGCTGTCGAGCACGACGTTGGCGTATTCACCGACGAAAGCATCGATCAGCTCAAAGCCGCCAAGCGCTGCGCTCACGTCATCATCCGGCGTCCACGGCGTGCGCTGCTTGCGCGGCAAATCGAGCGTGTAGCCTTCAGGCGTGTTGCGTACGATCAGCGCGCCCGCGTGCGTGTCGAACACCACGACCTCAAGCGTCGGATCGATTTCGCTGATCAGGATGGCGCCAGCCGCCAACGTGGCGTGACCGCAGATCGGCACTTCCGTCGCCGGCGTAAACCAACGCAGCTGGTAATTGCCCTTCAGCCCCGTCGGCACCACGAACGCGGTTTCGGAGAGCTTATTCTCGGTCGCGATCGCCTGCAGCGTGGCGTCCGGCAGCCAGCGCTCAAGCGGCACCACCGCGGCGGGGTTGCCGGCGAAAACGCGATCCGTGAAGGCGTGCACGATCCAGATTTTCATGGGGTTCACCTATGCAAGGTGGCGCGCGCCCGCGCCAGCGCCAACCCCGTTCAAGGGTGAAGTCCGCTCGCCTGTTAGGCGAGCTTGCAGGGCCAAGCGTGGCCAAGCGGCTGGTGGCCCTGGCCAAACCCCGGCGCATTGCGGATCGCGTCCATGAGGTAAGCGCGGCCTTTCTCCACTGAGTTCGGGATGTCCGTCCCTTGCGCATTGTACGCGGCAATGGCCGACGCCAACGTGCAGCCCGTGCCGTGCGTGGCGCGCGTGTCGATGCGCGGACTTTCAAACACGCGATAGCCTTCGCGGGTCAGCAGCACGTCGCGCACGATCTCTCCGTCGATATGGCCGCCCTTCACCAGCGCCGAATACGCGCCCAATTGCTCAACCAGAATCTCAGCCGCGATCATCTGCCCATCGAGATCGCGCACTTCGACGCCGGTCAGCGCTTCCGCTTCCGGCGCGTTGGGCGTGACGATCGCGGACACAGGCACGAGCTGCTCGCGGATCACTTCGATCGCGTCTTGCGCCAGCAAAGACGCGCCGCCCTTCGCGATCATCACCGGGTCCAACACGATCGGCACGCCCGCGCCAAAGGCATGCCATGCATCGAGTACGGCGCGCACGTGATCGGCAGAGCCCAGCATGCCGAGCTTCCAGGTATCCGCGCCCAGATCGCCCATCACGACCTCGATCTGCGCTTTGACAACATCCACCGGCACCGCGTGAACGCCGGTCACGCCCAATGTATTCTGCACGGTGACGGCCGTGATCGACGTCATCGCGTAGCCGCCCAGCGCCGTCACCGTCTTGATGTCAGCCTGAATCCCCGCCCCACCGCCGGAATCCGACCCGGCGATAATGAGAACGCGGCCTTTGGGTTTTGTGAGCGCTTGTGCCATGAGGCTTCACATGGCCGACTATGTCCGCATTTCCAAGACGCTTTCGTATTGGCTACGGCATCAGCCCGACGCGGCCGGACTGACGCTCGATGCGCAAGGCTGGACGGCCGTCGATGACCTCCCAGGCGCGCTCAGCCGCGACGGCCTACCGAACGACATCGATACGCTGCTGGCCCTGGTCGAGCAGAGCGACAAACAGCGTTTCGAACTTTCACCGGACCTAAACCGCATTCGTGCGCGGCAAGGCCATTCCGTCGCTGTCGATCTGGCGCTCGCACCAACACAACCGCCAGAGACACTCTACCACGGCACCGTCGACCGCTTCCTCGCCGCCATCCACGCGGACGGCCTCCAGAAGATGCAACGACATCACGTGCATCTATCGCCAGACATTCAAACCGCCGAGCGGGTTGGCGCTCGCCGCGGCAAGCCAGTCTTGCTCGCGATCGACGCCTCCGGGATGCATGCCGACGGCCACAGCTTTTTCGTCACCGAAAACCAAGTGTGGCTAACGGATGCCGTACCCGCGCTCTACCTGCGCCGCGTTTAGCCTTGCGTCGCGCGCCAGAGCTTCAGCGCTTGCACGGTTTCAGCCACGTCGTGCACGCGCACCATCTCAGCGCCTTGCTGCGCCGCCAGCAACGCCGCCGCGACCGAGCCGCCGAGGCGATCTTTCGCGGCATTCTTCGCGCGTTCGTCAATCGAGGCAATGAAACGCTTGCGCGACGCGCCGATCAGCACTGGGCGACCAACTTCGCGCTTGATCCGCGCCACTGCGCTTAGCAGCGCCAGATTGTGCTGAACTGTTTTGCCGAAGCCGATCCCCGGATCGACCCAAATATCGCTCACACCCTTCGCTTCCGCCGCCGCCACGCGCGCGCGCAGAAACGCGATCACCTCCGCCACAACGTCGTCGTAGCGCGGCTCAGCCTGCATCGTGCGCGGCTCGCCCTGCATATGCATCAGCACCACCGGCTTATGCAGCGCCGCCGCCGTCTCCAGTGCGCCCGGCGCCTGCAGTGCGAACACATCATTCCAAATGTTCGCGCCCGCAGACATGGCCGCCAGCGCCACGCCCGGCTTCATCGTATCAATCGAAATTGCCGCCTTCGTCGCCGCGCGCAGAGCTGCGATCACCGGCACGACGCGCGCGATCTCTTCGCCCTCGGACACAGGCTCCGCACCCGGCCGCGTGGACTCACCGCCGACATCGATGATGTCTGCGCCAGCGTCCAGCATGGCCAGCGCGCGCGGCGCCGCCGCTTCGTCAGCGCCGCCATCGGAGAAGGAATCGGGCGTCACATTGAGGATGCCCATAACGTATGGTCCGCCGACCAATCTTGGCGGCGGAAAAATGAATTGGCTCATGGCGGGCGCGGATGACAGCGCAGGTTCCACGGCGCAAGTTTCCTCCGCAGTTGACGGCGCAACGGAACACCATTCTCACGGAAACGTGCGCAAATGAAAGAATTGAAGTCGAAACAATGAGTGAATGGCGTATGCGCTTCGAGCCTGTGATCACGCCGATCTTCCGCACTTGGTGGCGGATGCGGCGCGGGATGACGCTCGGCGTGCGCGGCGTCGCACTCGACAGCGAAGGCCGCATCCTGCTCGTACGCCACACCTACGCCGCCGGATGGCACCTGCCCGGCGGCGGCGTGGAGGGTGGCGAAGCCGCCATCGACGCCATCATGCGCGAGATGGTCGAGGAAGGCGGCGTCGAAGCCACAGCCCCGCCCGCGCTGATCGGATTCTTCTCCAACCATGCCAATTTCCCAAATGACCACATCGCACTTTACCGCTTCGATGCGTGGCGCCCATGCCCGCCTTCAAGCGAAGGCGAGATCGCCGAGCGCGGCTTCTTCGCCGCCGACGCGCTGCCGGAGGGCGTCACCAAGGGCACGCGTCGCCGCATCGCTGAATTGTTCGAGGGCGCGCCATTGAGCGCGCATTGGTAGGCGCTACATAAGCGGCCAAGGAGTTTCCATGCGCTATTTGCACACCATGATCCGCGTCGGCGATCTCGACGCCGCACTCGATTTCTTCTGCGCCAAGCTCGGCCTGGTCGAGATGAGCCGCATGGACAACCAAGCGGGCCGCTTCACGCTGGTGTTTCTTGCAGCCCCCGAAGACGTCGACCTCGCACGTGAACGCAAAGCGCCGATGGTCGAGCTCACCCACAATTGGGACGAGAAGGAATATGGCGGCGGTCGCAATTTCGGCCACCTCGCCTATCGCGTGAAGGACATCTACGCGCTCTGCCAAAAGCTGATGGATGCGGGCGTCACGATCAATCGCCCGCCGCGCGACGGCCACATGGCGTTCGTGCGCTCGCCGGACGGCATCTCGATCGAACTCTTGCAAGAAGGCGATCGCTTGCCGCCGCAAGAGCCGTGGGCGTCGATGCAGAACACCGGCGCCTGGTAAAAAACAAAAGGGCCGCGCTGCTGTCGCAACGCGGCCCAATGTTTTCGCGGAAGGAAATGCTTACTCGGCGGGCATCCCGTAAACTTCGGTCACGTGCAGCGTCGACGGCTGCAGATCGCCCTGCGAATACGTGCCAACCCAGACGTCGTACTGGCCCGACACCGCGCCTTGGAACGAGACAACCGGATTAACGCCATCCGTGTCGTCGTTGCAGACCCAATTGCCTTCAGCGTCGTTGATCACCAACACCGTGTCGGTTTCCGCTGTGACGTGGAACGTCAGCGGCAATTGGCTGGTTTCGCTCGCCGTCCAATTCACGCGGAAGTCTGGCGCTTGCGCGACCCAACCAACGCATGAGCCGCCGAGTTGCGATGCATCAAGCGCGCCACCCGCCGCGATTTCAACAGAGTGCGGATCAGGGATGAAGCCCGCGGCGAGTTCAACCGCGCCATACGCCGGCTCAAGCGAGAAATCCGGTGCACCGCCGGCAGCTTGCTCCGGCGCGCCAATCTCCGAAATGCTCAGCACAGCCGAGGCGGTTTCGCCTTCGACGCCAAAGCGGCCGACCCAAATCTGGTAGCGACCGCGCTCTGGCGTTTGGAAGCTCACCAGCGGATTGAGGCTGCCGCCGCTATCGTCGTCGCACACCCAGGCGCCGCCCGGCGTACGTACGGCAAGCGTCGTGTCCGCTTCCGATTGCGCATAGATGAAGAGCGGGAAATCGCCGGACGTGTAGCGAAGCGAGTAGGACGGGCGCTGCGCGATGAAGCCGGCGTTGCAGGATTCATTGGCGCGCGTTGCTTCGATGGCGCCGCCTGCGTTCACGGTGACGCTATGCGGATCGGGCTCGAAGCCGGCATTCAAACGCACCTGGCCGTGCGTGCCGGTGGCGCCGGTGTTCAGGTTCTGCGCGTAGGCCGGCGTCGCCGCCATGCAGAGCACAGCCATTACGGCTGCCGAACGAATAAGAGTTTTCATAAATCACCCCAGATGACCGCGAAGCGCGCAGCCGACGCATTCCCTCTCAAGGCGGCAATGTTCTCCTCCGCGCGTGCGAACGCAAGCGCGGAACGAGCCCAATCGGGGCGTTTTCAAGGTATTTGAGACGTCAGCGCCGACCGAACAGCTTCTCGATGTCGGAGAGCTTCAACTCAACGTAGGTAGGCCGGCCGTGATTGCATTGGCCGGAAAACGGCGTCGCTTCCATTTGACGGAGCAACGCGTTCATTTCGTCGCCCGTGAGCCTGCGCCCCGCGCGCACTGAACCGCGACACGCCATCGAAGAACAGACCTCTTCCAGCCGCTCCTTCAGCGCATGCGCTTCGCCAAGCTCGGCGATGTCGTCAGCCAAGTCTTTCAACATCCCCGCAGCATCGATGTGCCCAAGCAGCGCCGGCGTTTCGCGCACAAGAATAGCGCCTGGGCCAAACGGCTCGATCACCAAACCCAATTGCCCCAGCTCTTCCGCGCGCGCCGCCAACGCTTCCGCCTCGCTCGGATCAAGCTCAACGACTTCAGGAATGAGCAGCGCCTGCCTGCGCACACCGCCATTGGCGAGCATTTGCTTCATGCGCTCATACACAAGTCGCTCGTGCGCCGCGTGCTGATCGACAATGACGATGCCGTCTTCGGTCTGCGCGAGGATATACGTCTCATGGATTTGGGCCCGCGCGGCGCCGAGCGGAAAATACTCGGCATCAGCCGATGCGTAATGCTCCCCCGCGTGCGGGGGAGCTGTCAGCGAAGCTGAATGAGGGGGGAGTGCGCCCCCCTCCGCGCGCTCGGCGCCTCCCCCGTAAACGGGGGAGGGTTCCACACGCCCGCTCGGCATCATGAAATCGCCGGCCGCTGCGCGCTCGGCAAGCGCCCAATTCTGCATCGCCGGGCGCAAGAAAGGCTGCGGCGCCTCATACGCTCGCACCGCGCCCAAAGCACTCTGCGCCGTCGTCGTCGAAGCACGATGCCCAGCGCCTGCCAACGCATGCGACAGCGCACCGACGATCAAGCCACGCACCAACGCCGCATCGCGAAACCGCACTTCCGTCTTGGCCGGGTGCACGTTCACGTCCACATCGCCCGCCGGCAAATCCAGAAACAACGCCGCCACCGGATGGCGATCACGCGCCAACAAATCCTGATACGCCGCGCGCACCGCACCGACAATCAGCTTGTCTTTCACCGGCCGGCCATTGACGAACAAATGCTGGTGCTCGCGCGTGCCGCGATGAAACGTCGGCAGACCGGCAAAGCCCGAAAGCCGCACACTGTCGCGCTTTTGATCGAGCAAAATACAATTCGGCGCAAAGTCCGCGCCGAGGATCGCGGCCAGCCGTGCGCGCCGGCCTTCGTTCTCTGGATCAGCCTCCGCACTCAGCCGTAAATTGGCGCGGCCATCATGCTCCAACAGAAACGCCACGTCCGGCCGCGCCATCGCCAGGCGCTTGACCACATCCGACACCGCCATCATCTCGGCGCGCTCAGACTTCATGAATTTCAAACGCGCAGGCGTCGCAAAGAAAAGATCGCGGACTTCAACGCGCGTGCCGTGCTCACTCAAAGCCGCCCAAGCCGAAGGCTTCACCGGATGCAGCGCGCCGCCTTCAACTTCGATCGCCCACGCATCATTCGCGCCGCGCGCCTTCGACACGATCGAGAGTCGCGCCACTGCGCCGATCGACGGCAACGCCTCGCCGCGAAAGCCCATTGTGAAAATGTTCAACAGATCGACGTCGCCATTGGTCTCGGCGACCAGCTTCGACGTCGCGTGACGCTCCACCGCCAGCGGCAACTCATCCCGAGGAATACCGCCGCCGTCATCCTCGATCGAGATGAGACCCAAACCGCCGCGCTCGATGCGGATCGCCACACGTTTGGCGCCCGCGTCCAGCGCGTTCTCCACCAACTCCTTCACGGCGGCGGCGGGGCGTTCGATCACCTCGCCAGCGGCGATGCGGTTCACAGCTTCGGGGGGCAGACGGCGGATGGGCATGAGATTCGGGCGCAAACCTAGCACATAGTGCGGCGCCCGCTCCCCTACGAGCCGCAGGCGCCTTAGGGTCGTTGCATGACCGACTCACCCAAGCCGAACGCGGCGCAAATCGCCTCGCCCTCCTACCGTCTTGCCGCCATCGATCAGGATTTCCTGCTCGGCGAATCCACGCGCGGCGTGCGCTTCATGTTGGAATATGAAAAGGCCGATCAGGTTCTGAAGCGCGCGCACATCGCCTCCACCATCGTCGTCTTCGGCAGCGCTCGCATTCGCGAAGACGGCCCAGGCAAGCAGGCGCATTGGTATGCAGAGGCGCGCAAGTTTGGTCGCCTCGCGTCCGAACGCGGCGGCGCGCTCTGCGAGGAAGGCGGCACGCGCTACAACGTAATCGCCACGGGCGGGGGCCCGGGCGCTATGGAAGCCGCCAATCGCGGCGCACGCGAAGCTGGCGCACCCAGCATCGGCTTCAACATCACCTTGCCGCACGAGCAAGAGCCAAACTCGTATTCGACGCCCGAGCTCACCTTCGCGTTCCATTATTTCGCGATGCGCAAAATGCACCTTGCGATGCGCGCCAATGCGCTCGTAGTTTTCCCCGGCGGCTTCGGCACGATGGACGAATTGTTTGAGATCCTCACACTGCGCCAAACGCGCAAAGCCTCGCACGTGCCCATCGTGCTGATGGATGAAAATTATTGGCGCACGGTGATCAATTTCGAGAAATTCATTGAGTACGGCATGATCGACGCGGCTGATCTCACGCTCTTCCGCTTCGCCGACACTGCCGAAGCCGCGTGGGAAGCGCTCCTCGAGCAAGGCCTTGGCGCAGCGCACGATACGGATGCTGACGAAGACCTCGCGCGCGATATGTGAGGCACGCGCGCAACAGCACGCGCACTTTGCAGTTTTTGCGCGTGACATCGCGTCAAATCGTATGATACACGCGCGGCCCATTCGGAGACGTGTCGTGAAAACGCTGAAGCAAATCCCGAGCAACCAAATGCCCGTCGCGTATCGCGGCGTGCAGGAGGATGTGTATGCGCGGAGGAGTTCGGCGAACTGACGTCTTCGGACATCGGAGCGATGCAAGAACCCCTCCAAGGCGCGGCCTGGAGGGGTTCTTCGTATGTGCTCCAGGCCGCTCTCGACACTCGGAAACGAGGAGAAGACGCGTGCTTTATTTCCAATGCAGATTCCGGCGCGGATCTGAACGCACTGTCGCGTGGATAGAGGCGCGCGGTGCGAAGGTCGGCGCACAGGTCGAACTCACAACGCTGGACGACAACGGCCCTTGGGTCGTTGAGGATGTCTCAAGTGCGCCTCTCAAAGAGGACGCGCTGAAAGACCTTCAACGCCTCAATCGGAAATCGCTCTCCAGCATCATGAAAAACATCGTTTGAAAGGAGACCGGTCATGGCCGGTTACGAAGAAATCCTCGGCGCGAATGCGCCGATCAAGGCCTGGATCAGCGGCGTGCCGGTGGAGCACGAAGCGCAAAACCAATTGCGCAACGTAGCTTCGCTGCCGTTCATCCACAGCCACATCGCCGTGATGCCGGACGTTCACTTCGGCATTGGCGCCACCGTTGGTTCGGTGATCCCGACCAAGGGCGCGATCATCCCTGCCGCTGTCGGCGTCGACATCGGCTGCGGGATGATGGCGGTGCGTACGTCGTTGACCGCAAACGATCTGCCGGATTCATTCGCGCGTATCCGCGGCGCGATCGAACGCAACGTGCCGCACGGCAACGGCCCGAACGGCAATCACCGCGAGTCGCCCGCCTCGGTCGACACTGCCTACCGCGATAGCGGTTTGCAGGAGCGCTACGAGGCGATCATCGACAAGCACCCGAAAGCGTCGGCGAAAGCGCAAACCGCGCAACTCGCCACGCTCGGCGGCGGAAACCACTTCATCGAAGTCTGCCTCGACGAAGAGGACCGCGTCTGGGTGATGCTGCACTCCGGCTCACGTGGCTCAGGCAATCGCATCGGGCAATATTTCATCGAGCGTGCGCGCGATGAATTGCTCCGCCGCGAGCTGGGCTACCACGTGCCGGATAAGGACTTGGCCTTCTTCATGGAAGGCGAACCCCTGTTCGCCGACTACGTCGAAGCCGTGGGCTGGGCGCAAGATTACGCGCGCCTGAACCGCGAGGTGATGATGGAGCGCACCCTGCGTGCGCTGCGTGACAACCTGCCCAAGTTCAAGCTCGAGAAGCACGCCGTGAACTGCCACCACAATTACGTGGCGCGTGAACGGCACTTCGGCGCCGACGTGTACGTGACCCGCAAGGGCGCTGTGCGCGCAGGTGAAGGCGAACTCGGCATCATACCCGGCTCGATGGGCGCGAAGTCGTTCATCGTGCGCGGCAAGGGCAACGCGGATTCGTTTTGCACCTGCTCGCACGGTGCAGGCCGCGCGATGAGCCGCACCGAAGCCAAGCGTCGTTTCACGCTCGCCGACCACCGTGCGGCGACCGAAGGCGTGGAATGCCGTAAGGACGCGGGCGTGATCGACGAAACGCCGATGGCCTACAAGGACATCGACGCCGTGATGGCCGCGCAGTCCGATTTGATCGACGTGGTGCACACGCTACGTCAGGTGGTTTGTGTGAAGGGCTGAGTGCGAAGTGTGAGAGCAATCTCACACTTCATCACGCATCCCGACGAGCAAGCAATTTCGACCTACAATAGGAGGCTACAATGACCCGCCATCGTGATCCGCTTGAACAGCCTTGCTTTTGAGCCGTCTTCAAAGCGGCGCAAAGGCTATCCGTCGGAAACGCGCGTAAAGCGCGGCGACCGAGCGGTGCGCGGGCGATGTCGAACTGATCGAGAAACTCGGGCGCAACGATCTCTGCCCGTGCGGCTCTCGGAGGTTGTTTCAAGCGCTGCTGCATAAAGAGCGGTCGCTTCGACGGAGCCGAGCGGAAACACTATTTCCGCGAGGATTGAGGAAATCGTCATCCCGGACACGCGGAGCGTGATCCGGGACCCAGGGGCGACAAGCCATTTGGTTGCCCCTGGGTTCCGGGTTCTTCGCTGCGCGAAGGCCGGAATGACGAATAATTGGACAGATGGGTGAGCGGCAAAACCGCGGCGCTGTAAACGCCGTCCCTTCGGGGTGCGTTGGTTCGGGTCCAACTCTGTCCACCATTTCCGCGCGCGTTACTCGCTCGGCTCAAGCCCTTCGGGCTGACCAACAACGACAAACGTGAACGCATCCGGATTGAACAGACGCCGGATGACACGATTGACATCTTCCAGCGTCACCGCGCGGATGCGATCGTTGCGCTGATTGATGTAATCGATGCTTCGGCCTGCCGTCTGATACGAGTGCACGACGCTCGCGATTTTAGAATTGCTGTCGAGCTCAAGCGCAAATGAGCCCGTGAGATAGGTGATCGCGTCATTCACTTCCGCTTGCGTGGCGCCTTCGCTGTAAAGCCGCGCCATCTCCGCGCGCGTCACGTCGATCGCTTCGCGCACATTGCCGTTCGCTGTCTGCGCTGAACCACGCACCATCGCCGAATGATCGCGCACCGATGGGCTGGTGCCGATGCCATAGACAAGTCCGCGCTGCTCGCGCACCTGATCCATCAGCCGCGACGAAAACCCGCCGCCGCCTAAAATATAATTCGCGACCGCCAGCGGAATCCAATCCGGATCTTCGTCCTGAATGCCCGGCCCTGCGAACAGCACCAAGCTTTGCGGCTGCGGCAGTTCACGCACTATGAGCGGCGTCGGCGCGGCCAAGCTCACATCCGCCGGCTCCGGCGGCGCAGACCCTTGCGGGAGCGCGCCAAACACATGATCGATCGCAGCGCCGGCGCCAGCATCATCAATGTCGCCGACAATCGTGATCTGCAGCGTTGTGCGATTGAACAAAGCCGCGCGGCGTTCGCGCAAGGTCGCCGCATTCATCGCGGCTACGCTCTCGCGCGACGTGCGCCGTGCATAAGGATGGTTCGGATAAAGCGCCTGATCGAGCGCCAGATTGGCAAGGTAGCTCGGATTGGTGTCGCGCGTACGAATACCGACGAGCATCTGCCGCTTGATCCGCTCCAGGGGCGCAGCATCAAAGCGGGGCTCATGCAACGCCAAGCGCGCCATCTCGAACGCCGCGTCACGATTTTCGCTGAGCGTCACCACGCTCATGCCGATCCCGTCCCAGCCGGCGCTAAAGCCGACCGACATGTTCAGATCTTCCAAGCGTTCCTTGAACGCGTTCGCGTCCAAGGCGCCGGCGCCTTCGGTGAGCATGTCCGTCATCACGCCGGTGACGCCAGTCAAATTCTCCGCCTCGATCGCCGAGCCGCCGCGCCAATAAGCGCGCAGCACGATCATCGGCACCGTGGAGTCAGAGACGATCCACGCACTGATGCCGCCGGGAGACGTAATCTGGCGCACCGGCACGCCGTGTCGCGACGCAGAACTCTCTGCGCGTGCCTGTGCGAATGCCGGTTGGAGCGGCGCGCTCGCAAACAACGCCAACATCACGAGCGCAGCCGCTCTAACTGCAGCCCCGTTTACGGGGGAGCTGGCAGCGCGCGAAGCGCGATGACTGAGGGGGCGCGCGCGCACCTCCGCCAGACCTACCCCCACCGTCTCGCTTCGCTCGCCACCTCCACCGCATGCGGGGGAGGATTTGAAAAAGCGCTTCATTGGCCAGCCTCCGGCGGCAGCAGCCAGCCCGTCACGGACGCATCCAACACCAGCGTCTCGCGCGCGATCGTCAGCGCCTCATCCCGGGTCACCGCCTCGATGTCGCGCGGCCAGTTCACGACATCATCGATGCTTTCGCCTTGCGCCAATGAAGAGCCGTAAATGTTGGCCAAGCTCTCTTGGCTGTCGCGCGAATAAACCGCCGCCGCCGCCAGCGAGGATTTCGAGCGCGCCAATTCCGCTTCGGTCGGTCCGTCGCGCAAATACGCGGCGATCACCGCATCGATCGCGGCTTCGACTTGCTCGAGGCTGACGCCCTCCACCGGGGTCGCGTACACCGACACCGAACCGCCGCCCAAGCCCGCCGTGTTCGCGCTCGCGCCCGCGCTCACCGCGATGCGTTGCTCTTCGACCAAAGCGCGATAGAGCCGGCTCGTTTCCGAACCACCGAGAATATCGATCGCCACATCCAGCGCATGCGCTTGGCGACCTTCATCCGTGGCGTAGCTGATCGCGCGATACATGCGTGAGATCGAAGGTTGGCGCACTTTCTCGTCGCGATGCGTCACACGCATCGGCCCGACGTTCGGCGGATCCTGCACCCAGGTCCGCGCCGGCAAATTTCGCGTCGGCCGTAAGCGCCCATAATAACGCTGCGCCAGTGGACGCAACTCGGCTGCATCGATGTCGCCCGCGACCACCAGGATCGCGTTATTCGGCGCGTACCAAGTCTGGTAAAACGCGAGTGCACTTTCGCGATCCAGCGCTTCGATCTCGTGCGCCCAGCCAATGATCGGCGTGCCGTAGGGATGATGCGGATAGAGCATCGCGCGCATGCGCTCGCCCATCACCGCGCCTGGATTGTTATCGATGCGCTGGCGGCGCTCTTCCCCAATCACGTCACGCTCGGACACGAACGTCTCATCCGAGAAGCGCAGATTGCGCATCCGGTCGGCTTCCATGCCCATGACGAGCTCAAGCCGGTCGCGTGCGATACGCTCGTAATAAGCGGTGTAATCCCACGAGGTGAACGCGTTCAGCTGGCCGCCATTGCGCGCCACCATGCGCGAGAATTCGCCAGGCCCAATCTCGCGCGTGCCCTTGAACATCAGATGCTCGAAGAAATGCGCGATGCCCGAACGGCCGCGATCTTCGTCAGCGGCGCCGACACGATACCAAATCATATGCGTCACGACCGGCGCGCGCCGGTCGGTGATCACAACGACTTGGAGGCCATTGCTGAGCGTGAAGGTCTCAGGCCGCGGAAGTTCTTGTGCAAACGACGGCGCGGCGAACGCCACGAACGCCATTAGCACAAAAGCGAGAATGCGCGTCGCGCCCTGCCCCAAGCTCACGCTTCGGCTCAGGTGCCAGGCAGCTTGAAGCCGCCGCGATCGCGTTCGATCACGATCTGGCCGCCGCCCGTGACGCGGCGCGTGGCTTCTTCATCCTGCAGACGCGCAGCTTCTTCTTCGGCGTTCAGCGGCGCCGCAACCGGCGCGCTCGAACCACCAAACGAAATCAGACGATCCACAAAGCCTTCGTTGCGGCGCACAACGCCTTGGCTTTCAAAATCGATCGTGTCGCGGATCGTGGCGTCCGCGGTCGTGGCGCCCGCGCCGGCGACAAGCTGACGCTCGCCTTGGCTGGCCGCTGCGCCGGTGGTTTCCCCGAACAGCGCCGCGCGCGCTTCTTCCGACGGCTGCAATTCGCTCGGGCGCGGATCGCCCGGCCGCGGCGGACGCAGATTGTAATCCGGCGGCAGGGTCAGCGGCGCTTGCGTCACAACGCGGAATTCATCCGGCGAACTCCGCGTGGCGCCGACTGCGCGTGACAGGCTTGCGCACCCGCTCGCCGTCGCCGCCGCGACCATCAAAGCAACCACTGCGATCGGTTTCGTCATAGGACGTCCGCCTCCCTCAAATCATTCGTCGCCGGTTCTAGCCCGGCCCTGCCCGGCAAGCCAAGCCGGACAGCAGTGAAGAGGGATCGCGCCCGAATAAGACGGTTATGGGGCGAATTCCCTCGGAAATCAGTTGCCTGCGCCGCCGTTCGCGCCGCCCTTGCCGAACCGGGCTTTGAGCTGGCTCCAGGTCGAGCCTTTGCCGGGCTCGGACTCGCTCAAAAAGATCATGTCGATGGCCAGAAGCAGCGCGCCCACGGTGATCGCGGCGTCGGCCACATTGAACACCCACGGGAACCAAAGCCCATTGAAATCAAGGAAGTCCGCCACGGCGCCAAAGCGGATGCGGTCAATCACATTGCCCAGCGCCCCGCCGATCACCAGCCCCAACGCAATGGCCGTCAACTTCCGCTCGGCCGTCCGCAACCACCAGAAAAACACCCCCGAGATCGCGAACGACAGCGCGACCAGGCCCCAGCGCGCCAGATCCTGATCGGCCCGCAACAGGCCAAAGCTCACGCCCCGGTTCCAGACCATCTGCAGGTCGAAAAACGGCGTCAGCTCGATGAAGCGGCAGCCATAGCCGGCTTCAAGGCAGCCCGGCGGGCTGAACCGCCCCGGTCCCAGAACGAGCCATTTGCTGAACTGGTCCGCGACGAAAACGATCGCCGAAAGAATAAGCCCGAAACGCAACATGGCCCGGCTTATGGCCGGCGCGTGCGCCGGCGGCAAGGCGATAACCCGGAGCGCGGGTCTTCAGACCCGCGACCAAGCCAAGGCCAATAGCGCGCGTCTGAAGACGCGCGCTCCATTACCCCCGCGCCGCGTCCCAGGCCGCGACAGCTTCGGCATCGCGCGGCGTGATGTCGGGGTAGCGCGGGTCGGCGGTCGTCGGATCGAAATACTTCCACGAGCGCGCGCATTTCACGCCGCTCGCTTTCTCGACCACGACCGCAACGCCGGCCACCTCCGGCAAGCGGAACGCATCCGCCGGCCCTTCGCCCGCTTCGATCACGACGCCGCTGGTGATGCAGAGTTCGGCGAAATCCACCGCCTGCAACGACGCGCGCAATTCATCATCGACCACGAACACGCGCGGCGCGGCTTCCAATGCTGCGCCGATGCTCTTCTCGCGCCGCGCCACTTCGAGCGCGCCGGTGACGACGGCGCGCGCTTCACGCAGCCGCGCGATTTCCTCGCCCGCGAAATCATCCTCCCAAGAATCCGGCGTCTCCGGGAATGTGCGCAGGTGAACCGAAACGGAGTCCGGGAAGCGCGTCAGCCACGCTTCTTCCGCCGTGAACGGCAGGATCGGCGCAAGCCACGCCGTCAGGCGCGAGAACGTCTCTTCCAACGCCGTGCGGCAGGCGCGCCGGCGGAGGCTGGTCGGCGCGTCGCAATAGAGCGCGTCCTTGCGCACATCGACATAGAAGGCCGAGAGGTCGACGTTGCAGAATTCCACGATCGCTGAGAGTGCGACGCGGAATTGATACGTGTCGTACGCCTGGCGCACCACGCGATCCAATTGCCACAAACGATGCAGCAGCCAGCGCTCCATCAACGGCAGATCGTGATCGAGCGGCATGCGCTCGCTCTCCTCAAAGCCCTTCAGCGAGCCCAAGCAATAGCGCAGCGTGTTGCGCAGCTTGCGATACATCTCGCCGGATTGATCGATCATGATCTTGCCGAGGCGCAGATCGTCGCCGTACTCCGCTGACGCGATCAGCAGACGCAGGATTTCGATGCCGTTCTGCGCGGCGATGGTTTGCGGTTCGATCGTGTTGCCGATGGATTTGGACATCTTCATGCCCTTCTCGTCCATCGTGAAGCCGTGCGTGATCACCTCGTCGTACGGCGCACGCCCGCGCGTGGCGCAGCTTTCGAGTAGCGACGAATGAAACCAGCCGCGATGCTGGTCCGAGCCTTCAAGATAGATCGTCGACACCGGGTTCACGAAGGACGCCCGCGTCGGCGCATCGGGATTTCCGACGACGAACGCGTGTGTCGAGCCCGAGTCAAACCAGACATCCAAGATGTCCTCGACCTTTTCGAAATCGTCGGCCTTGTACTTCGCGCCCAGGAAATCCTGCGCGGGCGTCGCCCACCACACATCGGCGCCGCCTTCTTTCATAGCGGCGATGATGCGCGCGTCGACGTCATCGTCCTGCAGGATCGAACCATCGCTCTTCTTCACGAAGATCGGCAGCGGCACGCCCCAGGCGCGTTGGCGTGAGATCAACCAATCGGGGCGATCCTGGATCATACCCTTGATGCGGTTGTAATCCTTGGTTTCGCCCGTGCGCTTCTGTCCCCAATCGACGCGTTCGATTTCATCGAGTGCGATCTGGCGCAGCGTCTTGCCATCGCGGAATTCGCGATCAAGCGCAATGAACCATTGCGGCGTGTTGCGGAAGATCAGCGGCGCCTTCGAGCGCCACGAGTGCGGATACGAATGCTTCAACTGCCCGCGCGCCAGCAAAGCGCCCACCGCGATCAGCGCATCCATCACGGCTTTGTTCGCAGGCCCATCCTTGCCGAGATTCTTCCCCTCAAGCTGAATGATCTCTAGCCCCTCAAAGCCCGGCGCTTCCTTCGTGAGTCGGCCTTCCTCGTCGACCGTGAACGGGATGCCTTCCTGGCCGAAATGCTTCGTCCAGATCACAAAGTCGTCCGCGCCGTGGCTCGGCGCCGTATGCACAAAGCCCGTACCCGCCTCGTCCGTGACGTGATCGCCATCGAGCAAGGGCACATCGAACTCGTAGCCCTTGTCTCGTAACGGGTGCCAGCAGGTCGTATTTGCGAGCAACTGCGTCGGCGCATCCGACAAGCGCGTCCATTTCGCCGCCTTAGCAGTCTTCAGTGTGTCATCGGCAAGCTTATCGGCGAGCACGAGCTTTTCGCCCACAGATACCCAAGGATCGAACGCCAGCCCCGTTTCGACTTCATCAATGCGATAAACGCCGTACGAAACCTTCGAACTGAACGAGATCGCTCTGTTACCCGGGATCGTCCAAGGAGTCGTTGTCCAGATGACGATCTTTGAATCGCCAAGCACAGCGAGTTCTGGCAGCGGTTCACCACTGCCCCATTGCAGAGATGAGATGGCGGCGATCGGAAACTTCACCCAAATCGTCGGGCTCGTCTTTTCCTGATATTCCACTTCCGCTTCCGCGAGCGAGGTCCGCTCCACCGGGCTCCACATCACGGGCTTGCTCCCGCGATAGACCAACCCCGTACGCACCACGCGCAGAAATTCCGCCGCGATCGCCGCTTCCGCCGGGAAGCTCATCGTCGTGTAGTAATTATCCCAATCGGCTTCGATGCCGAGGCGGCGAAACTCATCGCGCTGCAACGGGATCCATTTGTCGGCGTAGTCGCGGCACGCCTTGCGGAATTCCACCGCCGGCACGTCGGACTTCTTGCGCCCCGCCTTGCGGAAATCCTCTTCGACCTTCCATTCGATCGGCAGGCCGTGGCAATCCCAGCCGGGCACGTAATCGCTATCGAAGCCGCTCATCTGCCGCGAGCGCACGACAAGGTCTTTCAGGATTTTGTTTTCCGCGTGCCCGATATGGATCGCACCGTTTGCATAGGGCGGGCCGTCGTGCAGGATGTATTTCGGTCGCCCCGCCGCATCCTTGCGCAGCAAATGATAGAGCCCGATCTCGGCCCAATGCTTCACCCGCTCCGGCTCCCTCTTCGGCAGCCCCGCGCGCAGCGGAAAGGGATCGCCCGGCAGGTCGGGCAGAAAAACGGTTTCGCGGTAATCGCGACCAGCAGGCGCATCGGCCATTGGTCATATCTCCAGGTAAGCGAATGGGGTGTAGCGATCCCGGACCCGCGGAGCGAGAGCTCAACGCGAGCCGGGCCTCAAATTCGAGGCGCGTTAATCAAGGAACGCAACTTCACGGTCACGTGTTGGGCTGTAGCATCCCTGAAACGGACGCGCCACATGCATTGCTACCGGACGCCATCAGGTCTAAACCGCCCGCCTTTCCGGCCAGAACGCCATTCAAACCATGACCACCGCCCATAACATCTCCTTCGCGAAGCTCGGTGAGCCCGGCGAGATCAAGCTCAGCGATTACGCCGGCAAGGCGGTGCTCATTGTTAACGTGGCGAGCGCGTGCGGCTTCACCTCGCAATACCGCGAGCTGGAAGCGCTCTACGAAGCCAAGGTCGGCAAGGGCCTCGTTGTCATCGGCGTGCCGTGCAACGATTTCGGCGGCCAGGAGCCTGGCCCGGAAAAGGAAATCCGCGAATTCTGCGACAGCAAATATCACGTCACCTTCCCGATGACGGCCAAGGTCGACATCAATTCCGCCGCCAAGCGTCACCCGTTTTACAAATGGGTGGTCGAAGAACTGGGCGAGAGCGCGCTGCCACGTTGGAATTTCCATAAATACCTGATTGACAAGAACGGCGACCTCGTCGGCGCCTTCCCTTCGAAGGCCGCCCCGCTTGGTCCCGACATGCTGGACGCGATCAAGAGCGCACTCTGCACGCCAGAGCCGCAAGCGCAGCAGCAAGCGTCGTAACGCCGGCGCTTAGTGCGCCATCTCCATTTCGGCTTTGCGGTCGGCCATCATCTGCATGCGCGCCGGGCTTGGCTTCATCAGCAACATCGCGAACGCCGACACGCCGATCACGACGCCCAACGTCAGAAACTGATCGTTGAAGGTCATCACCAGCGCCTCGCGATCGAGGATCTGCGCGTAATACATCAACGCCTGCCGCTCCGGATCGGACGCGCCCGTTTGCGCCAGGTGCGCCTGAATGCCTTGCAAGAGGCCCTGCACGTGCGGGTTCGTGGGATCGACGGCGCTATACAATTCCTGCCGGTGCAGCGCGAACGCATGCGCCTGGATCGTCGCCAGCCCCGCGATGCCAAACGCGCCACCCAAATTGCGCATCGTGTTGAAGAGGCCGGCGCCCGCGTGAATGAGATGGGGCGGCAGTGATTGCAGCGCCGGCTGCATCACCGACGTGAACGTCATGATCAGCCCCACGCCGCGGAGCGCCTGCGGCCACACCAATTCCCAAAAGCCCGCATCATGCGTCATGTGCGCCTGCAGAAGGCAGGACGCCGCCACCAGCAAAAAGCCCAGCATACCGAAATAGCGCGGGTCCTGCAGCGTGCGCCCGAACCGCCCGACGATCGGCCCCGCCAAGAACATCACAGCGCCCTGCACGAACATCGTGTGCCCGATCTGCAGCGCGTTGTAGCCGCGCACCGAGCCCAAAAAGAGCGGCGTCAAAAACACGGAGCTGAACAAGCCGACGCCCAGCACGAAGCCCAACCCCGCACCAATCGCAAAGGTCGGTGTGCCAAACGGCTTCAAATCGACGATCGGCGTCTCCACCGTAAGCACGCGCCAGAAGAACAGCATCCCGCCCGCGAGCGACACCAGCGCCCACATCGTCACTTCCATCGACGCGAACCATTCGTTCGCCGGGCCCTCTTCCAACGTGTATTCGGCCGCGCCCAAGAACATCGCGAGGCCAATCAAGCCCACGACATCAATCCGCTTCAGCAGATTGAATTGCGGCTTATCCAGCGATTGCATCGTGTTCCAGATGATCACCGTGATCAGCAGGCCAGGCACGAGGTTCACCCAGAAGAGCGCGCGCCAGCCCAACGTCTCGGCCACGTAGCCGCCAATCGTCGGCCCCAGCGACGGCGCGAGTGTCACCACCATGCCCATCATCGCGCCCGTCATCGCCTGCAAACGCTGCGGGAACGCGAGATAGAGCGTCGCCATCACCGTCGGGATCATCGCAGCGCCGGAGAAGCCCTGCAGCGCGCGGAAGAAAATCAGCGAACCGATGTCCCACGAAAATGCGCAGAGCAGGCTCGCGATCGAAAAGCTGAGCGACGAAATGCAAAACAGCAGCCGCGTGCCCAGCGCGCGCCCAAGGAAACCCGACAACGGAATGCCGATCACTTCCGCGATCAGGTACGAGGTCTGCACCCAAGAGATTTCATCGCGGCTGGCGCTAACGCCCGCTTGGATCGAACCAATGGCGCTCGCAACAATCTGAATATCGAGAATGGCCATGAACTGGCCAACGACCATGGCGATGAAGCCGATCCAGATATGAACCGGCGGCGTATCGTCAGGCCGCGCCGCGAGAGCGGCGTCGCTCATTCGCGTGTGTCCACCGTGACGCTGGCCGAGAGGCCGGGCCGCAAGAGCTCAAGCCCTTCTTGCCCCGGCTCCAAATGAATGCGCACCGGCACGCGTTGCACGATCTTGGTGAAATTGCCCGTCGCCGTGTCGGTTGGGATCACCGAGAATTCCGTGCCAGAGGCGGGCGCGAGCGATTCAATCGTCCCGTAGAGCCGCAGATCATGTTCGATGTCCGGGCGAACAATGACCGGCTGACCGCCGTGAAAATTCGCGATCTGGGTCTCTTTGAAATTCGCGACCACATACACCGATTGCAGTGGCACCACTGACATGAGCGGCGAGCCAGGCCGCACCAATTGGCCAACCTGTACTTGGCGATCGCCAACAACGCCATCGATTGGCGCGCGCACAATGGTGCGTTCCAGATCAAGCTCGGCCGCGCGCAAATCCGCGCGCGCCGCTTCGACAGCCGCATTCGCTGCTTCAACGCCAGCGCCCGCTTGGCGTGATTGGATTTCCAGCTGCTGCATGCGCGCCGGCGACAAGAGCCCACGCTCAGCCAAAGGCCGGTAGCGCGCCACGTCTGCCGCCGCCAAAGCTCGCGCCGCCTGTTCGGACGAACGCGCGCCCTCCGCTTGCGCCAAAGCCGCACGCGCTGCGGCTACGCGCGCCTCATAATCTGTCGGATCGATTTCAACGAGCACGTCGCCCGCACGCACATTGCTGTTTTCAGCGATTGGCACCGCGCGCACATAGCCTTCGATCTTCGCCGACATCAGCGAAATGTCGGCGCGCACGTATGCATTGTCGGTTGAAACTAGGTGACGGCCCACGAGCAGCCAATGCCCGGCCCAATAGGCCAGGAGCAAAAACACAATGCCCGCGCCAATCAGCGCGAACGTGCGACGACTGAATTTGCGTGTCACGCCGCGCACTGTGGCGGGTGCAGCTTCTGCGTCCAGTTGGGACGCTACGTCATCTGGCATTTCGGGACATGTCCTGCGAATTACTCGCAATTCCAAAGATGTAGCCAATGCTACGTTGGAACAAGATGGGCTTGCGCGCTAGTCCAAGCGTTCTATCGTCGCACGCGGGAGGAGCGATTTGGCAGCATTGCCGCCTAACGAAGCGAAATCCGCGCGGCCGATTGATCGCGGCGTGGCGCGGCGGCACGCGTTTTTGGATGCCGCGCGCGAGGTTTTTCTCGAACAAGGCTACGAGGCCGCCAGCGTCAACGACGTGGTGCGTGTGGCCGGCGGTTCGCTCGCGACGCTCTATGCGCAATTCGGCAACAAAGAAGGCCTTTTCCTCGCGGTTGCTCAGGAGCAGCACGAACGCTTCGTACGCGCGATCACGCCCGATTGCGTGGACAACCTGCCGCTTGAGCAAGGCTTGCAGGTGATCGGCGAGAAATTTCTGAAGACCATTCTCGAGCGCGATCATCTTTCATTTTATCGCATCACGGTTGGCGAAGCGCGCAAGTTTCCGCAGCTCATGCAGCGCAACGTCTCGGCCAACGCCGACAAAGTGCGCGACGTCGTCGCCAATCACATCCGCACCACAGCGTCCGAATGCGAGGACGCCAACACCTACGCTTCGTACTTCTTGTCGTTGCTGCTCAGCCGCCACCATTATCGCGCGCTGGCCGACACCACCTACGTCGTCACCGAAGAAGAGCGCCGCGACCACGTGAATTCGGCGGTGCGTTTCCTCGTGCGGGCGATCCGCGGGGCCTGAACGCGAGCGCACGACGCCGCTCAGGTTTGATTCAGACGCCGTTCAGACGCCAACGCGCAGGCTCAAATTTGCGAGGGTGTGCCGGAGACGGCGCACATGGGAGCCTCATTATGAAAAAAGCCCTCATCGCGGCCGTCGCCGCCTTGAGCGCGACAGCCTGGGCGGCCGCACCCGCCTATGCACAGCGCAACGACGACCGAGGCGGTCGTCACGAACGAAACAACGACAATGGCGGCCACGGTCAACGTGGCGGCGATCGAGGCGACCGTAATGATCGCGGCGGCCGTGGCGGCGATGACAATCGCGGTCGCGGCGAATGGCGCGGAAATCAAAACCAAGCGCCGCCGCAACAGCAATCCGCCCCGCCGCCGCGCGCGCCCGACAACCCCGCCCTGCTCGGCGGCAACAATGGCGGCGGCGATCGTCGCGGCCAATGGAACGGCCAACGCGGCGATGGCCAGCGTGGCGATGGCGGCCAACGCGGCGAAGCGCGCCGTGAATGGCAAGGCAATCGCGGCGACGGCGCACGCCCGCCACAACAACAGCCAAACTCAGATTGGGCTAATCGTCAGCGCGAAAGCCAACGCGACGCACAACGCGGCGATGGTCGGCGCGGCGAATGGAATGGCGGCGATCGCGGCGGACGCAATCCTCCAGCCGTGGCCGACAACACTAATCGCGGTCGCGGTGAAAGTCGCGCCAGTCAGTGGAACGGCGAACGTCGCGGCGATCGCAATCCGCCCGTCGCCGACAATCGCGGCCCACGCGATCGCGGTGACCAAGGCCAATGGGACGGTCGGCGCGATGGCAATCGCGGCGATTGGGACGGTCGCCGTGACGGGCGCGGTGATGGCCGCGACTGGAATCGTGATGGCCGCGATGGCCGTGGCGACTGGAATAACAACGATCGCAATCGCGATTGGGGCCGCGATGATCGCGGTCGCGACCGCGACAACGCACGCGATCACAATCGCCGCCGCGATTTCGCGTCAAACGATTGGGGCCGCGATCGCCGCGACGACAATCGCTATCGCCAGTATCGCCACACGCACCGCGACTTCGATCGCCCGCGTTACAACGATTGGCGCGGCATCCGCCACGGCCATTATTTCGACCGCGGCTACACCATCATCGTCCACAATTACTTTGGCTGGAACTATCAATGGTGGGGCTATGACGGTTGGCGCCGTCCGTATCGCCCGTGGCGCGTCGGCTATTATCTGCCGGATCACATCTGGTGGGAGCCGGTGCCGTACGACCTCTATTATCGTCTGCCGCCGGCCCCTTATGGCTGCCGCTATGTGATGGTCGATCGCGACATCCTTCTCGTCGCCATCGCCTCAGGCATCGTCCTCGACGCGCTGATGTACTACTGACGCGCGAAAGAGGGACAAACGGAGAGCCGCCCCGCGCAAGCGAGGCGGCTCTTTCGTTTATTGGCCGAACGTCGCTTCGACGACATGATCTTCCAGACGCACGACCTTGTAGGTGAACGTATAGCCGCCAAGGCGAACGTTAAACGCCCGCTCGTCGCCCGCACGCCGCAAGCGCCCCAAATGCATCGGCCGCAAGCTCACATCCGCCGCACCGACCAAATCGTCCAAGCACGCGCGCTGCACTTCGCCTGGCGCTGCGCCAAGGCACGCGCCCCAATCCACAAGACTGCGCGCGCCGCCGTCGCCATCGGACTCATAGAGTTCAACCCGGAACGCAAACGGCGCACGCATCCCACCCGCGCGGCACCGCCACGCAATCACCTTGCCTTCGTTGTCAGTCTGGGTAGCGCCGAGCGGCGCAAGGCACGCCTGCGCCTGCGAGAAATAGCGCGTATGCCCGGTGTCGACGTTGCCGAAGGTTTGCGTGCGCACAGCGGAGTTCGTCGAAGCATCGCGAAAGATCGCATAGACCTCGTCCGAGCCCGCCCAATCCGGCCCTGTCTCATCGTTCGCGTAGATGCTGACGGGCATCACCATGTAGCGGCGCTCGACCACGCGCGGTCGCGCTTGCTGCACCTCCGCCGCCGGCGGCGCGCGCGCAACATCGCCGGGACGAAATCCTTGCGCCGACGCCGGCGCCGCCAACAGAGCCGCTGAAAGTACGGCAAAAGCGCTGTGAGTAAACATACGCATCACGCATCTCCTGTCCGCCCCAGTGCAACACTGGCGGCGACAGGGCCATGCGCGCTGTGACCGTGGGCCCGCTTCAGTGCAGCCAGGCCTCGCCCCACATGATGCCGACGGCCGTCACGGGCGGCGGCGCGCCGGGGGATTTCGGCGGGTCGGCGATCGGGGGCTCTGGGACCTCGACCGGCGGCTGGGCTGGAGGTTCAGGCTGGTCGGGTTGCGGATCGTGGCTCGGCGGGAGGCTCATGGGGTAGCCAACGCCCAATCTCGTCCTTAGGCGCCAAAAAAATCGTGCTGAACGATTGGGGTGGGGTGTTGACCCTCCGTCTCGGCCCCCCTACCTACGCGCCGTTAGCAACCGACGGCGGCGAGTGCTAACGCGCCGCCCGGGGGCTCAAATAGGCTCTATGCAACCTAAGGGAGATCAGGACGTGGCCAGCTTTCGTCCCCTGCACGATCGCGTGCTCGTGAAGCGCGTGAAGGAAGAAGAAAAGACCCGCGGCGGGATCATCATCCCCGAGACGGCTCAAGAGAAGCCGCAAGAAGGTGAAGTCGTCGCCGTCGGCCCCGGTACGCGCGATGAAGACGGCGAGTACATCAAGCTCGACGTGAAAGTCGGCGATCGCATCCTGTTCGGCAAGTGGTCGGGCACGGAAGTGAAAGTGGACGGCGAAGAGCTCCTCATCATGAAGGAGTCCGACATCCTGGGCGTCATCGAAACGAAGAAGGCGAAGAAGGAAGCGGCCTAAGGGCGCTTCGCGGCGAAGCGCGAATAGTGAGTAGCGAATAGCGCGCCCGCGCTCGATCGCCTTCTATTCGCTACTCGCCATTCGCTATTCGCTTTTCAAAATTCAGAGGAAGCAATCCAAATGGCAGCAAAGATCGTCAATTTCGGCGCCGATGCGCGTGAGCGTATGCTCGCGGGCGTCGACATTCTCGCCAACGCCGTAAAAGTCACGCTCGGCCCGAAAGGCCGCAACGTCGTGATCGAAAAATCCTTCGGCGCCCCGCGCACGACCAAGGACGGCGTCTCGGTCGCGAAGGAAATCGAACTCGAAGATAAGTTCATGAACATGGGCGCGCAGCTCATTCGTGAAGTCGCTTCGAAGACCAACGACGAAGCCGGCGACGGCACCACCACCGCCACCGTTCTCGCTCAAGCGATCGTTCGCGAAGGCATGAAGGCGGTCGCCTCGGGCCGTAACCCGATGGACCTGCGCCGCGGCATCGACAAAGCTGTCGTCGCCATCGTCGAAGACCTGAAGAAGCGCGCCAAGAAGGTCGGCGGTTCGGAAGAGATCGCCCAAGTCGGCACCATCTCGGCCAACGGCGACACCGACATCGGCAAGTTCCTCGCCGACGCGATGGCCAAGGTCGGCAACGAAGGCGTCATCACGGTTGAAGAAGCGAAGTCGCTCGAGACCGAGCTCGAAGTGGTCGAAGGCATGCAATTCGACCGCGGCTATCTCTCGCCGTACTTCATCACCAACGCCGACAAGATGGAAGTCGTGCTTGAGGATCCGATGATCCTCCTGTTCGAAAAGAAGCTCTCGTCGCTCCAGCCGATGCTCCCGGTTCTGGAAGCCGTGGTGCAATCGCAACGTCCGCTGCTGATCATCGCGGAAGACGTCGAAGGCGAAGCTCTCGCCACGCTCGTCGTCAACAAGCTGCGCGGCGGCCTGAAGGTTGCCGCCGTGAAGGCGCCGGGCTTCGGCGATCGCCGCAAGGCCATGCTGGAAGACCTCGCCATCCTCACAGGCGGCCAAGTCATCTCCGAAGACCTTGGTATTAAACTTGAGAACGTCACGCTCGACATGCTCGGCAAGGCCAAGAAGGTCGTTGTGAAGAAGGACGACACCACGGTTGTCGATGGCACGGGCGCGAAGGCCGACATCGAAGCTCGCGTCGCCCAAATCCGCAAGCAGATCGACGACACCACGTCGGACTACGATCGTGAGAAGCTGCAAGAACGTCTGGCGAAGCTCGCCGGCGGCGTTGCGGTGATCAAGGTCGGCGGCGCCACGGAAGTCGAAGTGAAGGAACGCAAGGACCGCGTTGATGACGCGCTCAATGCGACCCGCGCTGCGGTTGAAGAAGGCATCGTCCCGGGCGGCGGCACCGCACTCCTGCGCGCTGCCTTCAAGCTCAACATCAAGGGCGACAACGAAGACCAAAACGTCGGCATCGCCATCATCAAGAAGGCGCTGGAAGCCCCGATCCGTCAGATCGTGGAAAACGCCGGCGTCGAAGGCTCGATCGTGGTCGGCAAGCTGCGTGAATCGAAGGACGACAATTTCGGCTTCAACGCGCAAACCGAAGAATACGTCGACATGGTGAAGTCCGGCATCATCGATCCGGTGAAGGTCGTGCGCACGGCGCTGCAAGACGCAGCCTCGGTCGCGGGTCTGATCATCACGACGGAAGCCTCGATCGCCGAAGCCCCGAAGAAGGAATCCGCCGGCGGCGGCATGCCTGGCGGCGGCATGGGCGGCATGGGCGGCATGGATTTCTAATCCAGCCACCGGCTACGAAAACGGAAACGGCGGAGCGCAAGCTCCGCCGTTTTTTTGTCGTTTGTTTTGTTGGATCACGCGCCCTTCGCTGCATTCGCGCGAGAGGCGAAACTTCAGCAAAACCAAGCACCCAAGCATCAAGCGCGAGCGGAACGCTCAACGCTGCTTTCTTTGCCTCAGAAAAAACGCGGTCAACGCCGAGTAGCTCGCGGAACCAATAGCGGTTAAGATTGTTACCGCCGTTGGGGTGGGCGCAGAACTGCGTTCCGCAGAATGAGGGATATTAGAATGCGTATTACAAAGTACCTTACCGGCGCGGCAATGGTTGCGGCCTTGAGCCTCGGCGCTTGCGCGACGCGTGACGATATCGCCCAAATCAATACGCGCCTCGATTCCATCGACGCGCAGGTGCAGAGCGCAGCGCAAAACGCGCAGGCCGCGAACCAAAACTCGCAACGCGCCAACCAGCGCCTCGATGCGATCGAAGGCCGTGTCACGGCGCTCGAAACGCAACCGGCCCGTCGGCCGCGCGGCTAATTTCGCGCACATTTCATGACGACGGTTCGGACAAGGACTTCTTCTATCGTTCTAAGGAACCGCCGCATGAACATGTGGGTGCAAACAACCAGAGCCGTACTTGGCTCGCTGGCGCTGGCATTCTCGACCTTGGGCATCGCCCAGGCCGAGGATGCCGGCGCGCAGCCCCTTTCCGCGGCAGATCAGTTGCCGCCCGATCAAGAAGTCTCCGCAACAGCGATCGAACTTGCGGGCTGGGTTCTCGCCTCGCGCGACGCCCACGGCTATCCGTTCGCGATCATCGACAAAGAGACAGCCCAAATCTTGGTGTTCGGCGCCGATGGACGCCTGCGCGGCGCAGCGCCTGGCTTGTTTGGCTCCGCGCGTGGCGATCACATCGCGCCGGGCGTCGCAGGCCTTGCGCTCTCCGCAATTCCAGGCCGCGACCGCACGACGCCGGCCGGGCGTTTTGTCGGCGGCTATGGCCCGTCGGTCGACGCCGGGCCCGTGCTCTGGGTCGATTACGACTCTGCCGTTTCCATCCATCCGATCGCGATGGTGCCGCGCGAGCGACGCGCCGAGCGTCTCGCCTCGCCGACGCCGAACGACAACCGCATCACCCACGGCTGCATCAACGTCTCGCCCGAATTCTACGAGCGCATCATCCAGCCCACCTTCGCGCGCGGCGGCGTGTTCTACATCTTGCCCGATCGCGACTCGCTCGAAGAAACCTTCCCCGACTTCGCCCAAAGCCGCACCGCCCGCCGCGCGTCGCGTTGAGCGCACGCGCCCGCGCCAGCCCGCTCGACGCAAAAAGGGCGAAGCGCAAGCGCCGCCCTTCCTGTTTGCGCACCGCCCGCTCCCCCAACGCCCAAAACAAAAGGAGCGGCCCTGGGGGACCGCTCCTTCCTAGGTTTGCGTCTTAGGGAGGATAGACGCGTTTGGCTTAGAACTGCGTGTGCAGCGACATCATGAACGTGCGCGGCGCACCGATATTGTAGCGCACAGTGCCCGAGCCTGGACCGGTCGTCGCCACCTGCGTGCTGATCGAGCCGAAATAGAACTCGTCGGTCACGTTGATGATGTTGAACTGCAGCCAGCTATTGTCGTTCACGTTGTATCGCGCGTCGATGTCGAACGTCGTGTACGAGTCAGCGACTTGGTCGTTGACGTCGGTCGCCCAACGTTCGCCGACATAGCGACCTTGCAGACCGAGCAGCACGTTGCCGATTTCGTACTCGAAGCGGGCCGTGGCCGTCCAATCCGGCGTTTCCACCAGCGTCTTGCCGCCCGTCAACGCGAAGATCGGCGCGTTGTCGTCGCTATTGCCCGCGATGTTGTCCGGACCATCGGCATCGACGCCCGTTTGCAGGTTATCCTGCACTTCGCTTTCGGTGTAAGCGGTCGAGAACAGCGCCGAGAGCGCGTCCGTGACCTGATAGCCGAGCGAGAGTTCAGCACCCTGCATTTCAACGTCACCGACGTTGCGCGAGATGTTGATGCCTTGATCTTGGTCGAACACGCGCACGATGCGGTTCTGGAACTGCGAGTGCCAGGCGCCAACCGATGCGTAGAGGTTCTCACCGCTATAACGATAGCCGATGTCGAACGATTGCGTCGTTTCCGGCTCGACCACGTCGAGCTGCGCGGCGGAGAGACCGTTGTAGAGGTCGTCCGTGCGCGGCGCCGAGAGGCCTTCCGCGTAGCTAAAATAGACTTGCTGCGTGTCGCTCGGACGGAACGTCAGACCAACGCTCGGCAGCACGTCTTCGTATTCAACTTCCGCTTCGAACGGCGCCACGCCCGACGGCACGAACGTGCCGCTCGGGCAGGTCGGATCGCTCGAGCTGCCGGCCGTGACGTAGCAGCGTTGATCCAGTTCACGCGTGAAGAACGGCGCGCGGACGCCGAGGTCAACGGTCACCGTGTCGTCCAGGAAGTCGCCGATGTAGCGGATGCTTGGCTGCGAGAGGCTCGCCACCGACAAGCGGTTGCGCTTCTGGAACACGTCGCCAGCGAGAGTCAGGATCGGATCGGCGCCGATCTCGTCCTTGCCGCCCCAAACGTCGAGCGGATCGCCGCTCGAGTCGAGCAAGCCGTACTCGCCGGTCTGGCGGTGACGGCCCGTGTCATAGGTGTAGCCGAAGATCACGCGGTTGCTGTCATTCAGGTCCCAAATCAGCGACGCCGTCACGGCGTAGCGCAGCGTGTTGGTGTTAGACGGCGAATAGAGACGAACGCTGTCGAGCGTATCGCAATCGCCGTTCAAGTCGACGCCCGCGGTGGTGCCAACGAACACGGCGCACGCATCGTTGACGCTGTCGCTGTTGGCGATGCCGACGACGCCCGCGCGGAGGCGGTTGTCGGTTTCGTTGATCACGGTCGTGCCGCCGCCATTGGCCATCGTGTATTGCACGGTCGGGTCAACCGTCAGTGTCAGGTTTTCGCCGAGCGAGAACCGCGATTGCGCGCGGATGTTGGCCGTATCCGACGGGTTGATGCGCAGGCCGTAATAGTTCGTGCAGCTGGCCGGGTCGTTGTTGTTCGATGAGCTGCCGAAATTGTCGTTGGTTCGGCCCGCGACGTCGCCATTGTCGCCCGCGATGGTGTCGCGCACGCAGGTGTCGATGTTCGAGAAGTTCGGGTTAGCCGCCCACTCCGCCGCGCTGCCCTGGCGATAGAACGCATTGCGGTTGCGGTTGTAGTGACCGGAAATGCTGATGAAATCATCGCCGCCGAGCGGCTGATAGAGACGGCCGTTGAGCTGGATTTTTTCCAGATCGCCCGGGCCGACGAATTGATCATAGGTCGTGTACGAGCCGGCGATGAACGCCGTCGCGTCCGTCGGGCCAAACGCGCCGGTGTCGAGCATCGCGAAGCCACGGAAGAAATTGTCCGAACCGATCGACGGCTGCACCGTCAGGCCGAACTCATCGCTCGGCACGCGCGTGGTGTAATTGATCGTGCCGCCCGTGGCCGATGCGGTCGGGCTGTCGACGTCGGTTGTGCCCATGTTCACGCTGGCGCGCGAGATCAGTTCCGGATCAAGCTGCTGGTTCGAATAGATCGCGTAATTGCCGGTGTCGTTCAGCGGCACGCCATCGACCGTCAGCGAGATGCGATTGCCGTCGAAACCGCGCATGCGGATGTTGCCGCCCGAGCTGCCGTACGCGTCGTTGTTGGTGAAGTTGACGCCTGGCACCAAGTTTACAGTGTTGAGGATCGACTGACCCGCCGTTTGCGTCGTGATGTACTCTTCCGTGATCGTCGTACGAGCCTTCGGCGCTTGCTCGATCAGCAGGCCGTCCGCGTCACGGCGAGAACCGGTGACGACGATCATCTCTTCTTCGGCCACCTGCGAAGCAGTCGATTGCGCGTGGGCGGCGCCCGTTGACGCCGCGATCGATAGCGCGGTCAGAGCCGCGCCAGACAAAAACTTTTTGGAGAACATTTGAACACCCCCGGGCAATCTTAGGGCGTTCAGCCGCCCTGTTGCGTGCGGGGAGCTAAAGAGGGTTTTCAACAAATCGGCTACGGGTTGATGAAACTTTTGTTGCGTCGCAGCTTGTTCGCCACACTTTTGACCACACGCTGCCGCAGCGCGCGCCGCGCCCCTTGTGAGCAAGTTGTGGATTGCGCGACCCAGAATGGGCGCGCCTTGGTCGCACCTATTTTGATTGCCTCGTGAGATCAGCGCCTTAGGTTCGCGCCCAAGCAAGAAGGAGCAAGTTGATGGCGGCCGCGCAAGGTCAGGCGACATCCTGGTGGGATAAAGACACCACACCCGGCTACATTCTGATCGCCGCGACGATCCTGTCCTTCATTCTTCTGAATGGGCCGACGGGCGAGGCCTTCCACCACCTGCTCGAGGACCAAATCGCCGGCCTTTCCGTGGGATTCGGCGCCGCCGCGCACGCGGTGAACCTGCACCTCGTCATCAACGACGCGCTGATGGTGATCTTCTTTCTCTATGTCGGCCTTGAGCTGAAGCGCGAGACCGTCGAAGGCCCATTCAAAAACCCACGCGAAGCAGCGCTGCCAATGGCCGGCGCGATCGGCGGCATGGCCGTCCCTGCGCTCATCTATGTGGCCATCAATCTCTCGCATCCTGAATATCTGCGCGGTTGGGCCATCCCGGCCGCCACCGACATCGCCTTTGCGCTGGGGGTGATGTCCCTGCTCGGCCCACGCGTGCCGGGGGGCCTGCGCCTCTTCCTGTTGGCGCTCGCCATCATCGACGATTTGGGCGCCATCGTCGTGATCGCGCTCTTCTATTCGACGCACTTGACCGGCTGGGCGCTCGGGGGCGCTGCCGTGACCTTCCTCGTCATGCTGATGATGAACCGCGGCGGCGTAACCAATCTGCTTTTCTACTGGGCGCTCGGGCTCGTGCTTTGGGGCTTCATGCTGGTGTCCGGCGTGCACGCCACCATCGCCGGCGTACTGACGGCGCTTGCCGTACCGATGCGCGACAAGGCTGGCGGCTCCCCGCTCATCACCGCCGAACACGCACTGAAGCGCTGGGTGCAATTCGCCATCATGCCGATCTTCGCGCTCGCCAATGCCGGCGTGGTGCTGCACGGCGCGGGTCTCGAGGCGCTGCTGCACCCGGTCGCACTCGGCATCTCCGCAGGCCTCGTCCTCGGCAAGCCGATCGGCATCACGATCGCGGCGCTCGTCGCTTCCGCAGCGTTCCGCCAACGCCTGCCTGGCACCTTGATGCAGATGATCGGCACAGCGATGCTTGCCGGCATCGGCTTCACCATGAGCCTCTTTATTGGCAACCTCGCCTTCGGCGCCGGCGACATCGCCACGCCCGTGCGCTTCGGCGTGCTGGGCGGCTCGCTCATTTCCGCGCTGGCCGGCCTCGCCGTGCTTTGGTGGTGCTGCCGCAAGCTTGCGCCAGGCGCGCACGCGACATTGGGGCCGGGGGAAGATTTGGCCGAAGCGCGCGGGGTGATCGAAAATATCGACGCCCCGCCGCGCGGCTGACGCGAAAGCTTCAAACAAGCCCGCTAATCAAACAAAGCCGCTAAAACGACTACGGCCCGCGCTTTGAGGCGCGGGCCGCGAGCGTCGCTTATAAGAGGGCGTCTCCTCCCCGAAACGCGACCGCCAGACGACGCTTTGCGGCGATCGAGTGGCAGACTGACGATATACCCTTCGTCGGTCAAGGCAGTTTGTCGCACTTTTGCGCGCCGCTAACCAAAGAATGCTGCTTGTTTCGCCAATGCCACGAAATCAACCGAGCATGGACTTGACGGCAGCCACCAGTTGAGCACGGGGCGCGTCTTGCTGCACCTTCTCCCGCGCCTTGGCATAGGCTTCCCGGTCCTCGCCAAATTCCGAGGCGATCCTTGCGCCGAGCTTCAAATCTTTCAGCGTGACGACGCCCTTGGCCAATTCATCGCCGCCTTGGATCACGGCCACAGGCGCTGCGCGCTTATCGGCATATTTGAGCTGCGCCTTCATGCCGCCGCCGCCCAGATAGGCCTCCGCGCGCACACCAGCGGCCCGCAGTTCAGCGGCCATGCCCAACGCGTCGGCGATGCGCGCCTGATCCATCACCAGCACAACAACCGGCCCATCCGCCTCAGCCGCCGCTTGCGCCTGCAACGCCGCCGCTAAGCGCGACACACCGATCGAGAAGCCCGTGGCCGGAATGCGTTCGCCTCGGAAGCGCGAGACAAGGTCATCGTAACGCCCACCGCCGCCGACCGAACCAAAGTTCGCCCCGCCCTCGCCGATCAGCTGCGCTTCGAACACCGCGCCGGTGTAATATTCAAGCCCACGCACGATCGTCGGATCGATCGCCGCGGCCGCATCATCCATGCCAAGCGCCGAAAGCGCTGCATCAATCTCGCGCAATTCCGCGATCGCCGCCTCACCCGCAAGTTTGGCCAAACGCGCCAACACATCGCCGCGCGAGCCTGCGCCCGCCATCACCAGATCGATCACGGCCGCGCGCTGCTTCGCGTCGAGCCCCGCGCCCTTGGTGAAATCACCAGACTCGTCTTTGCGGCCATCGCCGAGCAAGAGCTCAACACCTTGGCGTCCCAAACGATCGAACTTGTCGATCGCGCGCAGCACGACAAGCCGCGTCGAATACGCATCGGCCGCGATGCCGATGTTCTCCAACACCGCGTCGAGCAATTTACGCGTCGAGAATTTGACCTGATATCCGCCGCGCTTCACGCCCGCCGCTTCCAGGCCAGCGCACGCAACAGCGATCATTTCCGCGTCTGCTGCCGGCGAAGCTGCGCCCACGGTGTCAGCATCGCACTGCCAGAATTCACGGAAGCGCCCCGGCCCCGGCTTTTCATTGCGCCACACCGGGCCCGCCGCCCAACGGCGATATGGCTTCGGCAGCGCGTCGAAATTCTCGGCCACGAAGCGCGCGAGCGGCGCGGTTAAATCATAGCGCAGCGCCAGCCATTGCTCGTCGTCGTCCTGCAGCGCAAACACGCCCTCGTTCGGGCGATCCTGGTCCGGCAGAAACTTGCCCAGCGCGTCGGCGTATTCGAACGCCGGCGTCTCCAACGGCTCAAAGCCCCAGGTCTCGTACACCTTGGCGATACGCTGGATCAGGCCGCGCTCCAGCGCCAGCCCCGGTCCGCGCCGATCCATCAGCCCCCGCGCGCGGCGGGGCTTCGGGCGATTGGCGTTAGTGTCTGACATGATGTTTCTCGGGGCGGGATTAGGGATTGGGGATTAGGGATTGGGGGCGCTTTGGGCAAGGCCGGCCCAATCGTCCCAATCCCCAATCCCGAGAACCCGATCCCCAGAACAGAGTATCCGGCGCCCGCCTTGCAGCGGCTATGCCTACCATCGGCGCTGGGAGGCCCGTCATGCTGAGTTGTGCCGCTTTGACGTTCCTGAGCTCGCTCGCGCTCACCGACGTTTCCGCACTATCGTCCGAGGTTGAAACGGGCGCCCGCGCCCTCAACGCCCAAACCGAAATCACGCCCCGCCTGTTCGCCGATCTGGCCGATTTCTCCGGCGACGCCGAGCGCCTCTCGATCGCGCTCAACGAGGCTGGCGTCGAACAAGAGCTGCCCTGCATCTTTCAGGACATCGCCACCGACGCGCGCCTGCGCATGAGCGAATTCCGCGACGCCGACACCGAAGCCGAGCGCGCCGCCGCCTTCACCAATCTGCGCGTGCTCACCGACGACGCCATCCAACTCGCCCCGATCGCGGCGAGCATGGCGGCCGATAGCCAGAAATAGAATGCTCCCCCGTTTACGGGGGAGCCGTCGCGAAGCGACTGAGGGGCGACCTACGTCGCGTACTTCACATTGCAGCCATACGGCGTCGTTTGCGCTGTGCGCACGGCGCGGCCAGCGTCGAGATCGGCGAGCGCTGCACGCACATAATTCGTTGCGCCTTCCAACGACGACGGACGCGCGGACGGGCGATCATCGATCGCGCCTTGGTACACCAACACGCCCGCCGGATTGATGATGTACATATGCGGCGTCGTCAGCGCGCCATAGGCGCGGCCGACCACACCCGTCGGATCAAGCAAAGTCGCCGTCGGCGAAGCGCCATCGGTTTGCACCCGCGCGCGTGCGCCGGCCGCATCGAGATAGCCCTGCTCGCCCGGCGCGGACGAAATGATCTGCAGCCACACCACGCCATCAGACGTCGCTTCTTGTTGCAGCGTCTGCATGTTGCGCGAGTCATAATGCTTTCGCACGTACGGGCAGCCATTGTTGGTCCATTCAAGCACTACCGTGCGCCCACGGAATTCCGTCAACGTACGCGTTGCGCCATTCGCGTCCTGCACCGAGAAATCTGGCGCTTGGGCGCCGTTCGCGATCGCCGCCTGCGCTTCTTCACTCAGCAGCATATTGACGCCGCCCGCAGCGCCAAACGCGACCAGCGCGCCGCCGCCGATCAGAAGTGCGCGTCGTGACATCTCGTTCATTCCGTCTCTCCCTGGATCGTCTGCAGAATTAAATCCTGGCTCAGCATCTGCGGCAACACTTGGGGCGCACCGCCATCGGCCGGATAAAACAGATAGAGCGGCACGCCCGCGCGTCCATGCGCGGCGAGTTCCCCCGCAATCGTTTCATCGCGATTGGTCCAATCGCCGACGAGGTAGGCCACGTTGGCTTCCGCGAGCGCCTGCGCCACGCGCGGTGTCGCGAGTGAGGTGGCTTCATTCACCTTGCAGGTCACGCACCAGGCGGCCGTGAAATTCACGAACACGCCGCGCCCCTCGCCCTGAAGTTCCGCCACGCGCTCCGGCGACCAAGCTTCCGAGACCAGCACCGATTGCGTTTGCGCGCCCACCAACGGTCGCCACATCAACGCGCCTGTCACCACAAGCGCCACCGCGCCAATCGCCAACCACACGCGGCCCCAACGCGCCACGAACAGTGCAAACGCCAACGCCGCCGCAACGCTCAACAACGCCATCACGCCGGCCGAGCCCGTCTGCTCCGCCAACACCCACACGAGCCACACGGCTGCGCCAAACATCGGGAACGCGAGCACGTTCTTCGCGCGCTCCATCCACGGCCCCGGCTTCGGTACAAGTTTCTGCAAGCCCGGCAGGAAATGCAGCAATGTCAGCGGCAGCGCGAAACCCAAGCCGAGCGCGGCAAAGATCAGCAACGTCACACCAGCCGATTGCGTGAGTGCGGCGCCGATCGCGCCCGCCATGAACGGCGCTGTGCACGGCGTCGCCGCGATCACCGCAAGCGCGCCCGTAAAGAACGCGCCCGCATCGCCGCCGCGCGTGGCGAGCCCCGAGCCCGCGTTCTGCAGCGAACCGCCAAACTCGAACACGCTGAGCAAATTCAAGCCGATCACAAAGAACAACAGCGCCAACGCACTCGTCACCCACGGCGCTTGTAACTGGAAACCCCAGCCCACCGCTTCGCCCGCGCCGCGCAACGCGATCAGCACGCCCGCCAGCGCCAGAAACGTCACCATCACGCCAGCAAAATAAAGCGCGCCATGCTTGCGCGCTTCGCCATTCTGCGCACCGCCCGCAAACGAGAGCGCCTTCACCGACAGCACCGGCAACACGCACGGCATGATGTTGAGGATCAAACCACCCAAAAACGCTAAGCCAAGCGCAGCAATCAACGCCACTGCGGACAACGGCTCAACAGTCACAGCAGGCGCAGCGCCACCGCCCTCAAGCTCAGACAGCTTGTAATCATCCGAGATCTGCGCCGCAATTTCATCCGTGCCCGCGATCACCTCACCTGGCGTTGCTTCAATCTCTACGCCGCGCAACACCCATGCGCCGCCGTCTTGCGCTTCGTAAGCGACGACGCCCGCCAGCGGCACGGCGCCCAGATTGTTCGCCACACCCGGCGTCAGATTAAAGCTCGCCCCGCCCGCGCCGACGCGCGCCGATTGCGCCTCGCCCGCGCGCATCACGTCGCGATCGAAGGCAAAGAAGCGCAGATTGCGTAGCTCACGCGCATTCGGCAGCGCCACACTCAGACGCGCCGGTGCGCCGCTGGTGATGCGCGCATCGACACGCTGCGCATTGCTAGGCAGCGCCGCCACAGCTTCGGCAATACGCGGCGCCCATTGCGGATCGTCGCGTCCTTGCGCGGCGATGGCGACATCCAACGTCAAATCCATTTCTTCGGGAATGCAGATGTCGGAGCAAACGAGCCAATACGCATTCACCGGCAACGTCACCGTCGAGCCCACAGGAGCATTCGCCGGCGCCGTCACCTCGATCGGAAACAGCACTTCACCTTCGTAGCCAAAGTTCACCAGCATCGCGAACGGGATCGCTTGCGGCGTTGGCCATTGGATCGGCCCGATCTCCCAGCCCTGCGGCGCCGCCCATGTCAGCTCCGTCGGCTCACCGCTGTCGCCCGGATTGATCCAATAGGTGTGCCAGTGCTCGCGAATGTTCTGACGCAGCACGATCGTAAACGTCTCGCCCGGCGCCACCGCCGCGCGCGCCGCATGCAGCGAGCCTTCGACCTGCCGCTCGCCCGGCAAAGGCTGCGCCATCGCCGGAGCGGCGAATGAAAACGCGAGAAAAATCAGTCCAGCAAGAAATCGCAGCATGTTTGGCGACATAAGCTCCCCAGCCGAACCGTCCAGTGCGACCGCCTGTCCGGCAGCCCGCCCAAAGAAAAAGCGCCCCTCCCGCGAGGGAGAGGCGCTCTCTTATACGTACGAGCGACGCTCTTAATTGCTGAGCGGCGTCGAAGCCTGAATCCGCGCAGCGCGGCTCAGGATCTTCGGCCACAGGCCCAGCGAGAGCAGGTGCGCGTGCATCACGGCAGTGACGCCGCGATCGCGCAGCTCGAGATAGGTTTCTTTCGGAAGCGCATTGAGCTTCTTTTCGTCGATCCGCAGATACTCGCCGATCTTCATCGGCTCGTCCGGCGTGCCGTCCGGCTTGGCGCGCGGCAGCGCGAGCGGGGTCAGCTCAAACAGATTGTGCTGATCCATCAGCTTCACGAATTCGCTCGTGCGACGGCCCAGAACGTCGAATTCCTTGCAGAATTGGATCGCTTCTTGGGTGTAGCGCGACGGTTGGTCGCCCTCGAAGAACGGCATTTCCGGCGTCGAGGACAGCATCTTCGCGGCGCGATCGATGCAAACGAGCACGCGGTCGCCACCCTCAGCGGCTTGTTGCTGGCCTTCCTGACCCGCCATCACCGGCAGGAACGGATAGCGGCGCGCGAACGCAGGCAGATACACTTCCGGATCAAGCGAGCCGTCAGCGCCGAGGAAAACGTTCATGCCGGGGCGGAGGCCCATGACAGCAAGCGGCGTCTTCGACTGCGTGTCGAAAATGATCGGATAGCACACAGCCGCAAGGCCGAACTCGTCCACCGTGAGCGGCACGAGATGCGTGTCGGCCAAGAACGAGAACGGTGTCGAGACTTGGCTTACGCCGAGTGAGCGATGCTTCTCAATCGAGAGCGGCTCAAGCTGGCGATAGAACAGAATTTTGCCCAGCGTCTGCTGGCCGCCTTGGGCGGTCGTCATGGGTGTCTCCGCGAGTTCCCTACCACAGGGGCGATGTCCAACCACGAATGCGGGCCGACCGCAACAGTGGACCGCAAATGAGCTGCGCCCGGGCCGCTTTTCCACCGGGCGACGCATGCTATGTCGGGTTTTCGGGCGGAACTTGTGGGGGAACATGGGACGGATTGGTTCGGCGGCTCTATTGGCCTTGGCCCTCATTCTGGGCGCATGCGGCCAGCGCCAAGCGCAACCCCTGACCGCCTTCGAGGGCCGGCTTAACGATTGGTCGCGCGAAATCCTTGCCGATAGCCCTGAACTCGCCTCGCAATCGGGCGTCTCCGATGATGCAGCGGGCGGCGCGTATGCAGCACGTCTTGACGATCGCTCCGCAATCGCCGTCGAGGCGCGTCGCAGCGCAGCATTGCGCCGCTTAGCCGAATTGCGCGCCATCGATCGCGCTTCGGTCGGCGAAAGCAACGCACGCGCCTATTCCATTCTTGAAACGCAATTCGCCAACACGGCCGCAGCCGCTGCGTTTCCCTATGGCGAGTTCACCGCGCTTTCCGGCATGCGCCCCTACGTGCTCAATCAGATGGACAGCGCGTTTCTCACGCTGCCCTCCTTCCTCGACGAACGTCACGCCATCGCCAACGTCGCCGACGCTGAGAACTATCTCGCGCGTCTGCGCGCAGTCGCCACCGCGATCGATCAAGAAACCGAGCGCGCGCGTCTCGACGCAGCGCAAGGCGTGCGCCCGCCTGGCTTCATCATGGACGCCACCTTCAATGCGCTTCAAGGCGTGCTGCAGGTCGCGCCCATGTCGCAGCCTTACATCACAAGCTTCCGCCGCAAACTCGATGCGCTCGCCGCCGCCGAGCAAGACGTGAACCGCCGCGCCGAAATCGAACGCGCCAATCTGGCTTTGTTGGCGCGCGCTGAGATCATTGTGCGCGACAACATCATCCCCGCACACCAGCGCGCCGCGCAATTCCTCCGCACTGATCGCGGCAATGCGAAAGACAACGCCGGCGTTTCTAATCTCCCGCAAGGCGCCGAATATTACGCCGCCGCCTTGCGCATCGAGACGACCACCGATCTCACGCCCGCCGAAATCCATCGCATCGGCCTCGACCGTGTCAACGCGCTCAACCGCGAACTCGACATCGCACTCCGCCGCGTTGGCCTCACAGAAGGTCCGATCGGACAGCGCCTGAGCCAAATGACGGCCGATCCGCGCTATCGTTACGCCGATACGGACGAAGGCCGTGCTGAATTGATGGCCGATGTGCAGCGTCGCGTCGGCCGCTTCACGGAGCGCGCGCCGCAATGGTTCGGCCGCCTGCCGCAAGCGCGGCTCGAAGTGCGCCGCGTGCCGCTGTTCGCCGAAGAGGGCTCGCCCGGGGCTTATTACTCGCCGCCCTCTCTCGATGGCCGCACGCCCGGCATCTATTACATCAATCTGCGCAATCTCGGCGAAATGACCCGCATCGATTTGCCGACGCAGGATTTCCACGAAGCCGTTCCAGGCCACCATTTCCAGATCGCTCTGGCGCAAGAATTGAGCGACGCGCCACTGCTCACGCGGCTCATCACCTTCAACGCCTATAGCGAAGGCTGGGGGCTCTACGCCGAAGAACTCGCCGACGAACTCGGCTTCCACGACGGCGATCCCGTCGGCCGCATCGGCTATCTGCGCTGGCAGCTCTGGCGCGCCGCGCGTTTGGTCGTCGACACCGGGCTTCATTCACAAAATTGGACGCGCCAGCAGGCCATCGATTATCTGATCCAAACCACGGGCGATGCGCCGGGCGTGATCGTCACCGAGGTCGATCGCTATATCGTCTGGCCCGGCCAGGCCTGCGGCTACGAACTCGGACGACGCGAAATCGCGCGTCTGCGCGAGATGGCCCGCAACGAACTCGGCCCCGATTTCGATCTGCGCGGCTTCCATGACGCCGTGCTGCTCAATGGCGAAGTACCTTTGAGCGTGCTCGATGACATCGTCCGCGATTGGATACCCCAGCAGCGCCTCCAAGCCGAACGCGAACGGCGCCGGCGTTGACACTCCAGAGCGACCTAATTCACACAAGCGCGTGATTCACGCGCGTGTGTTCACAAAACGCCGCGCACATGCCGCACACTTGCCGTGTTCGGCGCGCTTTCGTGGTGCGTCACACACACCGTGTCCGGACGGGTCGGGAGGGACCATCCATGCTGAAACATTCCGCTCGCGCGGCGCTGATGGCGTGCGCCTTCGCACTCGCCGCATGCGCCGGGCCATCCACGCAAACCGCGCAAGAGAGCGACGAAAGCGTCGTCGTCACCGGCAATCGCCGCGACCAAGCACCGGTGGTTCCACCGCCGTCGCCACCACCACCGCCGCCAGCGCCGATGATGGAGCAACGCATGTTGGGCGCTGTCGCCGCGCCTTACGCACAGACCGCGCCGCAACCGATGCCGGGCGACGTGGACCGCGAGCGTTACGAAGACGTTGAGGTCAATCCGATCCACGTCGTGGCCGATGATCCGGTCTCGACCTTCTCCATCGATGTCGACACCGCTTCTTACTCCAACGTGCGCCGCATGCTGAACCAAGGCCGTCTGCCGCCGCGCGACGCCGTGCGCATCGAAGAGCTGGTCAATTATTTCCGCTACGATTACCCGCTGCCGCAAAATCGCGAGCAACCCTTCTCCACCAGTGTCACCGTCGCGCCCTCGCCTTGGGCCGAAGGCCGCCAGCTCGTGCATATCGGCTTGCAGGGCTACAATATCGTGCCGCGCGAACGCCCGCCGCTGAACCTCGTGCTCCTGCTCGACGTGTCGGGCTCGATGAACGCGCCGAACAAGCTGCCGCTTCTGCAGCAAAGCTTCTCGATGCTGATCGATCAGCTCAATGCGCGCGATCGCGTGGCCATCGTGGTCTATGCGGGCGCGGCCGGCACGGTGCTCGAACCGACACCGGGCAATGAACACGGTCGCATTCTGGCGGCGCTCAATTCGTTGCAGCCGGGCGGATCGACCGCGGGCGCGGAAGGCTTACGCCAAGCCTATGCGCTGGCCGAACAGAACTTCAATCGCAACAGCATCAACCGCGTCATCATCGGCACCGACGGCGATTTCAACGTCGGCATCAACGACCCGCAACAGCTGCAAGACTTCGTCTCGCGCAAGCGCGAAACCGGCATCTATCTTTCGGTGTTCGGCTTCGGCGGCGGCAATTACAACGACGCGCTGATGCAGCGCCTCGCGCAAAACGGCAACGGAATCGCGACCTACATCGATACGCTGAACGAAGCCCGCCGCGTGCTGCGCGACGAAATGGCGTCGAACATGTTCTCGATCGCCAACGACGTGAAAATCCAGGTCGAGTTCAATCCCGCACGCGTCGCTGAATATCGCCTGATCGGTTACGAAACACGCATGCTCCGCCGCGAGGACTTCAACAACGACCAAGTCGATGCGGGCGAAATCGGCGCCGGCCACTCGGTCACCGCGATCTATGAGATCGTCCCCGTTGGCGGGCGCACGTTCAACGATGAGCTGCGCTATCAGCCGGGCCAACGCCCCGCCGCCGGCACAGCCAACGAACTCGCCTTCCTGCGCATTCGCTACAAGCTGCCAGGCGAGGACAATTCGCGCCTGATCGAACGCCCGATCACCAACGCCGACGCCGTCGCATCCATCGCACAAGCGAATGAATCGGCGCGCTGGGCCACCGCCGTCGCCGGCTACGGCCAATTGCTGCGCGGCGATCCCTATCTCGACCAGGGTTATGATTGGGACGACGTGATCAATCTCGCGCAAACCGCACGCGGCCGCGACGAATTCGGCTGGCGCGCGGAATTCCTTCAACTCGCGCGCGCCGCCTCAAGTGCAGCCGCCCTCAACCCGCTGCCGCAGCAGCCAAGGCCGGAGCCCCGCCCCGCGCCAAGGCCCACGCCGCAAGGCTCGCGCTAAAGCATAAACCCTCGTAGCAAACTCAAAGGGCGCTCCCGCAAAGGAGCGCCCTCTTCTCTTTTGGAACTTCGGGTCAGGAGCCTTAAGCCGCCCAGATCAGGCGGAGATTGCTCTCAGCTTCTTCGACCTCGGCTTCCAGGAAGGGGCCGTTCATCACCGGGCGGAGCGCTTCGGCGAGGTCGGCCTCGACATATTCGCGGGCGTCGCGTTCGTCGTGCTCGTGGATGAGGATGTGCGTGGCGCCCAGGAGCTTGGCTTCCGGCCATTGCTCGTGATTGGCTAAGCGCTTGGAAAGATTGCCCGTCCTGGACAGGAAGAGTGGCGTCCAGCCGCGACCGCCAGGGCCTGGGCGGGCAAAGCAATAGACGGCCGGAGCCGACGCGAAATCCTCATGCGGGCGATGCACACTGAAACGGTGCAGACGGCCGGACAAACCACGGAAGATCGCTTCGCTCATTGCTTATGCCCCTCGAAATTCTTCGTTCGCTCTATGTTCCAGATTGGTACGCGAGTCAGATGTTCTTGTAAAGTTCTATTCCGCGCGTGAGACGAATTTGATCTCAAATTCTCGCGCGCCGCTCCCCATCTTCCGCGAAAGGACGGACCCTGCGATCATGGCCGGCATGGCACACACGCACTGCGCACACGACCACACGACGCAATTGGCCGAGGCTGAGCAAGCCTGCCAAGCGGCGGGCGAAAGCCTGACGCCGTTGCGCCGCCGCGTGCTCGAATTGCTCATCACACAACACGCGCCGGCGAAGGCCTATGATCTCCTCCCGCTGCTAGACGGCGACAAGACCGCGAAGCCGCCGACGATCTATCGCGCGCTCGATTTTCTCGTGCGGATGGGCCTCGCCCATCGCATCGAAAGCTTGAACGCCTTCGTCGCCTGCGAAGTCGGCGGCTGCGAGCGCTCCACCATCTTCCTGATCTGCGAAAAGTGCGGCGCTGCCGAAGAGTTCGACGCCGGCCACGCGCTCATCGATCTTGGCGAAGCGGCCAAGAAAGACGGCTTCACCATTCGCCGCACCATGATCGAAGCCAGCGGCCTCTGCGCGACGTGCCAGCACGCCGCATGAGCAATCCGCCTGCGCCTCTGCCCGCGCCGCTCTATCAGGGCAGCGTCAATACGTGGGAATGCGACGACGGCGGCCATCTCAATATCCGCTTCCATCTCGAGCGCGCCTATATCGGGCTGGCTCACATGGCGCATGCGCTAGAACTGCCGCGCGCTTTCACGAGCGCGGCGGCCTCGACGCTGACGCCGCTCGAATTGCATGTGCGCTTCAACAAGGAAGCGCTACCCGGCGCGCCGCTCGTCATGCATGGCGGCGTGGCCGAGATGGGCGAAACCGACGCCAAATTCTGCCTCGACATGCGCCACGCGGACGGCGCTTCGTCCTCAAGCTTCACACTCAAAGTCGCGCACACGGACACGCGCGATTTCCGCCCCTTCGGCTGGTCGCCGCGGACGCGCGATGCTGCGAAACGCCTGCAGGTCGAATTACCTGCACACGCCAAGCCGCGCTCTGTCGACGTGACGAAGGCGCCCGGCGAAGCCAGCCGCGATCGTGCGATTGAACTTGGCGCATTGCGCATCGGCGGCGCGATGGTGCTCGCCGAGCATTGCGACACGTTCGGCCGCATGCGCTTCGATCATTTGATGGGGCGCGTATCGGATTCCGTGCCGAACCTGCTCGCGCAATGGCGCGCGGATGCGGCCGCTGGCAAAGGCGCGGCCCCCGCCGGCGCCGTTGTTGAGGCGCGCTACATCTATCGCCAATGGCCGCGCCCCGGCGATCTGATCGAAATCTATTCCGGCATCATCGAGGTTGGCGAAAAGACGCTGCGCCTGGTGCACTGGCTCTGCGATCCAGCCAGCGGCAAAACCTGGATGAGCATGGAAGTCACCGCGCTCACATTCGACATCGCCACGCGCAAGACGATCACCGCGAGCCCCGAAGTGCGCGCGCGGATGGAAAAGCGCTTGGTCGCGCTCGAGATCTAGCTATTGCACCAAAGCGTCGTGGTATTTGCGCCCAGCGCGCGCGAGCAGATGCGCGCTTTCGATGGCCGCACGCACGCGATCGGGCCGCTCCATCGGGATCATGTGGCCGACGCCTTCGACGGTGGCGACACGCGCATCCGGCTTGAGCGCTGCAATCCGATGCATCGCCGCCTCCGAGATCGTGGACTGACGCTCGGCGCGCAGCAGCACCAACGGATCGGTCACGCGGCGTAGCGCGCCCCACGGATCATGCCGTTGCGCGCAATAGGTCGCCGCTTCGTATTCGGGCCGGCACGCGAGCTTGAAGCCCCCTTTGCCGTCCTCGATCAAACCATCGGCGACATAATCCTCAATCACCTCGCGCGGAAACGTCTTGAAGATACCGCGCCCGGTGAAGCCTTCGACAGCGCTCGCGCGATCGGCAAACTCCGAGCGGCGTTTCGCAGCGCCCTTCGCCATGCCCATCGTGTGGCGCTGGATCAAAGGCGCGAACGGCATTTGCGACACGGCGTAACCCGCACTCGGCAAGATCACCGGATCGATCAGCGCCAGCCCGCAAACAAGATCAGTGCGCTGGCCCGCCGTCAGCAGCGAGACGATGCCGCCCATCGAATGGCCCGCGAGCGTCACCGGCGCGTTGAAATGCTCCAGCACTGCAATCAGATCGTCGCGATGGCGCCCCCACGACGTGTAGCCAAAGGTGCGCGCCGGCAGCGTCGTCAGCCCATGCCCGCGCATGTCCAGCGCCAGCACATGAAAGCGATCGCCCAAAGGCGCGAGCAGCGAACGATACGTGCGCGCGTTAAAGCCGGTGGCGTGGATGAAGACGATGTCGGGCGCCGGCGTCTCGGCGCCGAAAGCGATGCCGGCCATGCGCCCGCCCGGCAGCTCAAAGCTTACGCGGCGAAAATCTGAATTCTCTGTCACGCGCGGACCATGACGACGCGGCCGCGATCAATCAAGCGCAACGCAGCATGGCTCGCTTGCCGCGCGAACATTTAGCCAAACACCCGGCGTAGAATATCCGTCGTGCGCCGCGCCGGATCGCGACGGATGGCGCGCTCTTCTTCGGCGATGAAAAAGAAGGCGCCTTCGATGGCTTTCGTGGTCGCGAAATTGATCACTTCGGTGCGCAGATCGCGCGTCATGCTGGCGAGGCCTACTTCACGCAGCGCCGTGCGCATCAAGGTAAACGCGCCCGACTGCGTCAGCGCCTCCGTCATCGGCGGCTTCAGCAATGTCGTCAGCCGCGTCTCGGTGCGGCCGCGTAAATAGCGCGTGGCGCTGTCGGCGCCGCCGCGCACGATATCGATCGCATCGCCAATCGTGATTGTCCGAACGGCATTGGTGAACAGCCCCGCCGCCTCCGGCATGGTGCGTTCGGCGGCGTGGTTCAGGCTTTCCTGCAATTGGTCCAACGGCGCCGACATGCCGAACCCCGCCAATGTGCGCTGCGATTGGCCGAGCACGCCTGGCAACGGAATCCGCACCCGCCCGTCATTCCAGAACCCATTGGGCTGGCCCAACCGCGTCGTCGCGTTCATCGCCGCCAAGCCCAAAGCATCGCGAATGCCCCGGCTCGCATCTGCTTGCGTCAAGCTATCGAGGATACGCTGCTGCTGCGCCAACGCGGGCGAAGCGGCGGCGGCCAAGAGCGAAGCTAAAAACACGCGCCGAGCGAAATGATTCTGCATGGTTCCAGCATAGCGCAACATTTCGTCGCCATCTGTGACCGATCCGGCCCTGACACCGCCGTACAAATGCGGCATGCTGCCCTCCGATGACGCTCTCTGACCTGATCCCCAACCTCCATTACCCGACGCGCCTGGAAAAACTCGTCGACGGCTGGGTGCATGGCGTGGCGCTCGGCGTGTTCACCTTCGCTGTGGGCGTGGGCCTCGGCCTCGCCATTTGGCAAGGCGGGCTCGGCATGGCGGCGGCCGTCGGCGTGTACGCCATCTGCGTCATCACCATGATCGGCTGCTCGATGGCCTATAATCTGGCCGAGAACCATAAGCGCAAATCGCTGCTGCGCCGCTTCGACCACGCCGCCATCTTCCTAATGATCGCGGGCACCTACACGCCCTTCACCACGATCCGTTTCGACGGCGCCTGGGCGATCTCGATGACCACCATCATCTGGGCGCTCGCGATCATCGGCGCCGCCGGCAAACTCTTCCTGCCGAACATCGGCAAGAAGATCTGGATCGCCTTTTATGTGGTGATGGGCTGGCTCGTCGTCGCCGCGATGGGGCCGATGGTTGAAGGCGTGCCGCTCGCCGGCATCATTCTGCTCGCCATTGGCGGCCTCCTCTACACGATCGGCATCCCCTTCTACGTCGCCGAAAATCTCCCCTTCCGCCGCGCCATCTGGCACGGCTTCGTCATGGCCGCCGCCGGCGTGCACTACGCCGCCGTGCTGACGGGCGTCGTGTTCGCTTAAGCGTGACGTACGGCTACGGTTTCGCTAGCATTTGGGAATGCGCCTGACCAATAAGATTGCCTCACTTTCTCCCGCGATACTTTGTGTTGGCTTTGTTCTGCTGTTCGTTGGCGGAAGCGTAATCCTCAACACGTTCGCACTCGGCAGCGACGCCTGGCTCATAACAGCTCGTTGAATAGCCGGCGCCCACCCTTTAGGCGCGTGAAACGGAGCACAATCATGCGCCTCGCCGCCCTCGCCCTCTGCAGCGCGCTTCTCGCCTGCGCCACAGCGCCCGCCGCGCCGCCCGCACCAAGCGGCTACGACGCAGCGCTCGCCCAACGCGTCGGCGCCGACGAGCGCGGCATGCGCCAATACGTGCTCGTCATCTTGAAAACCGGCCCCGCCACGAACCTCTCCGACGAAGAGCGTACGCGCCTCTTCAACGGCCACATGGCCAACATCAACCGCCTCGCCGACGAAGGCCGCCTCGTCGTCGCCGGCCCCCTCGGCGCCAATGAGCGTCAGTATCGCGGCATCTTCATTTTCACCGTCAGCACGATCGAAGAAGCCGCCGCTCTCGTCGCCACCGATCCAGCCGTTGAAGCCGGCGTCTTCGCCTACGAAGCCTATCCCTGGTACGGCTCCGCCGCACTCATGGAGATCCCCGCGCTACACGAGCGACTACGGCCTTAGCCTCGCATCACGACCATTTGCGCTTACGACGCGTCGAACTGGTCGACTTCTGCTGCGCAACGCCGGCGGCGATAGCCTCGTCCATCTTTTCAAGCGAGACAGGCGTTTTCGGTTTGGCGATCAAACCTGCTAGGCGCTGGAGTGTTTTCGGGTGCTGCATGGCGTCCTCACCGGAAGTTTACGCCACGCCCATAGCGGCGTCGATGCTTGCTTCGCGTAGCGACACCGGCGACCGCGCTTTCCGCCCGTGCTAACCTCCCGCTCAGGGAGCAAACGCCATGACGGAAACCACCTGCTTCAAGCTCAGCATCGAGAACAACATCGCCCACATCGTGCTCAATCGGCCCGAGGCGATGAATTCCATGCCGCGCGCATTCTGGAACGAATTGCCGGCGCTTGTGCATGACATCGACGATCACGCCAAAGCGCGCGTCATCGTCATTTCCTCCACCGGCAAGCACTTCACCGCCGGTATGGATCTTTCCGTCTTCACCGACGGCGAAGGCGTGGGCGCAAGCGGCGGCGACCCCTATTCGCGCGCTGAAGCCTTCCGGCAATTCGTGCTGACGCTACAGGGCAGTTTCAATTGCTTGGACAATGCGCGCATGCCGGTGCTGGTCGCGATCCAGGGCGGCTGCATCGGCGGCGGCGTCGATTTCGTGTCCGCGTGCGACATCCGCTACGCAACCGAAGACGCGTTCTTCCAAATCCAAGAAATCAATATCGGCATGACCGCCGACGTCGGCACCTTCCCGCGCCTCTGCAAACTCATCCCCGAAGGTTGGGTGCGCGAGCTTGCTTACGCGGGTCGGCGCCTGCCCGCGCAACGCGCCAAGGAAATCGGCCTCGTCAACGAGACCTTCCCGTCGCAAGAGGCGATGCTGGCGCACGTGATGGAGATCGCCGCCGAGATCGCCGCGAAAGCGCCGGTCGCGGTCGCTGGCTCCAAGCGCATGATCAATTACGCGCGCGACCATACCATCGCCGACGGCCTCGATTACATCGCCACCTGGCAAGCTGGCATGTTCGCGCCCCCGCACATGATGGAAGCTTTCGCCGCCAAGGCGCAAAAACGGGCGCCCAATTTCGCAGACCTGGCGCCGCTGAAGAAGAAGATGTGATTTAACACGCCGATGCTTTAAGCGCCGTCATCCCGGCCCCTTGGGCGGGCCGGATGACGGCAGTTCTGAAAGAGTGGCGCTATGGACGTTCGATTTATTCCGCCGGGCAGAAACCCGCCGCACGAGGTCAACGCCTTCATCGAAATCCCGCAGGGCGGTTTGCCGGTAAAGTATGAGTTGGACGAACGCTCCGGCGCGCTGTTCGTGGATCGCTTCCTGCACACGTCGATGTTGTATCCGAGCAATTACGGCTTCATCCCGAACACGCTCGGCGATGACGGCGACCCGATCGACATTCTGGTCGTCACTCCCATGCCTGTTGTCGCCGGCGCCGTGATCCGCGCCCGCCCCGTCGGCGTGCTGCTGATGAGCGACGAAAAAGGCGAAGACGAAAAAATCCTCGCCGTGCCCGTCGATGCGCTGAACCCCTTCTACGCCGACGTGAAGACGCACGAAGATCTGCCGCCGCTGCTCGTCGCGCAGATCGGCCACTTCTTCACCCACTACAAAGATCTCGAACCCGGCAAGATGGCGAGCGTCGGCGAATGGGCCGCCGTCGAAGTCGCGCACGAGCGCATCATGGCCGCGGTGAAGCGCGCCCAATGAGCGAAGCTCAAATCGCGGCGCAATTTGCTGAAGCATTGAACGCCGCCGCGCGCGCCGAACGCGCCGGCGCCAAACTCGTGTCGATGGAAATGACGCTGACGGACGATGCAGCCCTCGGCGAAATCCGCACCCGCATCGCGCGTCAAACGCGGACGCTCATGTTCGTGGAAGCCGAACTCTTTTCGGCTGGCGGCGCGCGCATCGCCGCGGCCTCCAGCGTGCACAAAATAGCGGAATAGCGCGCCCTTAAACGCGCGGCGCGATCCAGCGCATTTCGACCAATACGGAATCGTGCAGCACGTCCGGATCGATCGCGTCGAACGGATCGCTCGGACCGTCATAGCCTTCCGGCGCCTTATAGACGCGCCAAAAATTACCGTCCTCGGCGGTGGAGCATGCAAAGCCTGGACTGCCGTCCACAAGCTCTGCGCCACAGAATTCCACCTGCTCGGGCGGCGCCACGGCGAAGCGTGCGGCGCCCACCACTTCTTGCGTGGGGCTGTGCGCCTGCGTGGCGCGCGTCACGATCGAATGGATGTGGCGGCCGTCTGCCGTCGGTAAGGCGCGGAATATTTCTTCGCCAGCCGAGGAGAGCGTGATCGCCATGAAGGGTTCACCTTCGACCTGGTCTTCCACCAGCGCCACGTCATAGAGCGGCGCCGCCGCACGCACGCTCGCCACATCCATCGACAGCGCGGTGGAAATGCCCGCCGCGCCGTCTGGACCGATATTGGTGTTGAGCGTGGGCGCTTGCGCGGCAGGCGTCTCCTCGCCGCTGGTCGGCGCTTGTTGCTGCTGGCCGCACGCAGCCAACGCCAAGCCAAGAGCCGCCAATCCGGCGAGGATCATCCGCTTCATCTCACGCGCCCCCTTGAGTGTTCAGCTCTTAGCTGAACACTTCGAACAGACCGGCTGCACCCATGCCGCCGCCGATGCACATCGTCACCACAGCGTGCTTGGCCTTGCGACGCTGGCCTTCCAGCAGCACGTGGCCAACGAGGCGCGCGCCCGTCATGCCGAACGGGTGGCCGATGGCGATCGAGCCGCCATTGACGTTGTACTTTTCCGGATCGATGCCGAGGCGATCGCGCGAATAGAGGCATTGCGACGCGAACGCTTCGTTGAGCTCCCAAAGATCGATGTCATCGACCTTGAGGCCTTGGCGCTCGAGCAGACGCGGCACAGCGAACACGGGGCCAATGCCCATTTCGTCCGGCTCGCAACCAGCAACAGCGAAACCTTTGAAGAGGCCGAGCGGTTGCAGGCCGCGCTTTTCCGCTTCCTTCTCGTCCATCAGCACAACGGCTGCGGCGCCATCCGAGAGTTGGCTCGCATTGCCGGCAGTGATGAAATTGCCCGGACCACGCACCGGCTGCAGCGACGCCAAGCCTTCGAGCGTGGTGTCGGCGCGATTGCACTCGTCCTTCGTGACTGTGTAATCGACAATGCTCTCTTCCTTCGTCTCCTTGTTGACGACCTTCATCTTGGTCGCCATCGGCACGATTTCGTTGTCGAAGAGGCCGGCCTTTTGCGCCGCCGCGATGCGTTGTTGCGAGCGCAGCGAATATTCGTCCTGATACTCACGGCTCACATTGTAGCGCTTGGCCACGATGTCGGCGGTTTCGATCATCGCCATCCAAAGCTCGGGCTTGGTCTTCATCAGGTGTTCTTCGGTGTAGTGGAAGCGGTTCGCTTGACCGCTCATCTGCACCAGCGAGATCGATTCAACACCGCCGCCGACCGCGGCCTTCGCGCCTTCATTGGTGATGTAGTGCGCCGCTTGCGCGATCGATTGCAGACCCGACGAGCAGAAGCGATTGATCGTGGCGCCCGATGTCGTCACCGGCAGGCCAGCCCAGATCGCGGCGTTACGCGCCACGTTGTGGCCCGTCGCGCCTTCCGGCGCGCCGCAGCCCAGCACCACGTCTTCGATCTCGGCCGGATCGAGCTTGGAGCGTTCCACCGCGTGTTTGATTGCGTGCCCCGCCATCGCCGCGCCGTGCGTGTTGTTGAACCCGCCGCGGCCCGATTTGGCGAGGCCCGTACGAGCGTAAGAAACGATAACTGCGCGGCCCATCGGCGTCTCCTCAAGTGTTTTCGGCGCGCACCCTAGACGCCCCTTCGCTGCTGCGAAAGAGCCCGAGCCGCGCTGTGCTGCCGCGCTTTAGCTCAAGAAATGGCCTGATTGTTCACGAGCCCCCCGCCGGGCGGGCCGTCATCGTTGTTGTTCGAGGACGCTGGCGCAGCCGCTGTGCTCGGCGCCGGCGCGCTCCCGCCGCCCTGGGTGAAAATCCCACGGCCGCGATCCTGGATCCATTTGGCGATGTCTTCCGACAACACGCCGGCCACGATCCCGACCAGGGACACCGTGAACGGATTGAGCATCGACGACGTCGTCGCCTGCTGCACCGAAGATGCGATCGAGAAGCCCGCGATCGCCGCGTTGGCCAACACATAGAACGCGAGTGCGGCGCACATGCCGAAGATCAGGCGCACCACGATCTCGGCCATCGTCACCGGCTCAGGCCGATTGAGATACGCTGGGAAAAGATAGAGCAAAGAGCCCAGCGCGCCCATCAGCAACACCAGCACCGTCGACAACAACGCCGGATGCCCCTGCGCCAAGAACGCGCTCACACCCAACGGACTCATCGCCGCCAGCGCATGCGCTTCACCACGCACGCGCGTGAAATGCTCATAGTCTGGCACCACCGTCTGCTGCAGCGCGAACACGCGGCGGTTGGCTTCCGCCACTTGCCCCGCCACCAAACGCTGACGCGCCACCAATTGCGCACGCTCCGCGCCGCGATCGTCCAAATTCTCCTCTTGGCTTGCGAGCTGCTGCACTTGCGCCTGCAGCTGCGCCACGCCTTGCTGATCCGCCGGCGGCAAGCCCGGCCGCGACGCCAACGCATTGATCCGTTGCGACAAGCCCTGCGCGCTCATATCCGCGGCCGCGCTTTCGGCGGTGGCGACATTGGCGCGCGTTTCAATTTCCGCGATCGCGCCGACCATAGCCGCGCGCGCGTCGTTCGCGTTCGCTTCGGCCGTTTGCGTTTCCGCATCTAGCGTCGCGATTTGTTGTTCGATCTGCAACTGCTCACCGCGCGGCCCCGCGGACTCCGCTTCGATCTCCTGCACCTGGCGATCGACCTCTTCGAGTTGCGCGAACGAGATCAGCCCATTGGTCGACGGCGAAATCTGCGCCACGCCGAATTGGAAATCGCGCGAGCTGAACACGAGCGCGCTCATCGTCAGTACGCCCGTCATCGCCACCGCGAGCACCACGCCCACGCCGAACTTGTACAAAGTCATGGCCTGATCCCCTCCGCCTTTTCACGCGCGCCATCCCCGCGCGCGCGCCACAGCAAGACGCCCTTACTAGCGCACTCTGCAGAAACGCGGTTGGGCTTTTTTGACCATAAGGGCGGAGCCCCATAGCCCCGCCTTACGCGCCCGTAATCACTATCCAGTGAATATTTTTCGTTTCCTTCAATTTTCTCTTGTCAGCCCCGACGCCGCCCGGCATTGTGCCCCTGCGCTCCTCCCCAGAAGCGCGATCACCAGGGGTAATCGCTCATGAATATCATCAAATCTGTCGTCGTGGCGGCGCTCGCCTCGACCGCCCTCGTCGGCGCGGCTTACGCCCGCGACGCCGGTGTTTTCACCGTGAAGCTGGACACGCCGGTCGCCGAACGCACGCAATACATCACGCAAAACACGATCTGGACCTGCGAAGGCGACACCTGCCGCGCCCGCGCCCAGCACGCCGCCAGCGTTCGCGCCTGCCGCCAATTCGTCCGTGAAGCCGGCGTGCGCGTCAGCGCCTACGGCCCCGAAGGCGCTGAACTCACCGCCGACGAACTCGCGCGCTGCAACGGCGACGCTGCGCCCGTCACGCAGCAAGCGTCGAACTAAAATCGCCCTCAGCCCGGGCAAAATGGGAAAGCCGCCGGTGAAAGCCGGCGGTTTTTCTATGTGTTGAGCCGCCCGCGCAGGCCCTCGCGCCACGGATGCGCTCCGCACGGCTGCAACGAAAGCGCAGTCACTGCCGGATCATCAACGATCCGCGTCCGGGCCGCACCCGTGCGCCCATCGACCAGATTGTGCATCTCCGGCGAAATGCGCCCGTCATTGGTGCGCATCAGCACGACCACGCCATGCGCGCCCACCGTGCGCGCCCCGCCCGCCACGCGCGGCAGGTCGTACGTGATGCGAATGCGGAAATTGTCGCCGCCGCGCTCAAGCTCGTAGCGGGGATTGTCGAACAGGGTTTCGGTCTGCCGTGCATAGACCACCTCGATCGCATCGCGCTCGAAACGAACGCCAACACCCGCCTCGCACGCCGCCGGCCCGGCACTCCACAGCCCTGACAATTCGGCAGGCGGCTCCGAGCCTGCGCAGCTGGCGACCGCGAGGGCGAGGCCGAGAGCGGCAAGATGCGAACGGACGCGCATGAAATAAGGGGAGTACGCCGGTATGGTTGATGACGTCTGAACGTCGCAACCACCTAGCCAAACTTCCGCCGGCGCCCCATGTGACGCTGCATTCAGCCCACATGAATCCGCCCTCCGCCTCCCCGGCCGCCCATTCTGACGCGGCCTCCGCCCTCCTGGACGATCTGGTCGAGGCGTTTCCAGGCGAGAGCGTGAGCGTTGGCGAATTGCTGGATCGACTCGATTCGCGCGCGCACGGCGTGCTGTTGCTTGTTTTGGCGCTGCCGATGTGCATCCCGAACATCCCCGGCATCTCGACCATCTTCGGCTTTCTGATGCTGGCGCCTGCGCTGCAATTGGTGTTCGGCTCGCACCGACTTTGGATTCCGCGCGGCATGCGCGAAATGCGCATCGATTGCGAGGCGCTGCGCAAGACGCTGCGCGTGGCGACACCGCCGCTGAAGCGCATCGAATATTTGATCAAGCCGCGCTGGTCGGCGCTCACACGCTTTCCCGCGACCATCGTCATCGGCCTGCAAACACTGCTGATGGCGCTGATCCTGATCCTGCCGATCCCGTTCGCGAACTGGCCGCCCGGCATGACCGTGGCGATGACCGCGCTCGCGCTTCTGCAACGCGACGGCATTCTCATGCTGCTGACGATCCCCGCAGCCCTCGCCTCCGTGCTTTCCGTCTATGTCGGCGCCCGCGTCAGCGTCGCCATACTCGGCAACGCCGTCGAATGGATGCAAGCACTGTTCAACTAAGTAGCGGACCGCCGGCTTCCAGCCGGCATCACACACGTCCTTCAATCAAGAGTCTCCGTCATCCCGGACGCGCGGAGCGCGATCCGGGGCCCAGGGCAAAAGATGAATAGGCGGCTCTGGGTCCCGGCTCTCCGCTTCGCTACGGCCGGGATGACGATTGAGCTCAGCCACGCGCACCGAATACGAGAAGCGGTCTCCAAGCGACACGAGTTAAACTCCGTCATCCCGGGGCTCAGCGAAGCTGAGAACCCGGGACGGGCAAGCGCATAAGCCTCGGCGCGCGGCGCCTTCGCGGGCGCTATTCCTTGCGCGGCGCATACGCCCAGGCCACGGCGATCAAGCCCGCCAACAGCATCACGGAATATTCCATGCCGTTGCGCCCGGCGCCGACAACGAACCAACCGTCCGGGTAATGCACCAGCACCATGCCGAGAGCGACGATGACGATGTGACCCAAGCACGCCAGCGTCACGAAACGGCGGGCGACGAGAAAGAGCGGCGCGATCAGTTCGTACAAGGTCACGGCCGCCGCCCAATAGAAGCCGAACGGAAATCCGATCGAGCCGAGCCACTCGCCAAAGCCCGTGACGTACGGATCCCAATGCGACGCGCGAAACGCGCCATGAATGAAGAGCAGAATGGCGAGCGCGATGCGCACGATCGAAAGCGAAAACTCGACGCGATCTGCGTGCGCGCGTGGTCCAAGCAGCATGACGATCTCCCCTTGCGGGGAGTGCACGCGAGGTTTGAGCCGATGGCAACGCGCTTGCGACGAATTACTACGGAGCGCGGGTCTTCAGACCCGCGCTAGCAGGAGCGGCGCACCAGCCAGCCCAATTGTTCGCCCGCGCGCGAAACCGCCGCCTCCGACGTCCGGCAATTTTGCGCCGCCGGCTGGCCGCCGCCGCGGACGAATTCCGGATCACCTTCGCCGGGTCTGCGGTCGAGATCGGAGAGCGGTTCGAACACGAACACTTCCGAGCCCGCGCTATTGGAAATGCATTCATGGCGCGAGCCATTGGCTTCGCGAATCCGCACGCTCACTTCGCCTTCGCCGAGCGTGGTCGCGAACGTCACCCGCGCCGGCCGCGTTTCCGCGCGCGCAAGGCACGCATCGATCGCCGGAATCAATTCCGGCAACACCGACGCCCACGTTGGCCGCGGGCCATCACTAATGCCGCGCCGCGCGCAGCCCGTGTACGCCACGCCCTCAAACAGCACGTGCGCCGTGTAGGGCAGTTCGCCGCCGCTCGACGTGCAGGCCTGGTTCATGATCGTGATCGTCACGGCGCCGGCGACGACACGCATGCCGCGTTCGCGATAATCGCGTTCGCCCGGAATGCCGCCGTCCTCGCCAAGGCCCGGCCGCGAGAATTGCGCATAGTCCGGCAGCAGTCGGAGCTCCCACGCGCCTTCGGACGAGCCTTCGCCAGTGTCGAGCGCGCCAATGCCGCCCGAGGCCTGAAACTCACCTTCAAACAAGGCGCGCTGTTGCGCGTTGGCCGGCCCGCCCAACGCCGCCAATTGCTCGGCCGCCATCGCGGCTTCGCGCTCGGCGTTGCTCGGCGTGGTTGGGCCTTCTTCGGTCGCCTGCTGTTCGCGCTGGCAGCCCGCAATCGTCACCGCCCCCAGCGCAAGCGCCGAGGCCAAGCACAGTCCGCGCACAAAGGCCCGCATGGGCGTCCCCCACTTGGCCGGCGCCCCCCAAGGGAGCCAGAGCCGCCGAGAACCTGTACCATAAAACAATGCAGCGTGATTCCGGCGCCCCACTTTATGAGTTTTTCGCGGGTGGCGGTCTGGCGCGGCTGGGCTTGGAACCGGATTTCGCCTGCGTTTTCGCCAATGACTTCGATCCGGCCAAGGCCAGCGCCTACCGCACCGCCTGGGGCGAAGCCGATATGCGCCAGGGCGACATCTGGAACCTGGCCAGCGCCGACCTGCCCGGCCAGGCGTCACTCGCCTGGGCCAGCTTCCCCTGCCAAGACCTCTCCCTCGCCGGCGCGCGACGGGGTCTGGCGGCCCCGCGCTCGGGCGCCTTCTGGGGCTTCCATCGCCTGATCGAAAAGCTCGCCCACGAGAAGCGCGCGCCCGAGGTGCTCGCGCTCGAAAACGTCTCGGGGCTTTTGAGCTCACACGGCGGCGCGGACTTCACAGCGCTCGTCCACGCGCTCGATGGCTTGGGCTATCGCGTTGGCGCGCTGGAGATCGACGCCGCACTCTTCACGCCGCAATCGCGGCCGCGCCTCTTCATCATCGCCGCGCGCACCGCGCCGTCGCACCTCATTTCGTCCGGCCCAATTGAACCGTTTCATTCGATGGCGCTCCGCAACGTCGTCGCCCGCTTGCCGGACACTCTCCGCAAGCATTTCGTCTGGTGGCGCCTCGACACGCCGCCCAAGCGCAACACGCGTTTGGCCGATGTGCTCGAAGACGAGGGCGTCGCGTGGAATAGCGACGAGCAAACCGCGAAGCTGCTTTCTCAGATGAGCCCGCTGCAACGCGCCCGCGTCGACGCGTTGCGCGAAAGCGGCCGACGCGAAGTTGGCGCCGTTTTCCGCCGCATCCGCATCGAGCACGGCGAACGTGTCCAACGCGCCGAAGCCCGCTTTGACGGCATCGCCGGTTGCCTGCGTACGCCCACCGGCGGTTCGAGCCGTCAATTGCTGCTCTTCGTCGAAGGCGACAACATTCGCTCGCGCCTGCTTACACCGCGTGAAGCCGCACGTTTGATGGGCGTTCCGGACGAATACCCATTGCCTGCGAGCCAAACCGCTGCACTTCACCTGATCGGCGACGCCGTGTGTGTACCCGTCGTGCGCTGGCTTTCGCAGCACCTTCTTCGTCCGCTCGTCGGCGCAGCGGCGACTCGCCGAACCGCCTAATGGCGCGCGGTCACGACGTCTTCGATCAAACCAAACGCTCCGCCATCATGCGCGCGGTGAAGTCGAGCGGCACCGCGCCTGAGCTTGCTGTTCGGACCGCCGTACGCGCACTTGGCTACGGCCGCCGCTATCGGCTGAACGGCGCAGCGCTTCCGGGCAAACCGGATCTCGTGTTCGGCGCGATGCGCAAAGTCATCTTCGTGCATGGCTGTTTCTGGCACGGCCACGATTGCAAACGCGGCGCGCGTCAACCGAAAGACAATGCTGCCTATTGGCAAAACAAGATCGCACGCAATCGCGCGCGCGACGCCTCGGCTCTCGCCTCACTAAAGGCGCGAGGCTGGGTTAGTCTTACAGTGTGGGAATGCGAGACACGCCAAGCCGCGCCGCTGTCTCGCAAGCTCGACGCTTTTCTCGCAAAGTAAATTGGGTCTCCTCTCCCGCTGGCGTGGCCGAAACGCGCGCGGGAGAGGAGATCGGGGCGCTGGACCCGCGGCAGGACGCTTGCCCCCGCCCCAATACGATGCGCTCGACTTCAATGAGGTCCGCGAGGGAGCCTGCGCCGAGCATCAAAACAACCGCCATGCGCGCGCCCTCAAACTTTCCGGCGCCGGGCGCGCCGGCGCGCCTTCAGCAAGCGGGCGATTGTCAGCATGGCCGCGCCTTTATTGCAAATCACTCGCAATAGCAATGCATGAGCGGACGGCGGCGGTCAAGCGTAATTCGGAGCCCGCCCCGCCGGCATGAGGCTCGGTGGAAAGAAAGATAGCCGGCGAGGCGCCGGCGCTCCGGGAGTTTAGGCTGCGGCGTTTGCGCTGCGGCTGATCACCGGAGCGTCGAAGGTGAATGTGAAAACGGAGCCCTCGCCTGGCTCAGACTTGGCCGTGATGTGGCCGCCCATCGCGCGCGCGAGCTTGAGCGAGATCGCAAGCCCAAGCCCGTCGCTGGCGCCGGCCACGCGCTCGCGCCCGAAAATCGCGGACAATTGCGCGCGGCTCATGCCGAGCCCTGTATCCGCAACGACGAAGCTCAGACGCACGCGCCCGGGCAATGGCGCGACTTGCGCGCTCACCCGCACGCGCACACCGCCATGCTGCGTATAGCGCACGGCGTTCGCGAGCAGGTTGAAGAGGATTTGGCGCACCCGTCGCGCATCCATCTCAATGCTCGTTGGCATATCGGCGCTGATGTCGGCGAAGAGTTCAAGGCCTTTGTCGTCTGCGGCAGAGCGAAACGCGCTTAGAGCGCTGCGCACGATATCACGCACCGAGGTCGGCGCTGGCTCGACCTCAAGGCTTCCGTTCTCAAGGCGATCAAGATCGGTCAGATCATCGAGCACCTGCTTCAACACCTCACCCGCTTGCACCAGCGTCGCAATGTGTGCGCGCGCGGAAGGCGTTGCGGCGACGCGATGCAGATGTTCAGCTGCGCCAATTAAGGCCATCATCGGCGTGCGCAATTCATCGTTCATACGCTGAATCGTGTCGGTTTTGGCGAGCGCGGCGGCCGCCGCAGCTTGTTGTTCGCGGATCGCCGCTTCTTCGGCGCGCGCGTGTGCGGCGTCGGAAGCGAGCAAACTCTTCCAGAGATTGACGCCGAACCCGAGCAACAACAGCGCGCCAACGACAAGCATCAGATCGGCGGTATTGGTCGCGCCGTTCGCGAAGAAATTGAAGATCGGCAGCCCCATTAGAAAGCCAAGCGTCGGCACGGCCCCCGCGAGCGTGAGCCCCGCATGCGCGCGCAGCGTCGCGATCGCGTTGGCCAAACCGCCGCACAGATAGATCACCGCCAGCGATTCACCCGGCACATAAGGCGCGAACCACAACATGATGGCGAGCGTGTTGCCGTAGATGCTCTGCGCCGCCGTCCAGACCACCAGCCACGTCATCGACGGCTGTTCGCCAGCGTCAATCGCTTTCAGCAAACGCTGGTGGAGCGAGCGGTCGAAGAAAATGACGACGCTGAGCCCGATCCACCACGCGATCGGCCACAGATTGCCCAGGATCGACATCGCGACGATGGCGACGATCGCACACGAGCCAAGCCGCATCCACGCATTGGCAACGCGGGCTTGGCCGACTTGCAAAAGCGCGCGCGTACGCTGGTCAACTAAGCCAGCGAGCGGCGGCCGATCTGGCCGCGCCTCGGAATGAGCGTCGGCATTCACCGAGCCATTGTGGAAATCGGTTCCTGAAATCTGGTTAACCAACGCACGGGACTTGCCGATTTCGGCCAAGCGGCGTTTGGCTGACGGCCCGGGAGGAACACATGCGTCTCTTTGCTTTTGCCGCCACGTTCGTTTGCGCGCTCTTAGCGTCGCCACTCGCTCACGCCGAAGTCACCTCATCCAGCCCAAGCGCCTTTCTTCTCCGCGCTGAAGCCGAAACGTCGGCAAGTCCGGAGGAAGCTTGGCGGGCGCTGTCGCGACTGAACCGCTGGTGGAATTCCGAGCACACCTATTCCGGCGACGCGCGGCGCATGAGCGTCGATCTTCGCGCCGGCGGATGCTGGTGCGAGCGCTGGGACGGCCAATCAGTCGAGCACGGCCGCGTGGTTCTTGTGATGGAGCACGAGGGCGTGCGCACGCTCCGGTTCGATACCGCGCTCGGCCCGCTCCAAGAACTTGGGGCTAGCGGCGTTTTGACCTTCACGATTGCGCCGCACGCCTCTGGCGCGAAAATCATAATGACCTATCGCGTAGCGGGAGACGCCGGTTTAGGGCTCGACCGGATCGCTCCGCTGGTAGATACGGTGGTGATGGAACAATTCGGGCGGCTCGAACGCTTTAGCACGTCCGGATCGGCCAATTAGGCGTGTCTGTTCAGGATGTGCTCAGACAGGCGTCGTCATTTTCCGCGTCGGGATAGGGCTCGATTTTTAGTCGCCCCCTTTTTGAACTGGAGGGATTTCAATGATCCGCAAATTCGCAGCCATGGCTGCCGCAGTTATGCTCATGGTGGGTTGCACCAACGTCGACCCGGTCACCGGTGAGCGCACCCGTAACAACACAGGCACCGGCGCCATCATCGGCGCGATCGCTGGCGCTGCGGCCGGCACGCTGGCTGGCGGCGATGATCGTCGCAACGCCATGATCGGCGCGGGCATCGGCGCGCTCGCGGGCGCCGGCATCGGCCATTATATGGATCGCACCTACCAGAACCTGCGCGAGCGCCTTGCCGGCACCGGCGTTGGCGTGACGCGCGTGTCGCAAAGCCAGATCCTGCTGAACTTCCCATCTGACCTTACATTCGATTACGACCGTGACGCGGTGAAGAGCCAATTCGTGCCAACGCTGCAGCAAGTCGGCAGCGTGCTGCGCGACTACAACCAAACCACGGTCGACGTGTATGGCCATGCGGACTCGACGGGTTCGGACGCCTACAATCAAGACCTCTCTGAGCGCCGCGCGATGAACGTCGCTTCGGTGCTGATGCAAGGCGGCGTGATCCGTCAGCGTCTGATCGCGCAAGGCTACGGCGAAACCCGCCCGATCGCCGACAACGGTACGGACTCGGGCCGCGCCCGCAACCGTCGCGTTGAAGTGTATATCAGCGCGTTCCAAGGCTAAGCTTTGAACTGACTGAACAAGAGACGCCGTCGCGCCCCAAGCGCGGCGGCGTTTGTGTTGGGATAGATTGGAGAAAAGATGCGCGCTGCTTTGATGGGGATCGCTTTGTTGCTCGGCGCTTGCACGCAATCGGCGGACGAAGCCCCACCGACCGCCGATGCAAGTGTGGAAGCAGAGGTCGCCGCCGCCAATTCAGTGCAAGAGGCATTGGCGCAAATGCCGCCAGCTGACAGCGCGCGCGCCGCCGGCGTCGATTTCCGCGGTGTCGGCCAAGAGCCTGGCTGGATCGTCGATATCTATCAGCGCGACCGCATTCGCGTGTTGCTCGACTACGGCGAAACCCTGCTGGACTTCCCGCTGCCCACGCCGACCTATCCGGCCGAAAGCGCGACGCAATATGCAACGCAAGCGGAAGGCCGCGCGCTCACGATCACGATCAGGCGCGCACCATGCGAGGACGTGATGAGCGGCGAGCCCTATCCGTCAACGGTTGAACTCGTCATCGACGACCGCACGCTGAACGGCTGCGGCAAGAGCGTGTAAGCAAAAGGCCCGCCGGCAAAACCGACGGGCCTTTTTATTTTAGCCGCGCTGCGTGGGCTTGCGCTGCTTGCGATATTTCGGCGGCGCGCCGTCGTTCGACCACACGCCATTACCCTTGCGGTCGCGACGATCGCCGCGATCACGCGGCTGCTGATCATCGCGCGCCTTGGTCGGGCCGTGACCCTGTTTGGCGTGCGCATGACCGTGCGCATCCGAAGCGTGATGTCTCTTCGGCCCAGCGCCCGGACGGCGCGGTTGCTGCGGACGGCCCTGCTTCTGTCCCTGCGGACGCGGCTTCGGCGTACGCTCATCAGCCTTTGGCGTCGGCAGCGACAGCGCATGTTTCATGACCGGCACGTCTTGCTTGGTGAGACGCTGAATGTCCTTCAAATACGCGCGTTCGTCCGGCGCGCAGAACGACACCGCCATACCGGCCTTGCCGCCGCGGGCGGTACGGCCGATGCGGTGGACATATTGCTCCGGTACGTTCGGCAGATCGAAATTGATCACGTGGCTGACCTCATCCACGTCGATGCCGCGCGCGGCGATCTCGGTGGCGACCAGTACGCGCGCCTTGCCCTTCTTGAAGGCGTCGAGCGCGCGCTCACGTTGGCCTTGGCTCTTGTTGCCGTGGATCGCGTCGGCGGCGAAGCCAGCGGCTTGCAGTTTACGCATCACGCGGTCAGCGCCGTGCTTCGTGCGAGCGAAAACGAGAGCGCGGCTGATGCCTTCGTCGGCCAGCATCGCGTGCAGCAGATCTTGCTTGCGCGAGTGATCGACGTGCACCACCGCCTGCTCGACGCGCTCGGCCGTGGACGACACCGGCGTCACGGCGATGCGCTCCGGCGAGCCGTTGAGGAATTGGCCAGCCAATTCCGCGATCGGATCGGGCATGGTGGCCGAGAAGAACAAGGTCTGGCGCTTCTTCGGCACGAGCGTCGCGATGCGGCGCAGATCGTGAATGAAGCCCATGTCCAGCATGTGGTCGGCTTCGTCGAGCACCAGGATCTCGACTTGATCCAGCCGCAGCGAACGCTGCGAGATATGGTCAAGCAAACGGCCCGGCGTGGCCACGAGCACGTCGACACCGCGATAGATCGCTTGCTTTTGCTTGTGCATCGAGGCGCCGCCGAAGACGACCGCGGTCGAGAGGCCCAGAAAGCGGCCATAGGCGCGGAAGCTATCGCCGATTTGGCTGGCGAGTTCGCGCGTCGGCGCGAGCACGAGCGTACGGCACGCCTTCTCGCCGGCATGGCGGCGATCGGCGTGCAGGCGATGCAGGATCGGCAACGCGAACGCCGCCGTCTTGCCGGTGCCGGTTTGCGCCAGACCAATGAGGTCGCGCCCGCCCATCACGATCGGGATCGCTTGTTGTTGGATGGGGGTCGGCGTTGCGTAGCCTTCCGCGGCGAGCGCCTTCAAGATAGGCGCCGCGAGGCTTAAGTCTTGGAATTGAGTCACGAATGTACTTTCCGCCCAACGCGGCATCGCGTGGGCGCTTAAAGGCCTGGAACGATGCGACGGCGAAGAAAGGCGGCGAGCGAAGCTCAAAGCCGAACGTCGATGGTGGCGTTCCTAAAGGGACCGCGTTCGCGCTGGGCACATTTGGCCCGCGAACGGTCGCTAGGGCTGCGTATCAAGGAAAAGCGTTGCGAAGTCAATAATACGGGCGGCCTAGGCGCGCGCATAACCATAATGGCGAACTCTTGGCGCGCTTCCGCCCCGCGCCCTTGTCTCGCCCAAAGGCGCGGTTACACGGCGTTCATGGGGATCAGACTTTCCGCGCGCGCCGCGCTCATCGCACTCACACTCGGCCTCTCGGCATGCGCGACGACTGCCGCGCCGAGCGTGCCCACAACGCCAATCGAGGAGCCGCCGCCTGCCCCCGTGGCTCATTTTCCGCCTGGAAGCCTCTACGTGGCGATGGGCTCTTCTTTTGCGTCGGGGCCGGGCGTTATGCATTCGGCCGAAGGATCGCCACCGCGCTGCGGGCGCTCGAACGACAATTACGCGCACCAGCTGGCGCGCCAGCGCCAGTTTCTGTTGGCGGATGTAACCTGCGGCGGGGCCACGACACGCTTCTTGCTCGGGCCCTGGGAAGAATTGCCGGCGCAACTCGATGCGGTCAGCGCCGACACGCGTCTCGTCACCATCACGATCGGCGGCAATGATCTGGGCTATATGAGCGGCCTCTTCCGCGCCTCATGTGCGCAGCCACCATGCCCTGCGATCGCTGCGCCGAGCGAACAAGCGTATGCCGACCTCGCCGCGCGCATGGATCAGATCGTCGCCGCCATCCGCACTCGCGCGCCGGAAACGCGCATCGTGTTTGTGGATTATCCGCACGTGCTGCCGATGCAGGGCGTGTGCGCGGCGACGCCGATGACTGAAGCGGACGCAAACGCCGCGCGCGAAATCGCGCGCCGCCTGATCGCGATCACGGCCGATGTAGCGACCCGCAACAATACGGATCTGCTGCAAGCCTCGCGTCTGTCTGAAGGCCACGATGCATGCGCCGCGGCCGAGGCCTGGATGAACGGCTCCACCAATCCAACGCCGATCGATGGCGTCGCGTATCATCTGAAGCTCGTCGGCATGACAGCGATCGCCGACGCGCTGCACGCGATGCTGCCGCGCTAGAGCCCGTATTTCTTTTTCTCGGCTTTGTTGAGCATACGCTTTGCGGTCGCGCGGGCGCCGTAGCGCGCGTAGAGAATTTCCGGCGGCAGAGTTGAAAGTCCGGCGGACAGCACCACGTCTGGCTCGCGCCCATCACCCAAGCGCCCGAGCTTCACTTCCCACCAGATGTCGTCCTTCAGCTTGTGCAGCTGCGTCTTGCCATCGATCTCACGCATGCGGGTGAAGCGATCGCGCGCCTCAGCTTCCAGCTTCTCGCGATGGCGCTTGCTCCAGGAGCGATAGTTCGGGTTTTCGCGCAGCAGGCCGGTGCGCGGATGCACGTAGAAACGGCGATGATCATCCGCCAGCGGCCGCTCCCCGCCCCAACGACCGACAGCGACCAGCACGCCATCGCGCGTGCGCGTCTTGATCGCAACGAAATCCTCGATGTGATCGCGCACGTGCTGCTGCACGGTCGATGTCGGCTTCAGATGTTCGCTGATTTCCGAATAGACCTTATTCCACGGCCGCTCGACTTGGCTTTGCAAATAGCGCCGCAGCGGATTGAGCGTCTCGTTCAGGCGCTTGGTTTTCTCCGGCTTGTCGCGTTTGGGCGCGCGCCCGCCGCGCGTCGCACGGATCGGCTCGCCGTCGTCATCTTCGACAACGCGCGTGCGGCCCGCCCGCAAACCGGCGGCGGCGCGGCCCATTCGCGGGCGCTCGACGATAACTTTGGACATATCCTTGCGCATAACGCCGCGAGTTAAGCGCGCCGCGTGGCGCGAGCAAGGCGCACAAACAAATGCTCCCCCGTTTACCGGGGAGCTGTCAGCGCGCATCGCGCGATGACTGAGGGGGCGAGCACAACCGCCGCCGGACTTGCCCCCCCCCCGCTTCGCTTTGCTCAGCACCTCCCCCGCGCGCGGGGGAGGATGAAAACTCAAGCCGCCTTCTTCGCGCCGAAGCGGTCGTAGAAGCTTTCGTTCTTCGCGGCCATGTCGCGCAGGAGCTTGTTCGGGCGGAAGCGTTCGCCATACGTGTCGGCGAGACGATCGGCTTCTTCCACGAATTTCTTCGTGCCCCAGAAGAGATCGATGTAGCTGATGCAGCCGCCGGAATACGGCGCAAAGCCCCATGCCAGGATCGAGCCGACGTCGGCGTCGCGCGGATCGGTGATCACGCCTTCTTCGAAGCAGCGCGCCACTTCGATGCATTGGCGGAAGAGGAAACGCTGGGTCAGCTCCTCCTTCAGCGCCGGCGGACATTCCTTCGTCTTCACTTCGATCTTTTCAGAGAGCCCCGGCCAGATACGCGTCGGCTTGCCGTCTTCGCCGTACTCATAATAGCCCTTGCCGCCCTTACGGCCGACACGGCCCTTATCTTCGACCAGCCACGACAGCATCGCCGCGCGCGGGTCCTTCCTGTAATCCTGCTGATTGAGCTCGGCGTTGGTCTTGCCGATCTTCAGTGCGGTATCGAGGCCGACGCTGTCGGACACTTCGAGCGCGCCCATCGGCATGCCGCATTGGCGGCCGACATTTTCGATGATCGCCGGCGCAATCCCTTCCATCAGCATCTCGACGCCTTCGGCCGGATAGGTGCCGAAGCAACGCGAGGTGTAGAAGCCGCGGAAGTCGTTCACGATGATCGGCGTCTTCTTGATCTTGAGGACATAGTCGATCGCCTTGGCGACGGTTTCATCCGTCGTTTCCTTGCCGCGGATCAATTCCACGAGGCCCATGCGCTCGACCGGCGAGAAGAAGTGGATGCCGATGAAATTCTTCGGCCGCACCGAAGCTTCGGCGAGACCGGTGATCGGCAGCGTCGACGTATTGGAGCCGAACACAGCGGTGTCGCCCAGGAATTGCTCGGCCTTCTTGGTGACTTCTGCTTTGAGCGCCGGGCTTTCGAACACGGCTTCAACGACGAGGTCCGCGCCTTTGATCATCGCGTAGTCGGTCGAGGGCGTGATGCGAGCGAGCAATTCGTCGCCCTTTTCCTTGGTGAGCTTGCCGCGCGACACGTCCTTATCAACGATGCGCTTGGAATAGGCCTTGCCCTTCTCGGCCGCCTCTTGGTTCACATCGAGCAACACCGTCTCGATGCCAGCCTTGGCTTGCACATAGGCGATGCCCGCGCCCATGAGGCCGGCGCCGATCACGGCGACCTTCTTCACGGCATATTCCGGAATGTTCTGCGGGCGGTTGCCGCCCTTGGCCAGCGCTTGCATCGACACGAACAGCGAGCGGATCATGCCCTTCGCTTGCGGCGTGTTGGCGGTCTTGATGAAATAGCGGCTCTCGATGCGCAGTGCAGCGTCGATCGGCACCTGCGTGCCTTCATAGATGCACGACAGAATGTGGCGCTGCGCCGGATAATTCAGATTGGTTTGCTTGGAGACCATCGCATTGCCGCCAACAGACGCCATCGCGCCGCCCGGCGAATACGGATTGTCCTTCACCTTGTAGCCTTTGACGTCCCACGGCGCGACGGCCTTCGGGTTGGCCTTCACCCACGTCTTCGCGGCTTCGATGGTTGAGCCGGCCGGCACAACGTCATTGATGAAGCCCAAGCTCTTGGCCTCCTGCGGCGACTTATCGGCGCCTTGCAGGATCATCATCGCAGCGTTTTGCACGCCGATCAGACGCGGCAGACGTTGCGTGCCGCCAGCGCCCGGCAACAGGCCGACCTTCGCTTCCGGTAGGCCGAACTTGATCTTCGGATTGTCGGCGGCGACGCGATAATGGCACGCCAGCGCGATTTCCAAACCGCCGCCCAGCGCCAAGCCCTCAAGCGCGATCGCCACCGGCTTGCCGCAGGTTTCCAGCGCACGCAGGGATTTGTTCAGCGTGAAGCTCTGCTCAAACTGCGTCTTGAGCTTTTCTTCTTCGCTCTTCGGGGCGGCAGCGGCGCCGGCAGCGCCACGCTCATTCAATTCGCCAAGATCGGCGCCGGCGCAGAAGCCGGTCGTCTTGCCCGAGCAGATCACGGCGCCTTTGATTTTGTCGTCGCCCTTGATCGTGTTCACGAGTTCGACGAGCTCGCGCATCACGCTACCCGTCACCGTGTTCATGGAGCGGCCCGGCACGTCGAACGTAACAAGCGCGATGCCATCGCCATCGACGTCAATCTTAAAATTTTCCATCGGACCTACCCCTTTATACCTTTCAAATTGAACTGGCGGCGACGCGAACGCCGCCGCCAGCCCGCACTTTCTTAGTTCACGCGTTCAATCACGGTGGCGGTGCCCATGCCGGCGCCGACGCACAAGGTGATGAGCGCACGTTCTTTGTTTGAACGCTCCAGTTCATCGACCATCGTGCCGAGGATCATCGCGCCAGTGGCGCCCAGCGGGTGGCCCATCGCGATCGAGCCGCCATTGACGTTCACGGCATCCATATCGAGATCGAGCGCCTGCACCCAACGCAACACGACGGCGGCGAAAGCTTCGTTCAGCTCCCACAGATCGATGTCCTTCTTCGTCATGCCGAGCTTGTCGAGCAGCTTCTTAGTGACGAATTCCGGGCCGGTGAGCATGATCGACGGCTCGGAGCCGATCGACGCGCCGCCGAGGATTTTCGCGCGCGGCTTCAAGCCCAACGCGTCGCCCATTTCCTTGGTGCCGATCAGCACAGCCGAGGCGCCATCGACGATGCCGGACGAATTGCCGGCGTGGTGCACGTGATTGATGCGCTCCAGCTCTGGATAACGCTGTTGGATCACAGCGTCGAAGCCCGGCATCATCTCGCCTTGCATCTTGAAGCTCGGCTCAAGCGAAGCGAGCGATTGCATCGTGGTGTCGGGGCGCATGTGCTCGTCATGGTCGAGCAGCGTGACGCCGAGTTGATCCTTCACCGGCACGATCGACTTCTTGAAGCGGCCTTCCTTCCAGGCCTTCGCCGCGCGCTGCTGCGATTGGATCGCGTAGCCGTCCACGTCGTCGCGCGAGAAACCGTACTTGGTCGCGATCGTGTCCGCGCCAATGCCTTGCGGCACGAAATACGTTTTCATCGCGATCGAGGGATCGGACGCCCACGAGCCGCCATTGGCGCCCATCGGCACGCGGCTCATGGCCTCGACACCGCCGCCGATCGCCAGATGCGCTTCGCCGGACTTCACCTTCGCCGCGGCGATGTTCACCGCTTCGAGGCCCGAAGCGCAGAAGCGATCGATCTGCACGCCCGCGACAGTTTCCGCGTAATTGGCGTTGAGCACCGCAATGCGCGCGATGTCCGAGCCTTGCTCGCCGATCGGCGTGACGCAGCCGAGGTAAACGTCATCGACCTTCGAGGTGTCGAGATTGTTGCGATCACGGATCGCCTGCAGCGCCTGCGTCGCCAGCGACAGCGAGGTCACTTCGTGCAGTGAGCCGGTGTTCTTGCCTTTGCCACGCGGCGTACGCACCGCGTCATAGATATAGGCCTCAGCCATTTTCTTACCCTTCTAACTCCTCCCCCGCGTGCGGGGGAGGTGGCGAGCGAAGCGAGACGGAGGGGGAAACTCCAGAAACACCCCCTCCGTCATCGCGCTGCGCGCGCTGACAGCTCCCCCGTAAACGGGTGAGCAGTTTGAGCCCTCCATAGGACCGGAGTCGTCCCGTGGCGCGAAGCTTCGCGCCTACTCCGCTGACCGCTTCCGCCGGGCCGGCGAAAGCGCGGCAAATCTATTCTTCGACCACCACCTCACCGGCGAACGAATTGGCGATGAAGCACAGCTCATGTGACCGGTGATGCAGATCGTGAAGTTCTTCGGCGGTCGGCGTTTTCTCGCCGATCCAAACAATCTTCGGCTTCAGCACGACACGCGTGACCGCGATCGCGCCTTTGGCGTTCTTGCCCATCTTGCCTTCAGCGGTGTCATCGTAGCTGTCGATCACAAAGCCCGCGCGGCGCGCGAGATCCAAGAACGTCAGCATGTGGCACGACGAAAGCGCCGCGATCAGCAGCTCTTCCGGGTCCGCCGCGTCTTCCTTCGAGAGCGGCAGCTTCACCACGCTCGGCGAGGAAGAGCCTGCAATCGACACGCCGCCGTCAAACGAAATCAGGTGCGCGCGCGAATATTTGCCGTCGGCAAATGCCTGCTCGCCCCGCTTCCACGAGATGGTGGCGACGTGCGCGCTCATCAGAACGCGTCCGCCGCCAGCGCCATCACAGGATCGGCGCCCGTCTTCATCTTCGCCAAATGCGCCGCCGCATCCGGCACGACACGGGCGATGAAATAACGACCCGTCGCGATCTTCGTATCGAAATACGGATCGGACGCGCCGCCATTCTTCTTGGCCGCAAACGCAGCCTTGGCCTGCAGCGTCCACATATAGGTGAGCGCGGTGATGCCGAAGAGGTTGAGGAAATCGTGGCTCGCTGCGCCGGCATTGTCGAAATTCGTCATGCCGTTTTGCATGAGCCACATGGCGCCGTCTTGCAGCTGCGCCTTGCTCGACGCGAGCGCATCGGTGAACGGCTTCAGCTCCGCGTCGTCTTCGTGGTTGTGCACGAAATCGTCGATCTCGTTGAAGAACGAGAAGATCGCGCGGCCGCCATTGGCGCCCAGCTTGCGACCGACAAGATCAAGCGCCTGAATGCCGTTGGCGCCTTCATAAATCATCGCAATGCGCGCATCGCGCACGAACTGGCTCATGCCCCATTCTTCGATATAGCCGTGGCCGCCGAAGATTTGCTGGCAATTGGTGGCGTTCGCGTAGCCCTTGTCGGTCAGATAGCTTTTCAGCACCGGCGTCATCAGGCCCATATAATCGCCGGCCTTCTCACGCACCTTCTCGTCCGGCGACGCATGCATGAGATCGCCATAGAGCGCGGTCCAGAACGTAAAGGCGCGCGCGCCTTCGTTGAATGCCTTCGCGTCCATCAGCATACGGCGAATATCGGGGTGCACGATGATCGGGTCGGCCGGGCCGTCTGGATTCTTCGCGCCGGTGATCGAGCGGCCTTGCAGGCGATCCTTCGCGTAGGCGACGCCGTTTTGATAGGCGACTTCCGATTGCGCCAGGCCCTGCAGGCCCACGCCCAAGCGCGCCACGTTCATCATCACGAACATAGCGTTGAGGCCTTTGTTTTCCTGGCCGACCAGATAGCCGACAGCGTCGTCGTAATTCAGCACGCACGTCGCATTGCCGTGAATGCCCATCTTCTCTTCGATCTTGCCGCAGACCACGCCATTGCGTTTGCCGGGATTGCCGTCGGCATCGAGGATGAATTTCGGCACGATGAAGAGTGAGATGCCCTTCGTGCCCTGCGGCGCGCCTTCGATGCGCGCGATCACCAAATGGATGATGTTGGATGCGAGATCATGCTCACCGGCGGAGATGAAAATCTTCTGGCCGGTGATGCGATACGAGCCATCCGCTTGCGGGATCGCCTTGGTCCGCAACATGCCGAGATCGGTGCCGCAATGCGGCTCCGTCAGATTCATGGTGCCGGTCCATTCGCCGGTCACGAGCTTCGGCAGATAGGTTTGCTTCTGCGCGTCGCTGCCATGCTGATGGATCGCTTCGTACGCGCCGTGGCTGAGGCCCGGATACATGCCGAACGCCATGTTCGACGAAGACACCATCTCGTTCCACGCAAGGCCGACAATGTGCGGCATGCCTTGGCCGCCATAGGCAGGATCGCTGGACAGCGCCGGCCAACCGGCATCGACCAATTGCTTGTACGCGTCCTTAAAGCCCGGCGGCGTCGTCACCGAGCCATCGTCATTGCGCACGCAGCCGTGCTCGTCGCCGACCTTGTTGAGCGGCGCCAACACGCCCTCGCAGAATTTCGCGCCCTCTTCGAGCACCTGATCGATCAGGTCCATCGGCGCGTCCGCGAACCCAGGCAGGTTCGAATAGCGCTGGATGTCCAGCACGTCGTTCAGGAGGAAGCGAAATTCGCGCAGGGGCGCTTTGTAAGTCGGCATAAATGGCTCCAGCGATAGGCGGCGTGCGAATGGAGCGCAGCTCCACCCGATTTTCGCTCTGTCCTACGCGTTTTAGTGCGCTTCTTCGAGGCGCTTCTTGGCTTCGGCTTCGAACGCGCGTGCCGCGCCAAGGGCTGCGGGCGCCGCGGGCTTGGCCAGGAACTTTTCCATCGCCGTGATCGCGCCGGCCAGCGTTTCGATCGCGGAATCGATATCTTCGCGCTGCGCTTCGAGGGCGACGATGCGGGCCTTGTACTTCTTCAGCGCCGTCTGCGCCTGCGCGCGTTGGTCGATCTTATAGAGATCGAGGATCTCTTTGATCTCGATCAGCGAGAGGCCGACGCGCTTGCCGCGCAGGATGAGCTGCAGCTTGGCGCGGTCGCGGTGTGAATAGACGCGGTTGAGACCATCGCGGCGCGGGGTAAGCAGGCCTTTATCCTCATAAAAGCGCAGCGCGCGCGGCGTGACCTCGAACTCTCGGGCCAGCTGGGAAATCGTGTAGGTGCGCTCAGTCTTGGTCATGGCTCTTCCTCCGCTCGATTATTTCGTTTTGCGGAAAAGCTAAGTGCCGTTAACGCGCGCGTCAACTACGAAGTTGACGACCTCGTCATTAATCTGCGTTCAGGCGGAGGCTGTCGCGATGAATATCGGCGGGTGTACGGGTTCCCATCAGCGCCATCGTCAGATCGAGCTCGGCAGCCAGGTATTCCATAACCGTTTTGACGCCATTTTCTCCCGCAATAGCAAGACCATAAGCATATGGCCGGCCGATGCCGACGGCGTGTGCGCCGAGCGCCAGCGCTTTAAATGCATCGGCCCCGCAACGGATTCCACTATCGAAATAGACAGGCGCCTTGCCGTTAACGGCAGGTACGACTTCAGAAAGCGCGTCAAGCGCCCCGATCCCACCATCCACCTGGCGGCCTCCGTGGTTGGAGACCATCACGCCGTCATAGCCCTCGGCCACGGCGCGCGCGGCGTCGTCGCCGCGCATGATGCCTTTCAGAACCACGGGCAGTTTCGTCCACGATCTGATCTTGGCGATGCGCGCCCAATCGAGGCCCGGATCGGAGAAGACCTGCGTGAAGGCCACCGCCGCGGCCATCGGGTTTTCCTCGGGCGGCGCCGGCAGCATGGCGCGGAACACCGGATCGGATGTGTATTGCGCGATCCCCTGTGCTCTCAGGAATGGTAGGAAGCCCAGATCCATGTCGCGCGGGCGCCAGCCGAGCACCGTGGTGTCGAGCGTGATGAAGATGGCTTTGCAACCAATAGCTTCAGCACGCTTCACGAAGCTCTCGGCGATCGCGTCGGACTTGCCCCAGTACAATTGAAAGAAACGCGGGCCGCTTCCGTTGGCTTCCGCGATTTTCTCCATCGGCGTCGACGCTTGACTGGAGATCATCATCGGCATGTTGAGCGCAGCCATAGCGCGCGCGACAGCGAGGTCCGCTTCAGGATGCATCATCTCCAGCACGCCGATGGGTGACGAGAAGAGCGGCGCGGCGGCTTTCACGCCGAACATTTCGCAACTCAAATCACGCTGACCTGCGCCGCCCAACATGCGCGGCGCAATCGGGTAGCGCGCGAACGCGGCGCGGTTTGCGTCCATCGAAGATTCCAAACCGGCGGCGCCAGCCGTGTACGCCCACGCCTCCGGTGACATCTTCGCTTTCGCCGCAGCTTCGAGACCAGGAAAGCTTGTGGGTATCTCGGGCTTCGCGCCGCCAAGACCACGCAAATAGACGCCGCCCTGAATTTCGGGTCCGAAATGGCGTGGTGTGTCTGACATGCTAATCCCCGTTTACCATTTTACTCGGCATTAACATGCCAACGACTTTGATCGACACTGCAAACTCGTGGCGATTCTCGAATCTTTCTAGGTTCGCCATTCGGGGTTGGGCGTGAGCCGCGTGGAAGCGCGGTGAAATCGCGGCGAGGGCATTATGAGTGGCGCGCAAAGCTGGAGCGTAAAGGGCATCGACCCCAAAGTGCGGGAAGCCGCACGCGAGGCCGCTGCGCGCCAAGGCATGAGCCTTGGCGAATACCTCAATCTCGCGCTCGCACAGAGCGGCGGTCCAGGCGGTGGGGGCACATCGTCTTCGCCATCGCGCGCGCGCTCACGCATCGCGCCGCCGCCAACGGATTTCGATAACGAAGGTGATGATTGGGATGTCGCCGATCCGCGCATCGCCGATCCTTCGCGCCTGGCCCAACGCGTTGAATCGATCGAACGCCGCACGCAACTTGCTTTCACTGGTCTTGATCGCGCCGTCTCTACCATCGATCGCTCTGTGCTGGGCCTCGCGGCGCGCCTTGAAGACATCGAGAATGTCTCCGCCGACGCTGCGACGCGCATCAGCGATGCGCTCGATCAATTCCGCCTCGCCGGTGAGACGCTGAGCGGCAAGCTCGAACAAGCGGAACAAGAGGCAAAGGATAGTCGCCACCTGCTCGACGATGCCCGCGCCGACATGGACGACGTGCGCACGCGGCTTGAGCATCAAGTCACGACCGCATCCGAGATCGCGCGCCGCGCCGAAGCCGCCGCCTCGTTCCTGACGACGGAGATGGAAAATCGCGACGCGGCCGTCGCGCGCACGCTCGCAGAAGCGCGCGCTGTAGCAGAAGAAGCAGCACGCCAAGCGTCGGAAGCTTCCGCTGACGCGGTTGCTGAATTGCGCCGCCTGCAGGAAGAAATGAGCGAGCGTCTGGCCGACGCTGAAAGCTCCACGCGCCGCACCATTGCGACAGCGATCGAAGAAGTGCGCAGCGAGAGCGTCAATGAAACCCGCAGCACGCGCGAAGCGTTGCTGGAAGAAGTGGTGCGGCTCGAAAGCGAAATCGCCAAGCGCGTCGGAATTGTCGATCAGCTGCAAGGCGAACAAGCAGCACTCATCGCGCGCATCGAGCGCGCGGAAAGCGGCGCACGTGAATCCACGGCCGGCCTCCGCCAAGCCGCGGGCGCTGCGATCGCCGACCTGCGCAACGCGCAACTCACGCTCGCTGCACGCGTCAAGCAAGTCGAAGATAGCGCTGGCGGTTCGGCCCCCGTCGATCTCACCGATCTGCGCCATGCGCAGGCCGACATCGCTGAACGACTCGCTGCGCTCGAGACCAAAGCAGATACGAGCCCGCTGAACGCGGCCCTTGCCTCGTTCGAAGCGCGCCTCGCCAGCGTTGAAGCTGGCGGCGGCAGCGATGCGAAGATTGAGGAGGTCGATCAATCGCTGCAACGCCTCGCCGCGCGCATCGCGGAAACGGAATCCACGGCGACAACGGCGATCCGCACGCTGGAAGAAACCGTCTCCTCGCTCAGCGCCCGCGTAGAAAACGCTAACGCCGCGCAAGAAACCGAGGCCGTACGCGCGATGCTCGAGCAGCGTCTCGACACGATGCAGCAATCGGTTTCGCAAATGGTCGGCGAAGCCCGCAGCGAATTGCAGGAGCAATTGCAGGCTGCGCTGCAAGGATCGGCGAGCCCCGAACTCGAGGGCGCACTCACGGAACTCACCAAACGCCTCAGCGCCGCCGAGCGCCGCCAAGCGCAAACGGTGGAAGCGATCTCGCTCGAAATCCGCCGCATGTCGGAATCGGTCGACAAGCGCCTGCGCGCTGTCGAAGCACGGAATGACGACGCCGCAGCGTCGGCTGTGCGCGAAGAGCTCTCGCGCATGAGCGAGACGCTAGAGAAGCGCTTCGACGAGATCGAGCGCCGCGAAGCCGCTGCATTCGACCGCATGGGCCTCGAAGTTGGTCGCCTTTCGGAACGCCTCGAAGATCGCGTCGGCGCCGTGGAAAACCGCAGCGCGCAAGCGATCGAGCATGTGGGCGAGCAAGTCGCGCGCATGGCCGAGCGCTTCAATCAGCGTCACGAAATGCTCTCGCGCGAATTGGGCGAGCGCATGATCGACAGCGAGGAGCGCGCCGGTCAGCGCGTTGCCGAAGCGATCAGCTCGATCATGCAGCGCCTCGCGGAAGTTGAGGCTCAGTCAGCCGAAGCGATCGCGCCCGTGCAAAAGGCCGTATCGAGCGTCGCCTCCAAGCTGGAGCGCTACGAAAGCGCGCACGACAAGAGCGATGACGATGTGAAATTTGCGATCCCCACGCCGCAGCGGCGTCAGGAGGATTTCTCGCACTTCACCAGTTTCGATCCGGAAGAGTACGTTTCGCCGCGCGGAGCCGCAGCGCCCGTGCGTGCGGCTCCGCTGCCGCCGCTCCCGCGTGCAGAAACGCCTGCGCCCGTCGCGGAAGCGCCGAACGACAGTGACATCTATTTCGCCGAAGACATCGACGACCTGCTCTCCGAAGAGAAGCCGGCGGTCGAAGAAGATGTCTATGTGCCGGAATACAAGTCGATCGAAGTGTCGCCGGACGACGATCTGCTGATCGACGATATTGTCGAAGAAGAACCGCAAGCCGCTGTCGCGCCGCCGCCGGAAGACGAAGATCCGTTCTGGGCGCCGGAAGAAGAGCATCCGCCGTTCGGTGAGATCCGTAACGACGAGCCGATGATCGAGTTTGCGGACGAAGAGGAAGAGCCGCTCGACCTGCTCGCGCCGGAAGCGCCGTTGTCGCTTGACGAACCACAAGCCGCGCCAGGCAAGAACGATTATCTCGCCGCTGCGCGCCGTGCCGCGCAGGCTCAAGCGCAATCGCAAACGGCAAAGCCCGCGAAGCCCGCAAAGAAAGAGAAGCAGCCGCGCGCTGAGCCATCGGAAACGCCGAAGCTCAGCTTGCGTGGGTCGAGCCGTGTCGTGCTCTGGGGCGTCGCTGTTGCGGCGCTGGCAGCTGCGGGCGGCGCCTATTATCTGCAGCAACAGAACGCGGCAGGCCCTGCGCCTACCCCGACGCCGCCTGAATCCGAAGCCGCGCAGCCGCCCGCCGACGCGCTGACGCCGCCGGAAGCTGAAACGCTTGATCCGACAGCTGAAGGCATGCCGGTCGATCCGTTCGCCGCACCTGGCGAAGGCCCCGCGCCCGCTGAGGGCGCAGCACCGGCGGCAGCCGGCACGCCGATGGCGGCGAACGGCGCCAGCACCCAGCCCGTCGTCGCGGGCCCGCTCGCGCCGCGCAACGTCTCTTTGGAACAAGCCGCGCAAAGCGGCGACCTCACGGCGCAATACGAACTTGCGCTGCAACGCGTCGCCGCCGGCCGTACGCAGGAAGGCGTGACGATGCTCCGTCGCGCCGCCGATCGCGGCTTTGCGATGGCGCAATACCGTCTAGCCAAGCTCTATGAGCGCGGCGAAGGCGTGCAGCGCGATCTCGCGGTCGCGCGCCAATGGACGGAACGGGCAGCAGCGTCGGGCAATCGCCGCGCCATGCACGATCTCGGCGTCTATTTCGCGCGCGGCGAAGGCGCGCCCTTGGATGAGGCGGCAGCGTTTCGTTGGTTCCGCCAAGCGGCTGAACTCGGTGTGGCCGATAGCCAGTACAATCTGGGCGTTCTCTACCAGCAGGGCCGTGGCGTGAACGCCGCGCCGTCGGAAGCGTTGTTCTGGTTCATGGTCGCCGCCCGCCAAGGCGATCAAGACGCCGGCGCGCGCGCCACCGCACTGGAGACGCAATTGCCGCAAGCGCAGGTCGATCAGGCCCGCGCACGCGCACAGGCGTTCCGCCCTCGTGCAGCCAGCGCCGTCGCCAACGGCGAATTCGGCGCCCGCCCCTGGGCAACCGGCGCGCGGACTTAAGAACATCATCCTCCCCCGCTTGCGGGAGGGGGTAATTCCCGCCGCAAATTGGCAAGCCCCTCGCCCCCTCAGTCGCTAACGCGACAGCTCCCCCGTAAACGGGGGAGCACAACAAGCAAACGGCGTTGCCTCTCTCGGCGGCGGCGCCCATAAGAGCCTGGGCATGGGCGCATCCGCGCTGAGTTCAGAGCAACAGAATTGATCTACCTGCCGATCGCCGAAATGCCGGTGAACGTGCTGCTCGTCCTTTTGGTCAGCGGCGCCGTCGGCTTTGTGTCTGGCCTCGTCGGCGTCGGCGGCGGCTTCATCATGACGCCGGCTCTGATGTTCCTCGGCGTGCCTGCGCCTGTCGCCGTGGCCACGGGCGCGAGCCAGATTGCCGCCACCTCTTTCTCCGGCGTGCTTTCACAAACGCGGCGCAAAGCCGTCGATTGGCGAATGGGCATGCTGCTCTCGATCGGCGGCATCGTCGGCAGCGCGACGGGCGTTTGGTTGTTCGAGCGTCTGCTGCGCCTAGGCCAACTCGATCTCATCATCTCCATCCTCTACCTCTTCCTGCTCGCCGCCGTGGGCTGGCTGATGCTGAATGAGGGTTTGTCGGTGATGCGCGGCCGCGTTGGCCATAGCGTCACGATACTGCGCCGGCCCGCGCGTACGATCGCGCACACTTTGCCCTTCCGCATGCGCTTCCCGCGCTCGGGTCTTTACATCAGCGTGATCCCACCGTTGGTGCTGGGCTTCGGCATTGGCGCGCTCGCGGCAATCATGGGCATTGGCGGCGGCTTCATCCTGATCCCAGCGATGATCTATCTGCTGCGCATGCCGACAAATGTCGTCATCGGCACCTCGCTCTTCCAAGTTCTGATCGTGGCGTCGCTGATCGTGATCATGCAGGCGCAAGCGACGCAGACGGTGGACCTTGTGCTCGCAGCGCTGCTCATGCTGGGCGGCGTGATTGGCGCACAGCTTGGCTCGCGGCTGGGCGCAGGCTTGAAGAGCGAACATTTGCGCGCGCTGCTGGGCGCATTGTTGCTGGCGGCGAGCCTCAAATTCTTGCTTGATATCGTGGTCCCGCCTGCGGAGCCCTTCGTGCTCGGTGGAGGGCTGATATGAGGCGGCTTTTCCTCGTGCTCGCGCTGCTGCTTTGCGTGACACCCGCGCGCGCACAGCAGCCTGACGTGGGCAATGATCTGCCGGCGGCGGTCGCCGAAGAGCAGATCACGGTCAGCTCCGATTATCGCGGCTCTTACGTCACCGTGTTCGGCGTCAATCCAGACCGGCGCGGCCGCGGCGATATCGTCGTCGTGGTGCGCGGGCCGAATGAGTCCGCGAGCGTGATGCGCAAGCGCCAGGTGTTTGGGCTTTGGGTGAACGGCGAGGCCGTGCGCTTCAGCGAAGCGCCGAGCTTCTTCGCGGTGCTCTCCAATCGCCCGTTGCGCCAGATCGCCAGCCCTGAATCCATCTGGCGCTACCAGCTCGATCCAGCCGCATCCGCGCAACTCGCGAGCGCCGTGCCGGATAGCGATCCCTCCGCCTATCGCGCAGCCTTGGTGCGCTTGCGCCGCGAGCAAGGGCTCTATCAGGAATATTCAGGTCGCGCGGCGACGCCAGAGCAACGCGGCGGCCTCACCATGTATCAAGGCGGCCTCTTCCGCGCCGTCGTGCGTCTGCCGGCCAACGCGCCCATCGCGCAATATCACGCCGACACCTATCTCTTCCGCGATGGGCGATTGATCTCAGCGCAACGTGTGCCGATCTCGATCGCGCGCGTCGGCATTGAACGCCGCATCCATGATCTCGCCACGAATTGGTCGCTGCTGTACGGCGTCCTGACCGTTCTGCTCGCGCTGGCCGCGGGCTGGGTCGCCGCCAGTCTGTTCCGCCGTACGTGAGCCCGCCCTTTCTTCCACGCGCCGCGTTGCGCCTAGGCTTTCTGGGCCTTGCGCCGCTCGCCATCAGCGCGCTCATCACGCTCTCGGCGCACACAAGCACCGCGCGGCTCGGCGCGATTGCTTTTTCACTTTACGCGGCTGTGTTGCTCTCGTTTCTTGGCGGCGTGCGTTGCGGCGTCGAAATCATGCGCGATCCGCAAAGCCCGAACGCCACGCGCTTGCTCTTCAGCGCTTTGCCTGGCTTGGCGGGATGGGTGCTTGCAGTGCTCGTTGTGTTCGTGACGCCCGCCCTCGGCGCATCCGCCGCGTTTGCTGGATTGTTCGCAGCGCAAGGCGCCTGGGATTATCGCAGCGCCCGCGACGCGGCCGCGCCCGCTTGGTATCCCGTGCTGCGCCAAGTGCTCACCGGCGGCGCAATGCTGATCTGCTTGCTGATCCCGCTCGCGACCTTGATGCACCATCTCTAGTCGGAGCGCGGGTCTTCAGACCCGCGTTGGACACCGGCGCTTGCGGCTTCGCGGGTCTGACGACGCGCGCTCCATTAATCGCTGAGCAGCCGCTCCATTAATCGCTGAGCAGCCGCTCCATTAATCGCTGAGCAGCCGCTCCATTGGCGCAGGCAGCACGCGATCCTTGCCGAGCACCAGAGCCGTCACGCCGTCGGGAAAAATCTCAGCATACGCGTCGTCGCACACATTGAGCCCGCCGGTGAACGCGCCGAACGCCGGCATCACCAAGCGCGCGCCATCAGTTGCAAAGCACCGCCGCCGCACGGAACGCCCGCGGCCACTCACTTTTGCGCACGGATGCAAATGGCCCGCGATCTCGCCGGGCGCCGCGTCTTCCGTCGGCTCATGCCGTAACACAAGCGAGCCCAGGTGCAGCACGTCACGCACGACGCCGCCCAGCACTTCCGGCGCGCGCCCGTCGTGATTGCCCTCCACCCAAATCCAATCGCAGCGACCGATCATGCTTTGCAGCAAATCGCGATCGCTCGCCGCCATCCGCGCGACGCCGCCGCCATCATGAAAACTATCGCCCAGAGAGACCACAATATCTGGCGCCATCGCGTCGATCAGCTTGCCGAGCTTCACCAACGCCGCGTGCGTGTCGTAGGGCGGCAGCATCTGCCCGCGCAGCGCAAAGGCCGAACCCTTCTCCAAATGCAAATCGGAGACGATCAGCGTCTTCGCCTCGCCGATCCACAACGCGCCGTCCGGCAACGCCGTCACCAGCGTGTCGCCAATGCGCGCCTCGACATGCGGCCCCACGATCGCCAAAGGCGGCAAAGCCCGCACCGTCCGCTTGGGCGGGCGCTGGGCCTTGGGCGCAGGTCGGGAAAGCATCGGCATCGCCCGA
>NZ_SBJL01000001.1:0-30000 GCF_004634425.1 Vitreimonas flagellata | reverse complement strand
GATGTAGGCTTGCATCGCCGCTGCTTCAGCTTCGACCGCGGCGATCCGGTGCTTCACCAGGTCCCCAATCGAAATGATCCCGACCAGCTTTCCGGCGTCGATGACAGGCAGATGACGGATTCGCCGATCGGTCATGCGCTCGAGGCATTCGTCGATCGTTTCGTCCATGCCCGCCGTAATGACCTTACGGGTCATCACCGCGCCAACCGTCTCCTGCATCGCGTCCGCGCCGCGTTTTGCGACTTCCCGCACAATATCGCGCTCGGACACCACGCCAACCAATTCACCTTCCAGATCAATCACCACCAACGCGCCGACCTTGCGTGTGTTGAGCTCTTGTGCGGCATGGTGGAGCGAGGCTTCGGCCGACAACGTGTGAACGGCCGCCCCTTTGTCGCGTAATACATGCGCGATCAGCATGGGTGCTTTCCTCCTTGCCCCATAACTTTGGAGAGGAGGATGCGCTCGTATTTGGCGGGCTTCAAGCAATTACACCTGCCTTGCCGGCGCCTTTCTGCTCGTTAAGCTAAACGCATGGCGTCCTACAAAGACCGCGTCAAAGCTGACCTCGATCGCTGGATCGCCGCGGATCTCGTATCCGCCGACAAACGCGCCGCTATTCTCGCAACGTTGCCAGACGCGCGCCGCCTTGATGCTGCGACTGCGCTCGCCTGGGTGGGCGGCGTGTTGCTCGGCATAGCCGTGATTTCGTTTGTCGCCGCGAATTGGGATGTGATCCCGCGGCTTGCGCGCTTCAGTTTGATCATCGCCGCATTCGCCGCGTTCGCCAGCGCTGGCGGATGGTTCGGCGAGCGCGGGCGCGCAATCGTCTCCAACATTCTGCTCACCATCGCTGCGTTGATCTTCGCATCGAGCATTGGTCTCACTGGCCAGATCTTCGACATCGCGGGCGATCCACGCGCTGCTTCGTACGGCGCAGCGATCGCCGCGTTTGCGCTTGCGATCGCTGGTCGCTCAACGGGCGCCGCAACAGTCGGGCTCGTCTTCACAGCGATGGGTGATTTCGCTGCGGGCGATTGGTTCGCGAGCAGTGAGTCCGAAGCGCCGTGGATGTTGGTCGCAGCGCCGCTTGGCGCATTCCTCGCTTTGCGTTGGGGCTCAACTGCACTCGCGCACGTTTCTGCGCTTGCGATCATCTATTGCTTCGGCTGGTTCGGCGGACGCTCGGAAGCGGAAGCCAGCACGTTCCTCTTCCTCTCAATCCTCATGGGCGCGATGGCTGCGGGCGCGCGTTGGCTCTTCAATCAAGAGCGGCCGTTTTCTGGCGTTTTCTACGGATGGTTCGCCGCAGGCGCATCGCTCTTCTTCGCCATCGCCGGCTATCTGCCGTGGTTTGGCGCGGAAGGCAGCGCGAGTGCGGGCTACGCGCATCGCGTTGTCTGGCTCATCGCATCGGGCGGCTTGCTCGCGCTCGGCCGCTTTGATCGGCACGCGCTTGTCACGACCGTCGGCGTCCTCGGCTTGATCTTCGCGATCGTCGCATTGCTCGCCGATCTCGGGCTCGATCTCCTCGCCTCGGCTGGCGTCTTCCTGCTGTGCTCGATCATCGCGCTGGTCGCGGGCCTTGCACTGCGACGCAAGGACAAGACCGCATGAAATTCGGCCCTTTCCTTCGTGTCGCCAGCGTTGCGTTCGTCTGCGTGCTCATCCTGATCGGTGTTGTGATCAATGAAGGCATGGCGCGTCGTGGCGGCCAAGAGGTGTTGCTGGCGATGGAAGCCATGGATCCGCGCTCGATCCTCAGCGGCCATTATGTGGCGATCAACATCACCGAGCGCCTCGACCCCGGCGAACATTGTCCGCCCAATCAAAATGAAGCGTGGGTCGCGCTAACGCGACGTAGCGGCGAGATTTACGGCGTCGCCGGCGGCGCGGACTCACGGGAGCGCGCACAACTGGTTGGCCCGCTGCCGGTCAAAGCGTCATTCATGTGCCAAGAGCCTATTGAAGCTGGCCCCGGCACAGAGGCTTTTCCCGGTTCGATCGGGCTCGACCTCAACATCGATCGCTTCCACATCAATCAGGCGGATGCGCTGCGCATTGAGCGCATCCTCCGCGATCAGACCTTCGACGGCCCCACACGCGCGTACGCCATCGTTTCCATCGGCCGCGACGGGCGCGCGCGTTTGAAAGGTGTGCAGATCGACGGCGAACGGCTTGAACTCTCATGGCTCTAGGCCGGCTTGAGCCATCCGCGATAGCGCACGATCAAGCCGACGAGCGGATGCGAAATCTCCACAAAGAAGCGGAAAACACCGCCTTCTTCGGTCTCGTACGCGTCTGAACGCGGCGCGAACCATAGCGGCATCGGCACGCCAAACGCGCGCCACGCCCGCATCACCAGCCGCAAGCGTTTGCCATCGCGCACCAGCGCCATCGCAAACTCAAGCGCACCAAAACGCTCAACCAACAAGCGCCTCCAGCGCCCTTTTCCCTCATATTGCGCGCTCCTGAAACGATGCGCGCCGAACGTCCGCGTCCACACCTCCTCGCGTGAACTGACGTCAAAATGCACGCGCACCGGCGTTTCCGCGTGCGCTGGCGGGAAACTCATCGCCACGCCCGCAAGCCACGCGAACGGATTTGAACCCCGCTCCACGCTCGCCACCCCCTCGCCTAAACGTGCGCCATCGTGCATTGCACGCACGGATTCCGACAGCGCCGACCACGCATCGCCGAGAATGCGCTGATAGAGCGGCGCGTCCGCCACCTGCGTCTCGCGAAAGCCCGAATAGATGATGCGGGCCGCAAACAAGCGCTCGTAATCCGCCAATTCCAGTTCACGCACGCAAGCGCGCGCGCCAGGCGCCGGCGCATCGCCATCAAGCTGCTTCAGTACAATCGCCTGCGCCGCCATTGATGGAATGAACGGGCCATCCGCGCCTTCGGCGAGCAAATGCCACGAACGCACACGCGCACGACCGCCCGCATCCACGCCCTTCACTTCGACAAACATACCGCCGCGATGTTCGCCCCAGCGCAGGCGGTTCATCGCCCAATGCATCAAAGGCGCAAGCGGCGCGAGCGTCCGCACGAGCCCAAACCGCACCAGCCACGCACAAAATATGAGCGCGCGGTGCAGCACCTCAGGCGCCGGCCCCGCGCCCATCCACACACGCTGCGCCTCCGGCCATAATTCCGAAAGCACGCGCAGATCCGGCACATCGACCAACGAGAAGAGTGTGTTGCGCAAAGGCGTTCGCCCCGGCGGCGCGATCGTGTAGCGGCGCTGCTGCGTGAACGGCCTGCCAATCACCTTCACGTTCGGCCCAAGCCGCGCAACGGGCTGGCCCGCATAGCTCGCAATCGCGCGGATCACATTTTCACCAACACCAGCGAACGGCGACGGCGCAATGCCGCCCACGATCTCCTTCACTCGCGTCATGTCTTGCGCCAGCACACGCACGACGGCCGCCGTGAGCACGGGAAAGCTCGACACGCCCGAGAGCACATACACGCCCGCCGCTTTCGCACGCGCATCGTAGGCGCTGACGCCCGCAACGAAATCCGAGCCATCCGCCAGATCGAGATAATGCACACCCGCATCAATAGCGGCTTCCACCAAGCGATAGGCGCCCGCGCCATAATCCTGAAACGGCCCGCTCGCGTCGATCACGACGTCCGGCGACAAGCGCTTCAATTGTGCGCTCAAATCGCCGTCGCGATCGAAAGCAGCCGTCTCAAGCTTCGCCTTCACCGCTCCGCGCGATGTACAAAACGCCGCCCCCTTCGCCGCCGAGCGCCCCGCGACGACAATGGTCAGCCGCGCCTCGCTCTCCAACAACTCGACGATCCGCCCGCCGAACACGCCGTATCCGCCAACGATCAGCAGCCTCATGCGATAAACCTCGCGCGCGTCTCCGGCGTCGGCGCATAGCAAACCTCGCGCTGCCCAAACCAACGCAGCCGATTGCGCGCGACAAAATCATACAAGCCATCGCGCCAGATCCGCGGCAGCGCGCGCCCCGCGCCAAGCACTGAGTATGGTGCGCCCAGCAACGCGAATATTCGCAACGCTGCGTCCGACTTCACGCGTGCCCGCCCCTCGTCGAGCAACACGTAGGTATCGAACACATCGCCGCGCAGCCCGAAATGGGCGTAGAGCGCTTGGCCGAGCTCCGATTGCGCCGTCAGAAAACGCAAGCGCCCGCGCCGATCGGCGCGCAACAAAAGTTGCACGAAGCGCGAGCACATCACGCACGCGCCGTCGAAAATCACGATCGGATGGGAATCGTCAAAAGCCGGCACGCGCGGATCGCGCCGATAGGCGAACGTCTCTGGCGTGGGAGCCGAACGAGTCACAAAGCGATGGTAGCCGCATCCGCCAACACGGTCAGCGGACACGGCGTCGCGGCGTCAATCCGCGATGCGTTGATCCATCACTTCGGCCGGTTTCGTGCCTTCACAACACGGTCCGCCCACAGGCTTGGCCGGCACGCCCGCCACCGTGCAGCGCGCGCCCACATCGCTCAGCACGACGGAACCCGCCGCGATGCGCGCATCTTCGCCGACTGTGATGTTGCCGAGCACTTTCGCGCCGGCGCCGATCATCACGCCGCGCTTGATCTTCGGGTGGCGATCGCCGCCGACTTTGCCGGTGCCGCCCAACGTTACCGAGTGCAGCATCGACACGTCATCGTCCACGACAGCCGTCTCGCCGATCACGATGCCATGCGCGTGGTCGATGAACACGCCCGCGCCGATCTTGGCGTTCGGGTGAATATCGACGGCGAAGAGTTCAGAGATACGGCTCTGCAGGTGATAGGCGAGGATGTGGCGCTCCTGCGTCCACAGCCAATGCCCGATACGATAGGCCTGCAACCCGCCATAGCCTTTGAAGAACAAGAACGGCTGTAGATATGTCATGCACGCCGGATCGCGCTCACGCACCACGCGCATATCGCGCGTCGCGGCAATTACCAACGACGGGTCCGCCGCATAGGCCTCGCGAATCACTTCACGCAGCTGCAGCGCCGGCAAATCGCCGTGGCCGAGCTTTTGCGCCAAATGGTAAGAGAGCGCGTCTTCAATCTTGTCGTGGTGCAGGATGGACGCGTGCAGATAGGACGCCAACAAGGGCTCCTCGGCCGCCGCCTGCATCGCCTCGACGCGCAATTGCGACCACACACCGCCAGACGCCTCGAAAACGCGGGGCTGAGCTTCGGCCATCATCTTCCTCCCTGGCCCTGGCCCAGCATCTCCCTGGCCAAAGCGTCTGGTAACAGCCCTGTCACCGCCATGTGGTGGGCCCGCAGGACAGCCGCAACCGTCAGACTATCGCGAATATAGCCTGACGAGACCTTATCCAGAACCTCCAGAAACGGCGCCCGACGCCGCTTCAGCACCTCGGTCGGGTCGGGCTGCGCCTCCCCCGCCTCAAGTTCGGTGGCGAGGAACACCACGGCGATCTCGTCGGTAAACGAGTTCGACATATCCATTTCCAGAATCGGCTCGAGCGCGCCGGCCACGAGCCCCGTCTCTTCCTTAAGCTCTCGCACGGCGCAGGCGCGCGGCTCCTCGCCTGGATCGGCGCCGCCTTCCGGCATTTCCCAGGAATAGCGCTTCAGGGGAAAACGCCATTGGCCGACGAGATGCACGTAGCCTTCGTCATCGATCGGGAGCACGCCCACCGCCACGCGACGCGGCCGCACCACGCTATAAATCCCTTCAGCGCCGTGAGGGTGAATGACGGCATGGCTGTCAACGACGAACCACGCATTCTCAAATGCGCGGCTGACGCCCTTGACGATCCACGGATCAATGTCTTCTTCCCAAGTGTCACTCATATCCCATGCATAGCCGCCGCGGCCGAACGGCGCCACGGAGACCATATGACCCTTCCCGCTTCCGCTATTCCGGCCGCACCCAAAGAGAACGAACCCGTCAACGCCGTGAATGAGAACGCCGCGATGCTGGCGCTGCTCGCGCGCCGCCGCTCCACCAAGATCGCGCACTTCGCCGAGCCCGGCCCGTCGCCCGATCAGATCGACGCGCTGATCGCGCTCTCTACGCGCGTGCCGGATCACGGCAAGATCGGCCCGTGGCGTTTCGTTGTGATCGATGGCGACGCCCGCGCACGCGCTGGCGAAGCGCTGGCGCAAGTGATCGCGAACGACGCAGGCGTCGATGACGCCAGGCTCGCCGCCGCGCGTGGCATTTTCTTACGCGCACCGAGTTGCGTGATGGTTGTGTCTTCGCCCAAACCTTCGCCGAAAGTGCCGGAATGGGAGCAGTTCATGTCGGCAGGCGCGGCGTGCTTTGCACTTTTGCTCGGCGCACACGCTATGGGCTTCGCTGGCGCGTGGATCACGGAATGGCCCGCGTTCGACGCGCGCGCGCGCAAAGCGCTTGGCCTTGCCGATCACGAGCAGGTTGCGGGTTTCGTCTATCTCGGCACCGCCCGAGAGCCCGCGATCGAGCGTGTGCGCGCCACTTCCGAAGGCCGCGTTACACGCTTCTGAACCTCAGCGCGCCAACGCGCTTGTAAGCACGGAACGATAAGCGCAAACCAGCGCCTCTTCCCAAGGAGGTGCGTCATGACTGCGTTCAACGCCGTGCGCTTTCGGGTGAAGCCGGGCCGGGACAAAGACTTCCTCGACGCCCATTTGCGCGTTGAGAGAAATTGGCCCGGCCTGCGCCACGCCAACATCATCAAGACCGGCGATCATTCCTATTGCATCGTCGCTGAGTGGAGCGACATGGACTCCCTCGCCGCCGCGCGACCGCACATGGTCGCCACACTCGACGGCTTCCGTGACACTCTTGAAGATTTGGGCGGAGGGCTTGGGCTCACCGATCCAGTGTCAGGCCCTGTTGTACTTCAGCTGAAATAGCTCAGCCGCGCGCGCGGTATGTCGGCACGCCCTGGTCGGGGAGCCACAGCCCGTCCGGCGGTGCACTCGTTTGCCAGAAGACATCGATCGGCATGCCGCCGCGCGGATTCCAATAGCCGCCAATGCGCAGCCAGGTCGGGCTGATCGCGTCCACGATCCGCTTCGCCACGCCCACAGTGCAATCCTCATGGAAGGCGCCGTGATTGCGGAAGCTTTGTAGGAAGAGCTTCAGGCTCTTGGATTCCACGATCCAATCCGCCGGCGCGTAATCGATCACGAGCACGCCGAAATCCGGCTGGCCCGTCACCGGGCAGATCGAGGTGAATTCCGGCGCGGTGAAACGCGCAAGATAGAGCGCGCCCTTGTGTGGGTTCGGCGCGCGTTCGAGCACCGCTTCGTCCGGACTTGCCGGGATGGTCGCGCTCTTCCCGAGCTGCGTGAGAGTGTCGGTCATGGCGGGCGAGGTAGCTCCGGCAAAGGGCGGCGCCAAGCTTATACGCCCGTCCGCCCGACCAAATAGGCGATATAAAGCAGGTAGAGCGCCAGCAGCAGACCGCCTTCGCGCCGGCTGATGCGCGCCCCGGTCCATGCGTGCAGCACCAACAGCGCAGCCGACGCCACAAACACCACCCAATCGACAGGATGAAGATCAACCGGGATCGATACGGGCTGAATGATCGCCGTCATGCTGAGCACGCCGAGCACGTTGTAGATGTTGGAGCCCACAACGTTGCCAAACGCGACTTCGGACCGCCCCTTCGCCGCCGCCGCCAACGTGGCCACGAGTTCCGGCAGCGAGGTGCCGACCGCGACAATCGTGAGGCCGATCACCGTCTCGGAGAGCCCAGCGCTTCGCGCCAGCGTCACGGCGCCTTGCACGAGAAGGTCAGCGCCCAAGATCAAAACCGCGATGCCGCCCAAAGCAAACAGGAGCGAGACCCACAAGGACGGCGGCGCTGGATCATAGGCGTGGCTCTCCGCTCGGTGCATTTCCGCTGAGGGAATCTGCGAACCGCGCTCCAACCGCCAGGTCGACCAGATGTAGGCCGCGAGCAGCACGAGCATGAGAGCGCCGGTCCATCGCTCAATGCTGGAGAAGAAAAAGGCGTAGGCGGCGAGCGCAATCGACGCGGCGATCATCGTGGAGCCATCGCGGAACACCGCCGCGCGCGACACAGCCATCGGCCACGCGATCGCGGCCAGCGCGGCAATCAGAAGAATGTTGGAGATGTTGGATCCGACGACGTTGCCGACCGCCACACCGTCGGATCCGCGCAACGCCGCACTGATGCTGGTCAGCAATTCGGGGGTCGAGGTGCCAAAACCCACGAGCGTGAGCCCGATCAGCAATTCCGAGACGCCCAGCCTGCGCGCCACGCCAACCGCGCCGCGCACCACCCCCTCGCCGCCAAGCCCAAGTAAAATCAGGCCAGCGCCAATCTGAAGCCAAACGTCCACGCGCGCCTCCCCGCCGCTTGAAGTCAGCGCCGCCGTCGATTCCGCGGCGCGCGCCTTCTTATACGGCCAACGCCGAGACATTGCCTCAAAGCCACACGCACGCCCTATCCATCAATTTGCGGCGCTGAGGTCACACTGCGCAAACTTGCGGCGAACACCCCTGCCGCCGCCCAAGAAAGGGGCGCAGAGTGCTTTCCGTGGCGCGGCTGCAACGCTGATGGCTTTCCTGTCACGTTCAAACGGCCAAAGCTTCGCCTGCTTAACCTATCGTTCACGTTAACACGTGAGCCTCGCTGCATAAGCTGCGGCGAGAAACCCGCGGGGAACTGAGGATGCGTATGATGAAGAAACTGCTTGGTCTGGCCCTGTTGGCCGGCGCTGCTACGGCCGGCACGTCTGGCGTCGCCGCTGCTGAGGGCACGGTGACGGCGAACGTTGCGTTCACCAGCAATTACGTGTGGCGCGGCATTACGCAGTCCGACGGCGAGTTCGCCGTGCAGGGCGGCGCGGACTACGCCTCCGACATGTTCTATGTCGGCACCTGGGCTTCGTCGGTCGACGATTTCGGCGCCGACGCTTCAGCAGAACTCGACGTCTATGCCGGCATCACGCCGTCGCTCGGCCCGGTCTCCTTCGATTTCGGCGTTCTCGGCTATCTGTACCCGGGCGCTGACGACCTGGACTTCTTTGAACTCAAGGCCGCCGCCAGCATCAGCCCAACCGAAGCTCTGTCGCTCGGCGCTGCCGCTTATGCGTCAGACGAGTTCGGCGGCGACGGCGGTGAAGAGTCGCTCTACCTGGAAGCCAATGCGGCGTTCGCCCTGAGCGAAGCGTTCGGCATCTCGGGCGCCATCGGCAACCAAGAAGTTGACGACGACGATTACACCACCTGGAACATTGGCGCGTCGTACGCCTTCCACGGCTTCGGCTTCGATCTCCGCTATCACGAAACCGACATCGACGACGCTGACGAGGAAATCTCGTTCACGATCAGCCGCGAACTCTAAGCTTTAGAGCTCACGCAGACTTTAAGGCCGTCGCGGCGACGCGGCGGCCTTATTGTTTGGGCCATTTCGGCGCGCGGCTGACCATACCTGGCGTCTTGCGCCCCAACACGCCGCCGATGAATTGCGCTGCCTCAACCGCGCGATCGAGATCGACGCCTGTGTCGAAGCCCATGCGGTTGAACATATAGAGCAGATCTTCCGTGGGCACGTTGCCCGCAGCGCCCGGCGCAAACGGGCAGCCGCCAATGCCGGCGAGCGAACCGTCCAACACACGCACGCCCTCTTCGACAGCGGCCACTGCATTGGCGAGTGCGGTATTGCGCGTGTTGTGGAAGTGCGCACGCAATTGCACATGGCCTGGGATCGCAGCTTTCACGGCCTTGAAGCGCTCATGCACATCGGTCGGCGCACCAACGCCGATCGTGTCGGCGAGCGCCAATTCGAAAATGTCCTCAGCCACGCAGCGCTCGGCGACCTTCACCACCTGCGCCACCGGCACTTCGCCGTCGAACGGGCAACCGAACGCCGTCGACACCGTCGCCGTCACGCGCGCGCCGTTGACCTTCGCCAGCGCCACCACATCGGGCCATACGGCGAACGTCTCTTCCACCGTCGCGCCATTGTTGCGGATCGAAAAACCATCGGAGGCGCAGAAGGCGTAATTGATCTCCGACGCGCCCGCTGCGATCGCACGCTCGACGCCGCGCAAATTCAACGCGAGCGCAATGTAGGTCACGTCATCGCGCTTCGGCACGCCGGCAAACACGGCGTCGCCATCCGCCATTTGCGGCACCTTCTTCGGATTGACGAAGCTACCCGCCTCAAGCCGGCGCAGGCCCGCCGCGATGATGTGATCGATCAGGGCGAGCTTGTTTTCGGTCGAGACGATATCCGGCTCGTTCTGCAACCCATCGCGCGGGCTGACCTCGACAAGTTCAAGCTTTTCCTTGGCCACGTTTCTCTCCGAACGAGGGCAGCGCCCAGCCATAATGTATGGCTCCGGCGCGCAAACCGAAACCTGCCAAAGCCCCCGCAAGGCCTGCCCAAGCGGGCGACACGCCGGCCGCACTCAGCGCCACGAAGCCCACCGCGGCCAGTAGTGCTGCCGAGATGGTGATCTCACGCTTCAGCAGCGCCGAAGGCTGGCCCGCGAGCACATCGCGGATCACGCCGCCGAAACACGCGGTCAGCACGCCCATGGCGATCGAGACGAACGGATCGACACCGAGCGCCAGGGCCTTGCCCGCGCCAATGACCGCATAGGCCGCCAAGCCAATCGCATCGAGCCAAATCAAAGTTTTCGCGCGTTCCAAATGCGGCGCGAGGAACCAAACCAGTAACGCCGCGACTAAGCCGATCGCGAGATAGGTTGGGTCGCCCACCCAAAACACTGGCGCGCCGATCAGCAGGTCGCGCAACGTCCCCCCGCCCACGCCGGTAAACACGGCGAAGAACCAGAACGTGATGATGTCGTGCCGATCTCGCGCCGCGGCAAGCGCGCCTGTCAGCGCGAACACGGCCACGCCGGTGTAATCGAGTATGGGCGGCAAAACGGGGAGCGTGTCAGGAACCATCAAAGTGTCACACCGGGCGCGGCTGAATCAGTTCATCCTATCGCCTTGGGTGGTGGTTGCAGCCAATGGAGGCGCAGATGTTTTTCGCAGAGAGCCTCGGGGCCATGCCCCAAGCCGTCACGCCCAACGCCCTGCTCAAGTTGATAAGAGCCAAAATGGCCGGCCGGCCCAGCGTCAGCTCCGAGGAATTGTTTGCGATCGTTGCCGACGTCGTGCGCGAGGCGAAGCTCGGCCTCAGCCCGGAGGCCGCCATCGACCTCCTCGCCAACGCCGGCAAGCTCAATTTCGAAGCCAACACGAACACCGCGCGCGTCGAAGCGGCTTAAGCGTTGGTGCGAGCGGCGGGAGTTGAACCCGCACCGCCTTGCGGCGAACGGATTTTAAGTCCGCTGCGTCTACCGGTTTCGCCACGCTCGCGCCGCGGGCTGGATACCGGGCTTTGCCCCCGCCGCGCAAGGACGGCGGCGCCTGCGGCCCGCGCCTACATAGCCACCATCGCGGAGGGATGGCATGCACCCGTTGGACAAGCTGGCGTGGACGGCGCTGACGACACGCCAGGCGCACCTTTCCGAAGGCGAGGCGTTGGCGCGGCGCTTTCGCACCGATATCGGCCCCTTCGCGTCGTGCGCGGATGCTTCGGACGCAGCAATCGCCGCGCTCGCCGAACTCATCCCCGTCAATGGCGACATCTCGCTCCTCGAACCGGGGCCGCCCAAACCGCCGCCGGGCGCCGCACTCGTCGCCAGCACGCTCGGCCTGCAGATGGTTTGGAAGAATTTCAGCGCCGAACAGCGCAGCTTCGACATCGCGCCACTCGGCGATGCGGATGCTGCTGAGATGCTAGAACTGGCCCTCCTCACCAAGCCCGGCCCATTCCGCGCCCGCACAAACATGCTCGGGCGTTTCGTGGGCATCCGCGACAACGGCAAGCTCGTGGCGATGGCGGGCGAGCGTTTGCAGATTGCGGGCTTCATCGAGATCAGCGGCGTCTGCACACATCCGGACTATCGCAGCCGCGGCTATGGCGCAGCGCTCATGCGCACCGTCGGCGCGCGTATTATCGCCGATGGCGAGACGCCGTTCTTACACACCTACGCGCACAACACAGGCGCGATCGCGCTCTATCAATCGCTCGGCTTTGAGACGCGCTGCGAAGTCACGCACGCAATCTGGAAGCGCGCTTAGGCCGCGCCCTCTTCGATCTCTTCCGGCGTGCCGCCAACGGAGAGGATGAGCCCCTTCAAATCTTCTGCCGCTTTCGCGAGCGCTTCCGGCACGGCCGAACGCGCCACAAGGTGCACGCCGTAATCGCCCGGCGCGAACCAAGGATACGAGCCAAACGACACCGCGCCAGCCGCGTCGGTTTCCAGCTTCTCCAGGCCCTCGGCGATCGCGCCTTCAACAACGCCCTTGCCGCGTATCGTTGCGCTCTTCACCACCGCGCCGCCTTCGATGCGATGGCCGACATCTTCCAGCATGCCACGCACGATCGAGGGTACGCCCGCCATCACGAACACGTTGCCAATCTGAAACCCCGGCGCTTTCGAAACTGGATTGGCGATCAAGGTTGCTCCGTCCGGAATACGCGCCATACGCAAACGGGATTCATTCAGATGCACGCGGCCTTTGTAATGCTCTTCCAAAATCGCCCGCGCATCTTCGCGCACGTCGATATGCACCCCGAACGCCGCAGCCATCGCATCGGCGGTTTTGTCGTCGTGCGTGGGGCCAATGCCGCCGGTGCTGAACACGTAGTCATAGCGCGCCCGCAAATCGTTGACGGCGGCGATGATGGCCTCGGGCACGTCCGACACCACGCGCGCCTCCACGACCTGCACGCCGAGCGGCGCGAGGAATTTCGAGATCGCGCGCAGGTTTACATCCTGCGTTCGACCGGAGAGCAACTCATCGCCAATGAGCAATACGGCGGCTTTGACTTGTCGGAGCGTCATGGATCTATCCTAGCATTCAATACGCTGGAGACGCGTTATGGATTTTGCCGCCGCCCTCACCGAACGTCAGCGTGGAAAGCTTCCGGACCATCTGGGCCTCGAATGGCCCGAGGCACGGCCCGGCTACATTCGCGGCCGCTTCGACGTGAAGGAGCATCACCTCGCGCCCAACGGTTTCCTGCATGCCGCCAGCGTCATCGCGCTGGCCGACAGCGCCTGCGGCTATGGCTGCTTCATCTCAAAGCCGGAAACCGCCATCAATTTCACCACCATCGAGGTGAAAACCAACTTCCTCGGCACCGTCCGCGAAGGTGCGGTCATGTGCGAAGCCAAGCTCGTGCACGGCGGGCGCAACACGCAGGTCTGGGATGCGGAGGTAAAGGATGAGGTGACGGGTAAGACCATCGCGCTCTTCCGTTGCACGCAAATGATCCTGTACCCCAAATAGCAAAGCGGGCGCTTCATCAGCGCCCGCCTCTTCAGTTCAGCACTCGGAGCGCGAACTTACTTAATTTTGCCTTCGACGAACTCGACGTGCTTGCGCGCGATCGGGTCGTACTTGTTGAACTTGAGCTTTTCCGTCTTCGTGCGCGGGTTCTTCTTCGTCACGTAGAAATAGCCCGTGTCCGCCGTCGAGTTCAGGCGGATCTTGATGATGGTCTTCTTAGCCATAGGACGGGGCCCGAAATTCTCAGAGGGGTGTAAACGAAGGCGCGGAAAATACGCACCGGCGACGGGAAGTCAACTTTTAAGGCGGTCCATTTGGTGGCTGCCCCGCATAAAGCGCAGAAAGGGCGGCTCGACCGCCTGGCCGGCCAGCCTCTGGCGGACCTCTTTCAGCACAAACCGGGTGATCGAGGGCAAATCCAGCCGCTCGGCGTCGTCCAGGCTAAACCATTTGGTGTGCAGCAATTCTTCCCCGGCTACCGGCTCGAACGAGGCCAAAACCGCCTCGGCGTCGGCCAGAAAGAACCGGGCGTCGAACCGGCGCGGACGGTACGGCGGGGTAATGGCGCGAGCGACGAATTGGAGCTTGTCCAGTTCCGGCCCCTCCGGCCCGCCCAGCACCAAGCCCGTCTCCTCCAATGTCTCCCGCGTCGCCGCCAGGGCGTACGCGCGCGGCGCACGGCGGATCACGCCGCCGAGCTTCAGCAACGCCTCTGTTTCCGGGGTCAGCTCGGTCGCGGCCTTGGCCCGCCCATCCTGCAGATCGACCCGGCCGCCGGGAAACACCCATTTGTCCGGCATAAAGACATGGCCCTTCGAGCGCTGCCCCATCATCACTTCGCGCCCGCCGCGCACCAGGATGAGGGTCGCTGCGTCGCGCGGCTTCACGACCTTGGGCTTCTCGGCGTCGGGCGCGTCGAAGACTTTCTCCTCGGGCGTCATCGCAAATTGTTCGGGGCGCTTCATGGCCGCCTCCTAGCATGGGCCATGCTGGCGCGACATTGGCGCCTCCGCCAGATCGCGTAGCGGCAACGGGCTTTCAGGCCTCAGCCCACTTCGCTACCCTCCGCACCAGGAGTTCCATCATGAGCCTTCACGGCGATTACGACGACACCAATCTCTTCGCCAAGATCCTGCGCGGGGAGATTCCGGCGGTGAAGGTCTATGAGGATGCCGACGTGCTCGCCTTCATGGACATCTTCCCGCAGGCGCGCGGCCATGTGCTGATCGTGCCGAAGAACAGCCGCGCCCGGAATTTCATCGAACTCCCGGCCGATCGCGTCGCGTCGCTGATGGCTGTGGTGCACAAGCTTTCAAAGGCGACGGCGAAAGCGCTCAATCCAGACGGCGTCACCGTCACGCAATTCAATGGCGCGCCGGCGGGGCAGACGATCTTCCACCTGCACTTCCACATCATCCCCCGCTACGAGGGCGTACGCCTCGCAGGCCACGGCCACGGCAACCGCGCCGACATCGCCGAACTCGAACAGATCGCCAAACAAATCGCCGCTGCGATCGAATAGCTGCGCAAACAAAAACGGCGACGCTTGCGCGTCGCCGTTTCGTAACTCGCAATCGCGAAAGCGCTTACGGGATCATCCAGGTTTGATAGTTCGGCACGGGTTCGCCGCGGCCGAGATAGCCAAGGCCTTTCACGCATCGAATGATCATCCAGATCAGCGTGGCGATCAAAACAATCCAGCCGATCAGCACGATCATCAGCAGCAAACCGATGAAACTATAAAGCAGGCCCATCCAGAAGGTGCGGATGAGGAAATTATAGTGTGTCTTAAGCCAATCGGGCGCCTGGTCCTTGGACAGATAGGCCATCACCACGCCGATGATGCTGGTGACGCCCACGATGATGGACGCCAGATAGAGAATGTAGATGAGCTGGGCGTTGCCTTTGTTGCCGCCGGTCAGCATGTCGCTCGTGTTGTTCGTGTCAGTCACATCAGCCTCCGCCGAAGAAGAATGTGTGGCCTTAGGCGCGATTACCGCACGTGTCGATGCGGAAACCATGAAAATCGCCTACGAAACAACCGCCGCAAACGAAAACGGCGGCCGCTTGCGCGACCGCCGCTTCTTTGTTGGAGACTTTAGCGCTTAAGCCTTCTCGGGCTTCTTGCCGAAGCTGAGCAAGCCGCGCGGCTCTTGGTGGTAGGTGAATTTCAGCTTCGTATCATCGCTCGGATCAAGGTCGATCTTCACGATGCCGCCGTCCTTCAGCTTGCCGAACAGCAATTCGTCCGCCATCGGCTTCTTCACCTGCTCTTGGATCAAACGACCGAGCGGACGCGCGCCGAAGCTTTCATCATAGCCCTTGGCCGCCAACCAATCCGCGGCGCGATCAGTGATTTCGATCTGCACATTGCGTTCGGCGAGTTGGCCTTCGAGCTGGATGATAAACTTCTGCACGACGTTGCGGACCACTTCCGGCGGCAAGCCGCCGAAGCTGATCACAGCATCGAGACGATTGCGGAATTCCGGCGTGAACAGGCGTTTGATCGCCTCTTCATTCTCGTGATCCTTTTTGCCCGCGCCGAAGCCAATACCTTGCTTGGCCGCATCCGACGCGCCGGCATTCGTCGTCATGATCAGGATGACGTTCCTGAAATCGACCTTCTTGCCGTTGGCGTCCGTCAGCGTGCCGTTGTCCATCACCTGCAACAGGATGTTGAACAGATCCGGGTGCGCCTTCTCGATTTCGTCGAGCAGCAACACACTATGCGGATGTTGATCGACGCCATCGGTGAGCAAGCCGCCCTGATCGAAGCCGACATAGCCCGGAGGCGCGCCGATGAGACGGCTCACCGTGTGACGCTCCATGTATTCCGACATATCGAAGCGCAGCAGCTCGATGCCCAGAATGTTCGCCAGCGACCGCGCGACTTCGGTTTTGCCGACGCCGGTGGGGCCTGCGAACAGATATGAGCCGATCGGCTTATGCGGCTCGCGCAAACCCGCACGCGCCATTTTGATGGCGGCGGCGAGCTGATCGATTGCATTGTCTTGACCAAACACGACGCGCTTCAGGTCGTTAGGCAGCGACGCGAGCATTTCGGAATCGTTCTTCGACACCGATTTCGGGGGGATGCGCGCCATCCGCGCCACCACTTCCTCGACGTCCGACACCTCGATGTTCTCGCGGCGTTGATCCGGCGTCAGCAACATCATCGAGGCGCCGGTTTCGTCGATCACGTCGATCGCCTTATCCGGCAACTTGCGATCGCCCATGTGACGCGCCGAAAGCTCGACTGCAACTTTGATAGCCTCGTCCGAATATTTCACTTTGTGAAATTCTTCGAAATAGGGCTTCAGACCCATCAGGATCTTGATCGCATCCGGGATCGACGGCTCGTTGACGTCAATCTTCTGGAAGCGCCGCGCGAGCGCGCGATCCTTCTCGAAGTGCTGACGATACTCCTTGTACGTGGTCGAGCCCATGCAGCGCAGCTGGCCCGATTGCAACGCCGGCTTCAGCAGGTTCGACGCGTCCATCGCCCCGCCACTCGTGGCGCCCGCGCCGATCACGGTATGAATTTCGTCGATAAACAGCACCGCTTTCGGGTGGTTCTCAAGTTCTTTCATCACGCTCTTCAAGCGCTCTTCAAAATCGCCGCGATAACGTGTGCCGGCGAGCAACGCACCCATGTCGAGCGAGAAGATGGTGGCGTCGGCCAACACTTCCGGCACTTGGTTTTCGTTGATCTTGCGCGCCAGACCTTCGGCGATCGCCGTCTTACCGACGCCCGGATCGCCGACCAGCAGCGGGTTATTCTTGTTGCGGCGGCAAAGAATCTGAATCGCACGCAGCACTTCGGCTTCGCGCCCGATCAGCGGATCAATCTTGCCTTCCTTGGCCTTTTTGTTGAGGTTCACGCAATACGCGGCCAAGGCTTCCGAGCCCTGCTTCACCACGCGCTCGCCGTCTTCGCCTTCCTGCGCACCGCGCACCGGCCGCGATTGAGCTGCACCCGCGCGCTTCGGCAAGCCGTGCGCGATGAAGTTCACCGCGTCATAGCGCGTCATGTCCTGCTCTTGCAGGAAGTACGCGGCATGGCTCTCGCGTTCGCTGAACAGTGCGACCAACACGTTGGCGCCGGTCACTTCGCGGCCGCCGCTTGAGTCAACATGCAACATCGCGCGTTGCAGCACGCGCTGGAAGCCAGCGGTCGGGCGTGGCTCTTCGTGATCGCGATTGTTGACGACCAAGCTGTCGAGCTCGGTCTCGAGATACGATTCCAAATTCGTGCGCAGCTTGTCGAGATCGACTTTGCAGGCATGCATCACGCCAGCTGCGTCATCGTCATCGATCAGCGACAACAAGAGATGCTCGAGCGTCACATACTCGTGCTGGTGCTCGTTCGCGAACGAAAGAGCCCGACGGAGCGTGTGTTCGAGCGTGCGGGAGAATGTCGCCATTCGGGTCTATTCCTTTTCCATCGTGCATTGCAGCGGGTGCTCGTGCCGCCGCGCGAGATCGAGCACTTGGGCGACCTTCGTCTCGGCCACCTCGTACGTAAAAACTCCACAGACGCCGACGCCGTTCTGGTGAACGTGCAGCATGATCGTGGTCGCTTCATCGCGGTTCTTCTGAAAGAAGCGCTCCAGCACGTAGATGACGAATTCCATCGGGGTGTAATCGTCATTGAGCAGGAGCACGCGGTAGAGCGAAGGCTTCTTGGTGCGAGTCAGAGTCTTGGCGCCAACGCGGCCATCGGCCCCGCCGTCACCTTCTCCCTGATCATTCCACTCGTCGCTCATGGACGTTTGAACTCGCGCCAAGCCACGACAGACTCAAAGCCTGTCGCCCACATGCTGAACAATTTATGGATTGAGTGCGGCGAGGGAAGGGCTTGAAATTCCCTCCACAGCAGTTTGACGCGTTTGGCACAGCGTCGAGGCGCCCCCTGGGGAAGCGGCAAACGAAACGGGCCTAGCTCTGTTGAGCTAGGCCCGACCGTTTTTCAGCCCCTCGGAGCGACGCTCCGAAGTCGATTCTTTTAGCGAACCGCGCCCGCTTGGATCAGTTGGGCGGCGGCGTTCACGCGATCATTGATCGGCGCGATCGTGTCCTTGGCGACGCCTTGGACAAGGTCAGAGACCGACGTCAATTCAGCAACATACGCTTCGAAAGAGGTCTTGGCGTAGTCGTTTTGCTTTTCGACGAATTCTTGAACGCTCTTCGACGTCATCAGCGCCTTGGCGGCGGCGACGTGCTTTTCCATCGCGTCCTTTTGGAAGGCGACGGTGCGGGCCGAGATCGTTTCGAAGCCCTTTTGCGCGGCGGCAGCCGAGGCCATCCAGGCTTCGAAATTCTGCTTGCCGAAAGCCGAGGCTTCCGAAAGGGCGGCGATGCCGCGATCGATGTTCTCGCGGACCGCTTCCGTCGATGCGCTGGTGACTTGTTCAAACGCTTCCGTGGCCGACTTGGCGGCGCGGGGGGCGGACTTCGCAGTGGCCATGGGTGTCTCCATAACAATAAAGCCGGGGGAGGCCGGCGACTCTCGTGCCCCCTATATGTTATGCTGCAAGTGCGAAGTCAACCATTTTTTGCTGCACTGCACCATGCAGTTATTTTGGGCGTTCTGCGCAGCGGACTGGCGTTTGATTCAGCTCCCGTTAACCAACTTCTCCACAGCCTTGATGGCCGCTTCGAGGACTGCTTCGGTTGGAAACCTCAGCTTTAACCCTTGCCAGAAACGGTCGCTTAAGGCGGCCTAATGAAACTGTAAGCTGCGCGGCACGTGATTTGCCTGAATTTATCCGAATTAGTGCGGGATCAGTCTGAGATGGCGTCAGCGGGTTTGAAGACAGTGCGGGTTTTTGTGGGTGCGGCCGTGGCGGTCTTCGCCCTCAGCTTAGCGCCTACGGTTTCGGCCCAGGAGCGCTATTCGGCCATCGTTATGGATGCCCGGACAAACGAGGTCTTGCTGGAGGATCAGGCCGACGAGGCGCGCTTCCCCGCCTCGCTGACCAAGATGATGACACTCTACATGCTGTTCGAAGCGATCGAACGCGGCGACGTCAGCATGGATACGCGCATGACGGCTTCTCGCAACGCCACGCGCCAGCCGCCGTCCCGTCTTGGCCTGCGCTGCACGCGCCGTCGCGGTTGTGATTCCATTACTGTCGATCAGGCGATCCGCGCCCTGGTCGTGCAATCCGCCAACGACGTGGCGACCTTGGTCGCCGAGCGTCTTGGCGGCTCCGAGGCCCGCTTCGCCGCGAACATGAGCTCGCGCGCCCGCGAACTCGGCATGACCGAGACCCGCTTCGCTAACGCCAGCGGTCTGCCGGACGCGCGCCACCGCACCACAGCGCGCGATATGGCCATCCTCAGCCAAGCGCTGTGGCGTGATTTTCCTGAGTATTATCATTACTTCACAACGCCGAGCTTCTCCTGGGCGCGCGGCTCCGCGCGCAGCCATAACCGCCTGATCGGTTCGGTCGAAGGCGTCGACGGCATTAAGACCGGTTACACCCGCGCCTCGGGTTTCAACCTCGCCACCATGGCCGAGCGCAACGGCCGCCGCGTGATCGTGGTGGTGCTGGGCGGTGAAACCGCAGCGGCCCGCGACAACCAAGTCGCCTACCTCGTGGAAGGCGCCTACGAAGAATACGCCCGCCGCGAAGATCCCAACGCCGCGACCTTCGCCAGCTTGCCGACCCGCCGTCTAGACGCGCAGACGCCGGGCGCCGCCACCACGGTCGCCAACGGCGCAGCATCGCCCTATTCTACCTACCAAGGCATGGTCGTGGAAACGATGTCGGCCGTCCAAGCGCCGCTCGACGGCCAGGGCGACCAGGCCGAGGAAACCACCGAAGAGATGGAATAAGCCGGCGGCGCTTAGCGCCCGCCAAGCTTCTTCAGGAGACGATCCCGCGCGGCCGTGAGCCGCGCGGCCTCGTTATGGGCGCCGCCCTGATCGGGGTGCGCCCGCCTCATCTTGGCGCGGTATGCGGCCCGAATGTCTGATTCTGTTGCACGGGGGCCGACACCGAGAATGGCGCGCGCCTGAGCATCCTCTGCTGAATCTGGCGGCGGCGTTGCTGAAGCTTTGGCAGTGCGTGGTGCGGCCAAGCTTGGCCATAAGAGCCATATGAGGCCCGCCATACTGCCCAAAGCTAAGGCAGGCCAGATCGCCCCTCTCGCGATCGCAACCAATGCTGCACCCGCGAACAGCACCGCCGGCCAGCGGGCCAGAATCAGCCGCCTCTGCGCCCCGCCGACGCGAAGCACAAACAATAATAGAAACAAGGCGACGAGCGCGAGGAGGACGAGCGTGAGCAAGCGGGCGACCCTAGACGGGCCCTCGAACGCGGTCGAGCCTCAGAACTTGAGCGGCTCGCCTTCCAGCATCGGCAGCTTCAGGGTGATGAAGAGGTCGCGCAGCTCCTGTCGGGCGGCCAAATGCGTCATGCGCATTTCGCCCTCGCCGCCGTCGGCGTCGAGATCGAGCAGCGTCAGGCCCTGCGGGAAAAGTTCGCGATAGATCACGCGCTCCGACAGGCCCGGCGCCATGCGGAAGCCGATCCGGTTCGACAGCGTTTTCAGCGCCTCGCCGACCTTCTGCTTGTTCTTGGCTTCAATCTTCGAGGTTGATGTACGGTTCCGTAGCACCACCCAATCGATTGGCGTGCGTTGGCCTTGCGCCTTCTTCTTCCGGCTTTCCCAGACCATCTCGCTATAGATCGAGGGCCGGACGATCTCGGCATTGTCCTGATCGATGTCGCCCAACAGGTCGAAATCGACGAATGAATCGTTGAGCGGCGTGATCAAAGTGTCGGCGCAGGCATGCGCTGTGCGCGCCAGGTACGAATCGCCACCCGGCGAATCAATGACGATGAAATCACACGTCTCGGACAAGCGCCGCAGCGCCGAGCGGAACGCGACCTCTTCTTCCTGCTCAGCCAGATCAAGCGAACGCTGTGCGCTCTCGCGCAATTCGATGATCTGCGGCGCAGGCAGCTTCACGCCGCGCGACGAGATCCAGCGCGCGCGATTTTCGATGTAACGCGTCAACGACCGTTGGCGCACATCGAGATCAAGCGCGCCAGTGCGCCGGCCCATGCGCATCAAGGCGACGATAATGTGCATCGCGACGGTGGACTTGCCAGCCCCGCCCTTCTGGTTTCCGACAACGATCACATGCGCTTGGCGCGGCGCGGCGGCGGGCGGCGGATCGTAGGAATGCGCAAGGCTCATCGAAGACACCCGCCCAGGCTGGCGGGCGCTGCGATGCTCTTTCTCAGAGACGCTGCGCGAACACTCATGCTTAAAACCTCGCTCATCGAGGTTAAGGCCCGCTTAAGTCGCTTGACGTGCGCGGCCCGCCGCCCGATGTGGCGACCATGACTGGCTCCGCCCTCCCTACTGTCCGCGACGTCGCAGCGTTGCGCTACGCGATCGCTGCTTGGCGCAAAGCGGGGCTTACAGTTGGGCTCGTGCCGACAATGGGCGCGTTGCACGAGGGGCACCTCTCTTTGGTGCGCACTGCGAAGGAGCGGTGCGACCGTGTGGTGACGAGTCTGTTCGTGAACCCGCGCCAATTTGCACCGCACGAAGATTTCGAACGCTATCCGCGCGACGAAGCGGGCGATGCGAACATGCTGGCAAGCGCCGGCTGCGATCTACTCTACGCGCCGGAGCGGAGCGTGATGTATCCGCAGGGCTTCGCGACCAATGTGATCGTCGCCGATGTCTCCACACCGCTCGAAGGCGAATTCCGTCCGCACTTCTTCGGCGGCGTCGCAACGGTGGTCACGAAACTCCTATTGCAGGCGCTGCCGGACACCGCGTTCTTCGGTGAGAAGGACTACCAGCAACTGCTCGTGATCAAGCGCATGGCGCATGATCTCGACATCCCAGTTGCGATCACCGGCTGCGCTACCGTGCGCGAACATGACGGCCTCGCGATGTCCTCGCGCAACGCGTATCTCAATGAAGACGAACGCCGCATCGCCGCGCGCCTCAATTACATCCTGCACGACGCGATCAAGGCCGTGCACGCAGGCGAACCGCTCGCCGAAGCCGAAGCCGAAGCCGCGCGCCACCTGATCGCCGCTGGTTTCACCAGTGTGGATTACGTCGCGATCCGCGACGCTGATACTTTGGCGCCGGTGAGCGACGGTTCCAACGCACGCATCCTCGCCGCGGCTTGGCTGGGCAAGACGCGGCTGATCGACAATATGGCGCTGTAAGCGCGCCTATTAGGCGAGACCACCGCGCTCGCCTCCCTGCTTTTCCCCTCAAAAGCGTTTGTGACGGCAGACCGCCCAGCGCAGGCGCATCGTTAACGCTGGACTGAGCGACCGTCAGAAGTCGTCGGTGCACGGAGGGAGGAATTATGAAGAAGCAGCGCAAGCTATTGCTGACAGCTGTCAGCGCAATGGCCATGGCGTTCGCGCTGTCGGCGATGACGCCGATGAGCGCGTACGCTCAGGACGCGGACGACGAGACCATCATCGTCACCGCGACCAAGCGGGAAAGCACAATCCAGGACGTGCCGTTCTCGGTGAATGCGCAATCGCAAGAAGATATCGAGCGTTCGGGTTCGACAAACTTGGAAGACATCTCGCGCAACGTCGCTGGCATGTCGATCCAGAACCTCGGGCCCGGTCAAAGCCAAGTTTCGCTGCGCGGCGTGTCCGCCGGCCAGATCGTGCGCGACCAGCCGGGCGTAAAAGAGCAAGTCGGCGTCTATCTCGATGAATCAGTGATCTCGCTTTCATTGTTCACGCCGGACCTTGATCTCTATGATCTCAATCGCGTCGAAACGCTGCGCGGCCCGCAAGGCACGCTGTTCGGTTCGGGTTCGGTCGGCGGCACGATCCGCTACATCACCAACCAGCCAGACCTTGAAGATTTCTCGGCGGGCGTCGAAGCCAACGTCAACACGATCGACGGCGGCAGCACGGGCGGTCACCTCAAAGGCATGATCAACATGCCGCTGGTGCCGGGTACGCTGGCGCTGCGCGTCACCGGTTATCACACCGAATATGCCGGCTTCATCGATGCACTGCGCGAAGGCGGCGGCGAAAGCGATGACGTCAATGACGGCGCGCGTTCGGGCTTGCGGGCGGCGCTAACCTGGCAAGTCACGCCAGACCTGACCGTGACGCCGCGCATCGTCTATCAGAACCTCGAAGTGAATGGCTTCAATCGCCAAGAGGTGTTCAACCTCTTCGCCAATCCCTTCACCACCACGCGCGATCCGGTGACGTTCAACGAGCGCCAGCAATTCTTGTTGCTGGATGAAGAGTTCAGCGACGAAACCTTCCTCGCCGATCTTACGGTCAATTACGACATGGGGGATGTGAATCTCACCTCCATCACCAGCTTCGTGAACCGCAACATCCTGGCGAGCCGCGATGCGAGTGCGTTGACGGGCTCGGTGTCGGTCGATCTGGCATTTCCGGATGCGGCCGTGCTGTTGCCTTCCAACCTGCGCGATACGACCGAGCTTGAGCAATTCACGCAGGAAGTTCGGCTCTCGTCGGATACGGACGGGCCGTTCCAATGGCTGATCGGCGCGTTCTATTCGGACGTGCAGCGTGACTATGCGCAGCGTTTGCCGACGCCAGGTTACGACGCTTTCACCGATGCGACACTCGGCGCCGGCACCGCGGCCGCAACGGCGAACGGCTACGGCCCGGACTCCCCGTACAACTCAGACCTGCCCTATAGCATCGAACAATTCGCTGTGTTCGGCGAAGCCAGCTACGAGATCACTGACCGTCTGACCCTGACGGCCGGCGCGCGCTATTACGATTTCAGCGAAGAGCGCGACTTCATCTCCGGCGGCTTGTTCTCCAACGGCGACAACCGTACGGATACGACGTCTTCGGACGGCGTAACCCCGCGCGTCATCGCCAGCTATGACGTGACCGATGAAATCGCGGTCAACGTGCAGGCGAGCCAGGGCTTCCGTTTGGGCGGCGTCAACGACCCGCTCAACCTGCCGCTCTGCTCGGACGAGGATGAAGCGATCTTCGGCGGCTTCCAGACCTACGGCGATGAAACGTCGTGGAACTACGAAGCCGGCGTGAAGGTCACGCGCTCGAACTACACGTTCAACGCGGCCGCCTTCTACAACGAGATCTCCGATCTCCAGGTCACGCTGGATGCGGGTTCGTGCTCATCGCGGATTTCGTTCAACGTGCCGGAAGCGCATGCGTCGGGTATCGAGGTCGAGTTCGGCTGGCAGCCGCTGGACGGTCTTGAGCTCTCGGTCGCGGGCAGCTGGACGGAAGCGGAGTTCGACTCCACCGTCCGTGACGGCAACGACAACGTGCTTGGCGGCATCGAAGCCGGCAATCGCTTGGCGTCCGTGCCGGAATACCAAGTGGCGGCGACGGCGGCGTACTACTTCCCGCTGGCGATCCTCGGCGAAGGCCGCGAGGCGTTCGTCGCGGGTTCGGTGCAGCACGTCGGCAGCCGCTTCACGCAACCGGGCGACCAGGTACCGGGCGCGGGCAATTTCGTTTCCGGTCTGCCGTTCGGCGGCGCGACGGGCGCCGACGTCACCGCGCTCGATCTGGAGCTTGATGCGTACACGATCATCAATCTCAGCGCGGGCGTTGAGGGCGACGATTGGGGTGTCACGCTCTTCGTCAACAACGCGGCGGACGAAAACGCCAACCTCTCGTTCGACCGCGAACGCGGCGGCCGGGCGCGCTTGGCCTTCGCCACCAACCAGCCACGCACGATCGGCGTGACGGTGCGGCGCGCGTTCTAAGCTGATCTAAAACAACCTGCCCAAGGGCCGCGGCGTAAGTCGCGGCCTTTTCTTTTTGCCGCGCCCCCGCCAACCTGTGATCGGGAGGCGCCGGCATGAGCTGGGAAAAGGATATTGAAGAGCTGCGTCGGCGCGAGGCGTTGGCCGAGCAGATGGGCGGCCAGGAACGCGTCGCCCGGCAGAAGGCTTCCGGCAAACTCACGGTGCGCGAGCGCGTGGACGCTTTGCTCGACCCGGGTTCGTTTCACGAGACGGGCAAGATCGCGGGCGCGGCGAGCTATGGCGCGGACAATGAATTGGCGAGCTTTCGCGCGTCGCCGTTCGTGATCGGGCGCGGCGACATTGGCGGGCGACCGGTGATGGTGCAGGCGGACGATTTCAGCGTGCGCGGCGGCGCGGGCGACGCGGCGATCTGGCAGAAGCTCGTGTTCGCCGAACAGATGGCGAATGAATATCGTATGCCGCTGATCCGGCTTGTCGACGGCACCGGCGGCGGCGGCTCGGTGAAGATGCTGGAGAAAGATCCGCGCACGTACATTCCGCAAACGCCGGGCTGGGAATGGGTTGTGGCGAACATGGCGAGCGTGCCGGTTGTGGCGCTGGCGTTGGGGCCGTGTGCTGGGCTTGGCGCGGGGCGCGTGGCGGCGAGCCATTATAGCGTGATGGTTCGGGGCTTGAGCCAGGTGTTCGTGGCGGGACCGCCAGTGGCGAAGGCGATCGGCGAAGACGTCGGCAAGGAAGGCTTGGGCGGCGCGGAGATCAACGGCAAGAACGGCGTTGTTGATGATATCGTCGCGAGCGAAGCGGAGGCGTTCGCGGCGGCGCGAAAGTTTCTCTCCTACCTTCCCGCTTCCATTCATGAGCAGGCGCCGCGCGTGCAGAACGGCGATCCAATCGAGCGCCGCGATCCGACGCTCATCAACGTCGTGCCGCGCGATCGGCGCGTGCCGTATAAGATGCGACGCATTGTTGAAGCGTGCGTTGATGCGGGGTCGTTCTTTGAGACGGGCCGGCAATGGGGGCGCGGGCTGATTACGGGCTTTGCGCGGCTTGATGGATATTCGGTTGCGGTGATCGCCGGCGATCCGATGTTCTTGGGCGGCGCGTGGACGGCGGACGTATGCCGCAAGCTGATCAAGCATGTCGATCTGGCGCAGACGTTTCATCTGCCGGTGGTGCATCTCGTCGACTGCCCCGGCTTTGCGGTGGGCGCCAAGCACGAGCGCAGCGGTGTTGTGAAACTTGGCGTGCAAGCGATGGCGGCGGTGTATCAGGCGCGTGTGCCGTGGTGTTCGATCGTGGTGCGGCAGGCGTTTGGCTTGGCCGGTTCGGCGATGATGAATCCGACGCGGACGAAGATGCGTTATTGCTGGCCGTCCGGCGATTGGGGTTCGCTACCGATGGAGGGCGGCATCGAGGCGGCCTACAAGCGCGACATCGAAGCGAGCGCGGATCCGGCAAAGCGTTTGGCTGAGATCCGTGCTTGGGCGGAAGCGCTGCGCTCGCCGTTTCGCACGGCGGAAGCGTTTTACGCGGAAGAGATTGTCGATCCGCGCGATACGCGGCCGTTATTGTGTGAATGGGCGGAGTTGGCGCAGCGCGGCGCGGAGACCGGGCCGAGTGCGTTTGGGATGCGGCCATAGGCGCGCGTCGGCGCCGCGCTGTTCTGCTGAACGCGCTTTTACTCAGTCATTCCGGACGCGCGGAGCGCGGTCCGGAATCCAGGGCCGCCAGCTGTGCGGTTGCCCCGGGGTTCCGGGTTCTCCGCAGCGCGGAGCCCCGGAATGACGCCAGAGTTTTAGCTTGAATCAGTGAGCCCATACGCAGCACGCGCCGCGGCCCAGACGGGTTGTTCGGTGTCGCGTTGGAGGCGCTAATCGACATAGGGCGAGCGGGTTGGCGCTTGAGTGCGATCTTGGCGAGGAATTTCTTGGACGCTTTTGCGAACTTGCGCGCGAGGCGTTGGGCGTAGCGCAGCGGCTTTTCCAGCCCGCAGCTGAGCGCGCCGATGCGGCGCACGATACGTTGCGCTTCGGGCATGCGCTTTTGGCGGACGAGCTTCAGCCGTTCGAGTTTGGCGCGCGATTGCGCTGGGCCTAGCAAGCGGATGCGCGCGGGATGCGGCTTGGCGCGCGGCCCGAGGCAAAACGCATAGGTCTTTGCGCGTTCGTGTGGCGGCGCGGGCAGTTTCATTATAGAGCGGCAGCCGATAGGCGGCAGCTTCGGCGCGGCAGGCGCGAGCGCCAGCGCTTCCAGCAGAACGAGCTTACACACCAAGGCTTCGAGCGCGTACGGCCATTGCTCGGCGCCGATCAGACCGCGCAGCCGCGTGATCATAGCGCGCGCGCTGGTCCAGATTTCGGCGATGGGTTTGGTGAGTGTGTAATGCTCCATGCACTGGAGTATGCGCTGGCTTCGAAGGGGTGCGGATAGATTGGACGCTATCCCCGTATCTATCCGCGCTTCCCTTCTCCCCCGCGCGGGGGAGAAGGCGGTCCGAAGGACCGGATGAGGGGGCGAGTGTCAGGATCGAAAGCGCGTGAAGATGCAGCGCTCAATTCTGAACCACCCACCCTCATCCGTCCGCTTCGCTGACACCTTCTCCCGCCCATGCCGGAGAAGGAAAGCGATGTCCGCTATTCGCCGATGCTGTTGAAAATGTCCGAGAGATCTTCGGCCCCTGCTGTTGTGTCGGAGGCTTGCGTCGAAGTTCATCGCCCGGCGGCTCGAGCCGCCCGGTGGTGCGTGCTCGCTCTAGGCTGAGGCCGCTATCGGGGGCGGCGCGAAGAGCACCTTTGCGAGTTTCCTCAAGTTCTGCGCGGCTGCTGCGAGGGTAAATTCATCGTGCGCGCCCGATGGGCCACGTAAGCGCAGACGGTCGAGCTTCATGATGCGCTTCAAGTGCGCAAACAACATTTCGACCTTCTTTCTCTCGCGACGTGATTGCTGAAATTCGGGACTGGCGTTGATGGCGCGCGCCACGTCGCGGGCAGCCTCGTGGACGCTGCGCGTGACTTTGCGCATCGGCTGTCCAGGACAGCACTGTTGTTTCAAGGCGCACGCGTCGCAATCGTGCTTGCTGGCGCGATAGAGGCGAGTGTTGGCCTTGGTGACGCCGCTACGCTCTGTCTGATAGGTGCGCCGAAATTGGACGAGCCGTTTGCCATTTGGGCAGGTGAGGCTGTTGGTCTCGGCGTCGTACTCGAAGTCGGATCGGCTGAAGATCCCATCTTCGCGCTCGCCCTTCTCCCACACCGGCACGTGCGGCTCGATGTTCTTCTGGCCGACCATCCAGGCAAGCATTTCGGCTGTGCCATAGGCGGTGTCGCCGATGAGCCGCCTTGGCTTAGCGCCAAAACGGCGCTCCACGCGATCGATCATCGCCTTGGTTGCGTTGACTTCCGCCGTGCGCAACGCCGGCGTCGCTTCAACGTCCATGATCACGGCGTGCTTCACATCGATCAGGTAATTCGTGCACCAGCCGAAGAAGGCGGGTCTACCGACCGCTGCGGTCAGTCGTGACGCAGGATCCGAGAGGGAAATCTCTTTTGGCGGCGCGGCTTCGCGATCGAGGCCTTTGAGATATTCGCTCACCGCACGGCTCGGGCGACCACCGCCGCCGCCGCCGGTCCAATCGTGATCGTCGCCGCCATCGATGTGATTTTGCCGGTTGGCGTCGGCGCGGATGATGCTGGCGTCGGTTGCAAAGCCTTCGCCCCCGACTAGGCCTTTGTCCATGCAGGTCCTGACCGTCGTTTCGAACACCTTGCGCAGAATGTCGGCGTCGCGAAAGCGGCCGTGGCGGGTCTTCGAGAAGGTCGAATGATCGGGGACCGCATCCTCAATGCCGAGCCGGCAAAACCAGCGATAGGCGAGATTGAGAGAGACCTCCTCGCACAAGCGCCGCTCGGAGCGGATGCCGTAGCAATAGCCGATGAGGAGCATCCGGATCATCAGCTCTGGATCAATCGAAGGGCGGCCAATGTGAGAGTAGTGCGGCGCCAGTTGCGCTCGCAGATCGGACAAATCGAGCACCGCATCGATCTTACGCAGCATGTGATCGGCAGGAACCACTTCATCGAGGTTGAATTGATAGAACAGCTGGCCCTGCGCGCCAGACTTCTCTCCCATCATCGCCGCCTCCCTTGCTCACAACGCAAGGGAATCAGCGTTCGCTGAAATGCGCACCGACATTTTCAACAAAATTCGCCGGAATGCGACGTTCAAGCTTGCGCTCGGGCTTCAATTCTTCCGCTCAAAGTAGCGCACAGCCTCAAGCGCAACGTGGTCAACAAAGGGCTGTTTTGCCTTCTGGTATTCGGGCTTCAGAGTCCCGTCAGCAAAACTCAAGTCGGCCTTGAGTGCGGCGTACCGCGCCGCGACGTCAGGTTTCATGATCAGACAATCTCGAAAGGCAAGATGCCTTCTGATCTGGAACGAGCCAGCAAGGTAGGCATGAAGATGGAATGCGACTGTCACGTCAGTTGGCTTCTTGTTGAAATACCTGCGGCCCGGGATCCCATACTCTCCGCGAGCTTCGTAGCCCAACTTTTCGAGGCGCTCCGCGCAGTCGTCGACGGCCTGCAGCGACACAGCCTCCATGAGAATATCAATAACTGGCTTGGCCTGAAGATTGGGGATGGCGGTGCTCCCGATGTGATGCAGCATGCACGCCGAGCCGTCCATCAAGTCAGCAATCAGCTTCGCCTCATGCTCATAGATCTGCGCCCAGAGAGGATCGTGCGGCACCAAGCGTTTCATAGGTTGGGCGTCTACCCGCATGACCGTCGTGCTTCAATCAAGCCGTTCCTGCCCGATGGCCCAGTTAGGCTTGGTTTCGTAGAGTCGGGATGTGGCGCGGTGGTGTTAGGCCGGGCGTAGCTGTTGCCGCCTCTTTCGTTTGGCGGTGCCTGAGGAGCCTGACCATACTCCGTTTCCACATCCCTCTCATCGAACCGGACATG